>NZ_BAAATR010000020.1:0-167798 GCF_039533515.1 Kitasatospora cystarginea | reverse complement strand
CGGCCGGCCGCCGGGGCCGGTGTGAAGGCGGCCGGTGCGAAGGCGGCCGGTGCGAAGGCGGCCGGTGTGAAGGCGGCCGGTGTGAAGGCGAACGGCACCAAGGCCGCCGCTGTGAAGGCGAACGGCACGAAGCCGACTGTCGGACGCACGGCCGCCGATGGTGCGGCCGCGAAGAAGGCGGTGGCGGAGACCGCGACCAAGGCCGTGGCGAAGACCGCGACGAAGGCGGTGGAGAAGGCGGCGGCCGGGAAGCCGGGTACCGGGAGCCGGGCCGGTGGCGCGAGTGCGAAGGGCGGCGCGAAGAAGGCCTCCGCGAGGAAGTCCGCGCCGAAGCAGGAGGGCGGCGGTGTCTGAGCCGGCGCCGGTGGAGCCGACGGGCCACCCGGAGGTCGATGCCGCGCTGGCCGGGCTGGCGGAGCTGGCAGGGGTGGAGACCGCTGCCCAGGTGGCGGTGTACGAAGATGTACATCAGCGGCTGGTGGGCACTCTGGCCGCGCTCGACGAGCGGTAACCGGACGAGCAGCAGCCGTACGAGCACCAGCAGTACGGGTAGTAGCGAAAGCAGTAGGAGCTGAAACACCAGTGGCAGTGGCACGACGCCGACTCGACGCGGAGCTGGTCCGCCGCAAGCTGGCCCGTTCGCGTGAGCACGCGAGTGAGCTGATCGCGGCGGGCCGGGTGACCGTCGGCGGCACCACGGCGACCAAGCCCGCGACGCAGGTCGAGATTTCGGCGGCGGTCGTGGTGGCCAAGGACGAGAACGATCCCGACTACGTCTCGCGCGGCGGCCACAAGCTGGCGGGCGCCTTCGCCGCCTTCGTGCCGCAGGGCCTGGTGGTCGAGGGGCGGCGCGCGCTGGACGCGGGCGCGTCCACCGGCGGCTTCACCGACGTACTGCTGCGCGCGGGGGCGGCGGGGGTACTGGCGGTGGACGTCGGCTACGGCCAGCTGGCCTGGTCGCTGCAGAGCGACGAGCGGGTCACCGTGATGGACCGGACCAATGTCCGGGAGCTGACGCTGGAGCAGATCGGCGGGGAGCCGGTCGACCTGGTGGTCGGCGATCTGTCGTTCATCTCGCTCGGTCTGGTGCTGCCCGCCCTGGCGGGCTGCTGCGCCGAGGACGCGGACCTGGTGATGATGGTCAAGCCGCAGTTCGAGATCGGCAAGGAGCGGCTGGGCAGCGGGGGAGTGGTCCGCAGCCCGCAGCTGCGGGCGGAGATGGTCCGTCAGGTCGCCGATCAGGCCTGGGAGCTGGGGCTGGGCGTCCGGGCGGTCACCGCCAGCCCGCTGCCGGGCCCGTCCGGGAACGTCGAGTACTTCCTGTGGCTGCGCCGCGGCGCCCCGCGGCTGGACCCGGCCGAGGCGGAGCGGGCGGTGGCGGAGGGGCCGCAGTAAGCCGGAGGTCCTTCGGTGGCCGGGCCGGATGGCGGGGGTCGGATGTCAGGGCCCCCGGATAGGGTGCTGTGCAGGCGTCCGACCGTCACGCCCGGTGGCGGCCGCACCGGGGCAAGGGCGACCCGGCAGGCGTAGGGAGAGGGCAGCATGAGCGAGGAACGTACGGTCTTCCTGATCGCGCACACCGGCCGTGAGGCTGCGCTGCGCAGTGTCGAGGGGCTGGTGCACGGCCTGCTCAAGGAGGGGATCAGGATCAGACTGCTCGCCTCGGAGGCCGTCGGCCTGGATCTGCCCGACGGGGTGGAGCGGGTGCCCGGTGGGCACGGCGCGGCGGACGGCTGCGAGCTGATCCTGGTGGCCGGGGGCGACGGCACGCTGCTGCGGGGGGCGGAGCTGGCCCGGGAGTCCGGGCTGCCGATGCTGGGCATCAACCTTGGCCGGGTCGGCTTCCTGGCGGAGGCCGAGCGGGACGACCTGGCGGTCGTGGTCGAGCGGGTGGTCAAGGCCGACTACGAGATCGAGGACCGGATGACGCTCGACGTCCTGGTCCGCACCAACGGCGATGTGGTGCACCAGGACTGGGCGTTGAACGAGGCGTCGATCGAGAAGGCCGCGCGGGAGCGGATGCTGGAGGTCGTCACCGAGGTGGACGGCCGTCCGGTCTCCAACTTCGGCTGCGACGGGGTGGTCCTCTCGACGCCGACCGGATCGACCGCGTACGCCTTCTCGGGCGGCGGTCCGGTGGTGTGGCCGGAGGTGGAGGCACTGCTGATGGTGCCGATCAGTGCGCACGCGCTGTTCGCCCGGCCGCTGGTGACTTCGCCCGACTCGGTGCTGGCGGTGGAGGTCCAGCCGAAGACGCCGCACGGGGTGCTCTGGTGCGACGGGCGCCGTTCGGTCGAACTCCCGGCCGGGGCAAGGGTGGAGGTCCGCCGGGGGAGTACGCCGGTGCGCCTGGCGCGGCTGCACCAGGCGCCGTTCACGGACCGGCTGGTGGCCAAGTTCGCGCTGCCGGTGACGGGGTGGCGCGGGCGCGGCAAGGTCTGCTGAACGGCTCCCGAGGGGCATGAGGCGCCGTGATGTCTGTCGCCTACTTGCCCCCGCCCGTCGGCCAGTTGGCTTTGGCCGCGGTCGACGGGCGGTGCACGTCGGCCGGTTCACCACTTCCCCGGGGCCGCGCCGACGGAGGTCAGACGGCCAGCGGCGGGGCCTCTCCGGTGGTGCGCCAGCGGCCGGCCTGGGCCAGGTCGGCGGCGGTGGCGAGACGGGCGATCGCCGCGTCGGCGGCCGGTGCGGGGACGGTGAACGGGATGCGGATGTGGTGCTCGAAGGCGCCGTCCACGCCGAACCGGGAGCCGGCCGCGATCCGTACCCCGATTCGTTCGCCGGCCTGGGCCAGCGCGGCGCCCGAGACCCGGCCGGTGGACACCCAGAGGCACAGGCCGCCCGGCGGGCGGGCGAACCGCCACTCGGGCAACTGCCGTTCGAGTGCGGCGATGAGCGCCTCGGCGCTGGAGCGCAGCCTGGCCAGCTGGTGGGCACGGACCTCGTCGAAGCGTTCGGTGAGCAGGGCGGCGGCGATCAACTGCTCCAGCACGGGAGTGCCGACGTCGGTGTAGACCCGGTCGGCGGCCAACTGCCGTACCAGGGCGGGGTTCGCACGCAGCCAGCCGACCCGCAGACCGCCCCAGAGGAGCTTGCTGCCCGAGCCGACGGTGACCACCTGGGCGGCGCGGTCCAGGGCGGCCATGGGCCTGGGGAGGTCCTCGGTGCCTACGCCCCAGGCGAGTTCGGCAGGTGTCTCGTCGACCACGACGACGGTCCCGGCGGCGCGGGCGGCGGCGAGCAGCTCGCGGCGCTGCTCCTCGTCGATCAGGGCGCCGGTCGGATTGTGGAAGTCCGGGATGAGGAAGGCGAGTCGGGGCGCGGCCCCGCGCAGGACGCGCTGCCACTCCTGGACGTCCCAGCGCGGCAGGGCGGTCGGCCCGTCCGGCCGGGCGTGCGGGACGGGCACCAGGCGGGCGCCGCTGCGGCGCAGTGACTGGATGGTGTGCGCGTAGCTGGGCGCCTCGACCGCGAGCCGGTCGCCGCGTCCGGAGAGCGCCTGGCGGGCCAGGTGCAGGGCACCCATCGCGCCGGTGGTGACCAGGATCTGGTCCGGAGTGGTGGGCAGGCCGCGCTCGGTGAAGCGGCGGGCGATGGCCTCCCGCAGCACGGGCACGCCGGTCGGGTAGTGGCCGTGCCCCGAGGCGTACGCGGGCAGTTGCTCGATCGCCCGGGCCGCCGCCTCGCCGAGGTACGGCTGCGGGGCGGGCAGTGCGGCCACGCCGAGGTCCAGTACGGTCTCCCGCTCGTCCGGCGGGACGGGGTGCAGGGCGTCACCGGGCGGCCTGCTGCCCTCGGGTAGCGTGGTCCAGCTGCCGGAGCCACGGCGGCTGCGCAGATAGCCCTCGCTGCGCAGGGTCTCGTACGCGGTGGCGACGGTGGTGCGGCTGAGCGACAGGGCCTGCGCGAGTTCGCGTTCGGCGGGCAGCCGGGTGCCGACCGGCAGCCGGCCCTCGGAGACCAGCAGCCGGACCTGCCCGGCCAGGGTCCGGTACGCGGGCCGGTGCCCGGCGGGCTCGGGCAGCTGGGTGCTGCGCAGCAGCCTGGCCAGCGCGGGCGGGGTCACGGCACTCTGCCACTCGCTCATTCGAATCAGTCCACCTGGCCTCGATTGGACCTGGATCGGGTCCGATTGGACCCTCATGATGGCAGTCCGGCCGCTCGGCCGCCATACACATCCGCACCACCTCCCGAGGAGCCGAACCATGGCTACCGTCTCCCAGCACGCCAGCACTCCGGGCGACAGCGCCGCGAGGATCTGGAGCACCGACCGGCTCGCCCGGCGGGTGCCGCAACTGCTGGCCGGCCTCGGCCTGTACGGGGCGAGCATGGCGCTGATGGTGCGGGCCTCGCTGGGTGTCAACCCGTGGGACGTGCTGCACCAGGGCCTGCAGCGGCACCTCGGTCTGAGCATGGGCGCCTGGGTGACCATCACGGGCGCGCTGGTGCTGCTGCTGTGGATACCGCTGCGCCAGGTGCCGGGCATCGGGACGATCGGCAACATCCTGGTCATCGGCGCCGCGATGGACCTCACCCTCGGCCTGATCGCCGCCCCGGAGGGGTGGCTCGCGCGGACGGCGCTACTGACGGCGGGCATCGTGCTCAACGGTCTGGCGACCGGCCTCTACATCGGGGCCCGGCTTGGGCCCGGGCCGCGCGACGGGCTGATGACCGGGCTGCACCGGCGCACCGGGCGTTCCCTGCGGCTGATCCGCACCGGCATGGAGCTGACGGTGGTGACGATCGGGTTCCTGCTCGGCGGTACGGTCGGGCTCGGGACGATCACGTACGCGCTGGCGATCGGGCCGCTGGCGCAGTTCTTCCTGCGCTACTGCGCGGTCGCGCCGCGCGAGGCCGCGTAACGGCGGCACCCTGCGGCCTCCTCGCCCCCCGAGGATGGGTACACGCTCGGTGGCCGCCCGCGCACGGAGTCGGCAGGGACGGTGCCGGATGGGATGAACTTGCACCGCCGGGACCTCCGCTCGTCGCGCGCTGGGGGTCGGACCTCGTAAGGTCGTCTCCGTGTTGGACGAGATGCGGATACGGGATCTTGGCGTCATCGACGACGCGGTGGTCGAACTGGCACCGGGCTTCACCGCGGTGACCGGCGAGACCGGAGCGGGCAAGACCATGGTGGTGACCAGCCTCGGCCTGCTGCTGGGCGGCCGGGCCGACCCGGCGCTGGTGCGCGGCGGCTCCGACCGGGCGGTCGTCGAGGGCCGTATCGAGCTGCCGGCCGGCTCCCCGGTGGCCGCCCGCGCCCTGGAGGCCGGCGCCGAGCTGGACGACGGCGCGCTGCTGATCAGCCGTACCGTCTCCGCCGAGGGCCGCTCGCGCGCCCACGTCGGCGGCCGGGCGGTCCCGGTCGGCCTGCTCGCCGAGCTCGGCGAGGACCTGATCGCCGTGCACGGTCAGACGGACCAGCAGCGGCTGCTGCGCCCCTCCCGCCAGCGCGGCGCGCTGGACCGGTACGCGGGCGAGGCGGTGGCCGAGCCGCTGGCCCGCTACCGCGAGGTGTACCGCCGCCTGCGCGAGGTCTCGGCCACCCTGGAGGAGCTGACCACCAGGGCCCGCGAACGCGCCCAGGAGGCGGACCTGCTGCGCTTCGGCCTGGAGGAGATCGCCGCCGCCGAGCCGGTCACCGGTGAGGACGTCGAGCTGGCCGCCGAGGCCGAACGCCTGGGCCACGCCGACGCGCTCTCCGGTGCCGCGACCCTCGCCCACGCCGCCCTGGCCGGCGACCCCGCCGACCCGGACTCGCTGGACGCCGGCACCCTGCTGGCCCAGTCCCGCCGCGCCCTGGACTCCGTCCGCCACCACGACGAGCGGCTCGCCGCCCTGGCCGACCGCCTGGGCGAGGTGGGCTACCTGCTCGCCGACGTGGCCGGCGACCTGGCCGGGTACGCCGACGACCTGGACGCGGATCCGGTACGGCTGGCAGCGGTCGAGGACCGCCGGGCGGTACTGGCGCAGCTGGTGCGCAAGTACGGCGGCGAGGAGAACTCGCTCGCCGAGGTGCTGGAGTGGGCCGAGGCCGGTGCGCTGCGGCTGGCCGAACTCGACGGCGACGACGAGCGGATCGACGAGCTCGGGGCCCAGGAGACCGAGCTGCGGGCCGAGTTGGCCGAACTCGCCGCCGGGGTCTCGGCCGCCAGGCACGCCGCCGCCGACCGCTTCGCCACGGCCGTCTCCGCGGAACTCGCCGAACTCGCCATGCCGCACGCCCGGGTGACCTTCGCGGTCAGCCGGGTCGACGACCTCGCGGGCATCGAGATCGACGGGCGCACCGTCGCCTACGGCCCGCACGGCGTGGACGAGGTCGAGGTGCTGCTCGCCCCGCACCCCGGTGCGCAGCCGCGGCCGATCGCCAAGGGCGCGTCCGGCGGTGAACTCTCCCGGGTGATGCTGGCCGTCGAGGTGGTCTTCGCCGGTGCCGACCCGGTGCCCACGTACCTCTTCGACGAGGTGGACGCGGGTGTCGGCGGCAAGGCGGCGGTGGAGATCGGCCGCCGGCTGGCCAAGCTGGCGCAGAGCGCGCAGGTGGTCGTGGTGACCCACCTGCCGCAGGTGGCGGCCTTCGCGGACCGGCACCTGGTGGTGGTGAAGACCAACGACGGCACGGTGACCCGCAGCGGGGTCAAGGTGCTCGACGACGGGGAGCGGGTCCGCGAGCTCTCCCGGATGCTGGCGGGCCTGGAGGACTCGGAGCTGGGCCGTGCCCACGCCGAGGAGCTCCTCGCGGCGGCCCGCTCCCCGCGCGGCGACTGACGCCCCTGGCCACCCGCGGGCGCGGGGCTCTCGCGGTTCGCCGGGCCCCGGGAAGCATGGCCGGGCGCCGGGAACCGCACGGCTGGCGCGCCGTCCCGAGCTCGGGACTGCCGCGCGGCCGTTGCGCCCGCGCGGGCCCTTCCCCGTGCCCCGGTCGGGTCCCACGACGCGCCCGCGAGGGTGCCGACTGTCCAAGACGCCTCCCGACCTGGCATGGTGGCGGCTGGACACTGGCACCCCAGTCCCGAGCGGCGCTCGCGGAGATCCCGCGGGCGGCGTGCGGCAAGTGAACTAGTCGGAGCGAGACGACGTGGACCATTCCGCGACCCGGGCCACCGGCACCGGCCCCACCGCGGCCCATGAGAGCCGGGGCCAGCTGCACGTGGTACTCGTCCTGTCCGCGAGCACCGGCGGCATCGGAGCGCATGTGCGCTCCCTGGCGCAGGGCCTGGTGGCGCACGGCGTCGGTGTGACCGTCTGCGCCCCCGCCGGGACGGACTCGCTGTTCGGCTTCTCCCGCACCGGCGCCCGGTTCCACCTGGTCGACATCACCCCCACCGCCGGGGCCCGCAGCGACGCCACCGCCATCGGCGAGCTGCGTCGCGCCTTCACCGGGGCGGACGTGGTGCACGCCCACGGCCTGCGCGCCGGTCTCCTCTCCGACCTGGCGCTGCGCACCGCCGGACGCTTCCCAGGGCTGCGGCCGCAGACCCCGCTGGTGGTGACCTTCCACCACGCGATGCTGGCCACCGGCGTGGAACGCCGCCTGCAGCGGCTGATGGAGCGCCGGGTGGCCCGGGCCGCCGACCTGGTCCTGGGCGCATCCTCCGACCTGGTCGCCCGGGCCCGTGAACTCGGTGCCACCGATGCCAGGCTGGGCCCGGTCGCGGCCCCGCCGATGCCTCCCGGCGACCTCGGCCGGGAGGCGTCCCGGGCCCGTCTGCTGGGCGGCGGACCGGACCGGCCCGTGGTGCTGGCGATCGGCCGGCTGGTCCCGCAGAAGTCCTTCGGCCTGCTGCTGGACGCGGCCGGGCAGTTGGGCGAGCGCGACCCGCTGGTGGTGATCGCGGGCGAGGGCGCGGAGGGTACCGAACTGCGCGAGCGGATCGCGGCGGAGCGGCTGCCGGTGGAACTGCTCGGCTACCGCACCGACGTGCCCGACCTGCTCGCCGCCGCCGACCTGGTGGTGGTGAGCAGCCGCTGGGAGGCCCGTTCGCTGGTGGTCCAGGAGGCGATGCGGGCGGGCGTGCCGGTGGTCGCCACCAGCGTCGGCGGCATTCCCGAGCTGGTCGGCGAGGCCGCGGTCCTGGTGCCGTACGGCGATCCGGCCGCACTCGCGACGGCGGTACGGGGGCTGCTGGCCGACCCGGACCGCAGGGCCGCGCTCGCCGCGGCCGGCCGTGTCCAGGCCGAGACCTGGCCGGACGAGGCGGCCACGGTGGCGCAGGTGCTCAGCACCTACGACGAACTGGTCCAGCGCGAGGGCGCCTGAGCCGTACGGCGACGGGGCTCCGCCCGGCGGAGCCCCGTCGCCGTAGGCCCGGCTGGGTCACATCATGGCCTGCTCGGTGCGGTCGGCCGAGCGGACGTCCGGCTGGGCGGAGAGGTAGGCCCCGCCGCAGGCGGTCAGGCGCAGCGCGGTGTCGATCAGCGGCACGTGGCTGAACGCCTGCGGGAAGTTGCCGACCTGCCGCTTGGCGACCGGGTCCCACTCCTCGGCCAGCAGGCCGAGGTCGTTGCGCAGGGAGAGCAGCCGGTCGAACAGCTCCCGCGCCTCGGTGACCCGGCCGATCATCGCCAGGTCGTCGGCGAGCCAGAACGAGCAGGCCAGGAAGGCGCCTTCGTGGCCGGCCAGCCCGTCGACGTTCTCGCCGGAGGTGTCGTGGGTGGGGTAGCGCAGTACGAAGCCGTCCTCGGTGGCCAGTTCGCGCTGGATCGCCTCGATGGTGCCGATGACGCGCTTGTCGTCCGGCGGCAGGAAGCCCATCTGCGGGATCAGCAGCAGTGAGGCGTCCAGCTCCTGGCCGCCGTAGTACTGGGTGAAGGTGTTGCGGTCGGGGTCGTAGCCCTTCTCGCAGACGTCCGCGTGGATCCGGTCGCGCAGTTCGCGCCAGCGCTCCAGGGGGCTCTCGCCGGGGAACCCGTGGACCTCGTAGGGGGACTGCTCCAGCAGCTTGATGGTGCGGTCGACGGCGACCCAGGCCATCACCTTGGAGTGGACGAAGTGGCGGCGCGGCCCGCGGACCTCCCAGATGCCCTCGTCGGGCGCGGTCCAGTGCTTCTCCAGGTAGCTGATCAGCTTGAGTTGGAGCTGGTGGGCGTGGTCGTGCCGGGACAGGCCCGTCATGTGGGCCAGGTGCAGGGTCTCCACCACCTCGCCGTAGACGTCGAGTTGGAGCTGGCCCGCGGCGCCGTTGCCGATCCGGACCGGCCTGGAGTCCTCGTAGCCGGGCAGCCAGTCGAGTTCGGACTCGGTGAGCTCGCGCTCGCCCGCGATGCCGTACATGATCTGCAGGTTCTCCGGGTCGCCCGCGACCGCGCGCAGCAGCCACTCGCGCCAGGCGCGGGCCTCCTCGCGGTAGCCGGTGCGCAGCAGGGAGGAGAGGGTGATCGCGGCGTCGCGCAGCCAGGTGTAGCGGTAGTCCCAGTTGCGCACCCCGCCGATGTCCTCGGGCAGCGAGGTGGTGGGTGCGGCGACGATGCCACCGGTGGGGGCGTAGGTGAGGGCCTTGAGGGTGATCAGCGAGCGGACCACCGGCTCGCGGTAGGGGCCCTGGTAGGTGCACTGGCCGACCCACTCGCGCCAGAACTCCTCGGTGTAGGCGAGGGCGGCCTCGGCGTCGGGTGCGCTGGGGGCGGGCAGGTGGCTGGCCTGCCAGGTGAGGGCGAAGGCGATCCGCTGGCCGGCGGTGACGGTGAAGTCGGCGTAG
This sequence comes from Kitasatospora cystarginea, assembly GCF_039533515.1. Lineage (NCBI taxonomy): Bacteria > Bacillati > Actinomycetota > Actinomycetes > Kitasatosporales > Streptomycetaceae > Kitasatospora > Kitasatospora cystarginea. The sequence goes on along the minus strand of NZ_BAAATR010000020.1, from coordinate 158,100 downwards.
GTGGTGAGGTCGCGGCCGTAGGTCTCGGCCCTGCCGTCCAGCCAGACCGAGTCGGGGCCGGCCATGGCGACCGTTCGGTGGGTGCCGTCGGCCTGTTCGACCCGGTGCACCCAGGGGGTGATCCGGCCGTAGCTGAACCGCATCCGCAGGGCGGAGCGCATCCGCACCCGTCCGGAGACGCCTTCGATGATCCGGATCATCTGTGGGACGGCCTCGGCCCCGGCGAGCGGGCGGGGCGGCATGAAGTCGATCACCCGGACACTGCCGCCCTGGGCGTCCCACTCCTGCTCGAGGATCAGCGAGTCGCCCCGGTAGCGGCGCCGGTCGGCGGGTACGGCCGGGGCGGCCGCGGTGGCCGGCACCTCCCGGAACTCACCCGGATCGGTGAAGTGCGAGCGCTGCGGCGGGGCGGTGGGGGCGACCTCCTCACCGACGGGTTCGGCCGGGCCGATCCGCCAGAACCCGTGTTCATCGGTACCGAGCAGACCGGCGAAGACGGCCGGGGAGTCGAATCTGGGGAGGCAGAGCCAGTCAACGGCTCCGTCCCTGCTGACCAGGGCGGCGGTCTGCATGTCCCCGATGAGTGCGTAGTCCTCGATACGGCCGGCCACGTGGGTCTCCAGTTCGCAATTTGGGCGGCGGCAGCGCAGACGGTCGGTAGCAGGCGGTCTGCGGGGCCGGAGATCCGGGCTGGGCGGCCCCCGGACCCCCGACCGGTGTGCGGGGAGGACCGTGGGTCGCCCGGCGGGGCGGTGTGTGCGCCCCTGGCCTGGACAGGTGAACTGGTACGGGAGGTGTCCGGTCGCGCATCGGGGACCAAGAGGTGTCGTCCTGACCCCCTCGCCCTCCGCGTGCTCTGCTGTCGGCGATGCGTCCGTGCAGGATACGTCGGTGAGCTGGGGTGCGGCACGCGGAGAGCGCCCGGTTCGGGTGCCATCACGCCTGTGATCGACAAAGTGGCCCGAGTGGGGGATCGAAGACGGTCCGGACGGACCAGGCGGGGCTCCTCCCTCCGGGCCCCTCGGGGTGATGTCGGAACCACCCCTTCCGGGCAGTATCCGGCCGTCCGTTCGGAGCAGCCGGACGACCCGGACGAGCACGCCGCGACGGCCGGAAAGCGATCGGTGCCGCTCGCTGATACGCTGGTACCCCGTGGACTGGTGGGATCAACCACCCCGGATCCGCCGCCCCGGCGACCCCGTCGGAGCTCTCTTCGGGCTCCCCGGGCGAGTGCGAACTCCTCGTCGGCGCGGGTGCGGGCAGTCCTCCACCGGAGTCACCTTCGACACGCGACCCACGGGAGCCCCCTCTTGGCACAGCCCCATTCCGGCAAGGCAGCGAACGGCCGCGCCGTGACGACCAAGCACCTCTTCGTCACCGGGGGTGTCGCCTCTTCACTCGGCAAGGGCCTCACCGCCTCCAGCCTCGGCGCGCTGCTGAAGGCACGCGGTCTGCGCGTGACGATGCAGAAGCTCGACCCGTACCTCAACGTGGACCCGGGCACGATGAACCCGTTCCAGCACGGTGAGGTCTTCGTCACCGACGACGGCGCCGAGACCGACCTGGACATCGGTCACTACGAGCGCTTCCTGGACACCAACCTGCACGGGTCGGCGAACGTCACCACCGGCCAGGTGTACTCGACGGTCATCGCCAAGGAGCGCCGCGGCGAGTACCTGGGCGACACCGTCCAGGTCATCCCGCACATCACCAACGAGATCAAGTCCCGGATCCGCCGGATGGCGACCGAGGACGTCGACGTGGTGATCACCGAGGTCGGCGGCACCGTCGGCGACATCGAGTCGCTGCCGTTCCTGGAGGCCGTCCGCCAGGTCCGCCACGAGGTCGGCCGGGACAACGTCTTCTTCGTGCACGTCTCCCTGCTGCCGTACATCGGCCCCTCCGGCGAGCTGAAGACCAAGCCGACCCAGCACTCGGTGGCCGCGCTGCGCAACATCGGCATCCAGCCCGACGCGATCGTGCTGCGCGCCGACCGCGAGGTGCCGCAGGCCATCAAGCGCAAGATCTCGCTGATGTGCGACGTGGACGAGGAGGCCGTGGTCGCGGCCATCGACGCCAAGTCGATCTACGACATCCCCAAGGTGCTGCACGGCGAGGGCCTGGACGCCTACGTGGTGCGCCGCCTCGACCTGCCGTTCCGTGACGTGGACTGGACCACCTGGGACGACCTGCTGCGCCGCGTCCACGAGCCGCAGCACATCGTCAAGGTCGCCCTGGTCGGCAAGTACATCGACCTGCCGGACGCCTACCTGTCGGTGACCGAGGCGCTGCGCGCCGGCGGCTTCGCCAACAACGCCCGGGTCGAGATCAAGTGGGTCACCTCGGACGACTGCGTCACCCCCGAGGGTGCCCAGGAGCACCTCGGCGACGTGGACGCGATCTGCATCCCCGGCGGCTTCGGCGACCGCGGTGTGGACGGCAAGGTCGCCGCGATCACCTACGCCCGCGAGAACAGGATCCCGCTGCTGGGCCTGTGCCTGGGCCTGCAGTGCGTGGTCATCGAGGCCGCCCGCAACCTGGCCGGCCTGCCCGAGGCCAACTCCACCGAGTTCGACCCCGCCGCCAAGTACCCGGTCATCTCCACCATGGCCGAGCAGCTGGCGATCGTGGACGGCAAGGGCGACCTGGGCGGAACGATGCGCCTGGGCCTGTACCCGGCCAAGCTGGCCGAGGGCTCGATCGTCCGCGAGGTGTACGGCGGCGAGCAGTACGTCGAGGAGCGCCACCGCCACCGCTACGAGGTCAACAACGCCTACCGCGCCGACCTGGAGAAGACCGGCCTGCTCTTCTCGGGCCTGTCCCCCAAGGGCGACCTGGTCGAGTACGTCGAGTACCCCCGCGAGGTGCACCCCTACCTGGTCGCCACCCAGGCCCACCCGGAGCTGAAGTCCCGCCCGACCCGCCCGCACCCGCTGTTCGCGGGCCTGGTGGCCGCGGCGATTCGGATCAAGACCGGCGCCGAGTAGGCGTCCCGTCGTCGGACGGCGGTCGTGCGGATCTTCGCACGGCCGCCGTTTGGCATAGTTGGCCCTGAGCGCTAAGGGGAGAGAGATGACGGACATCCAGCAGATCAGGGACGTGGCGGAGGACTGGCCGGTACGGGCCTCCTCGGTGCCCTTCCAGGGACGGGTCACCGGCGTGCGCACCGACGAGGTGCTGATGCCCGACGGCAGCTACGCCCGCCGTGACTACCAGACCCATCCCGGTTCGGTGTCCGTCCTCGCCCTCGATGACCAGCAGCGGGTACTGGTCCTGCGCCAGTACCGGCACCCCGTGCGCCAGCGGCTGTGGGAGCTGCCCGCCGGGCTGCTCGACGTCCCCGGCGAGAACCCGCTGCACGCCGCCCAGCGCGAGCTCTACGAGGAGGCGCACTGCAAGGCGGCGGAGTGGCGGGTGCTGGTCGACTTCTACACCTCGCCGGGCGGGACGGACGAGGCGCTGCGGCTCTTCCTCGCCACCGACCTCGCCGAGGCGGAGGGCGAGCGCTACCAGGCGCACGGCGAGGAGCTGGAGATAGAGACCGCCCGGGTGCCGCTGGACGAACTGGTCCGGCTCGTCCTCGCGGGCGAGCTCCACAACCCGACCCTGGTCACCGGGGCGCTGGCGCTGCACGCGGCCCTGACCGGCCCCGGCCTGGACGCGCTGCGCCCGGGCGACACCCCCTGGCCGGCCCGGCCGTTCGAGCGGAACTGAGCCGGCGGCGCGCTCCCCGGGGCGGAGCGGGAGCAGGGCGGCCCACCCGGCCCCCGGCCCGGTAGGGACCGGGGTCGGGCGTACGGGAACCGAGCGTGCGACCGTGCGCGTTCCCAGGGGGCCGGCGCGCGCCGTCGAGGAGTTCGCGTGGCTGGCGGGCCGCCAGGAGACGTGCCAGGACCTGGGGTTGACGGCACGCGCGGTCCTCTTCGACATGGTTCTGACGAGTGATTCGCCGGTTGGTACTACCGGTGTCCGCACCGGTCCGTCGGGCGGCCGAACTACGCTTCGCGGACGGACTCACGGCGGGTCCCGGGGGCGGGTCGGCTGGTCAGGAGTGACGCGGGTGACGAGGAAGACGGCGATGGACGCACGGCCCACCGAAGACGGCGCACTCGACCGGCTGCCCCCGGTGCCCGCGCTGTTCAGCGGCCGGCGGACCGAGCTGGCCGCCCTCGCCGCAGCCGCCGCCCGCCCGGTGCGGGGCCGCTCCCCGGTCGTGGTGCTGGCCGGGCGGCCCGGCTCGGGACGCACCACACTCGCCGTACGGTTCGTCCGCTCGATCGCCCACGCCTATCCCGACGGCGTCCTGTTCACCCGGCTGTCCGCTCCCGACGGCAACCGGGTCCCGCCGGGGCAGATCGCCCGGCAGCTGCTCGAACAGCTCGGCCCGGTGCCGGACGCGGTGCTGGTCCCCGGCAGCGGGGACGGCGCCAGCGGTCCGGCCTGCGGGGCGCTGCGCGAGGCACAGGCGGGCAGGCGGCTGCTCCTCCTGCTTGACGACGCGCGGGACGCCGGCCAGCTGTGGCCGCTGCTCGCCGACGAGCCCGGCTGCCTGGTGGTCGCCACCACCGCGGGACCGCTCACCGGGATCGAGGACATCGACCCGGTCATCCTCGGCGGTCTGGACCAGCCCTCGGCCGGCGACCTGCTCAGCGGGCTGGTCGGCGGCACCAGGATCGGCTGCGACCCGGTCGGCGCGGCCGACCTGGCCGAGGCCTGCGGCTCCGGTCCCGCCACGCTGCGGCTGATGGCCGGCTGGCTGCGCAACCACCCCAAGGCCGCCGTGACCGAGGCGGTGCGGGCACTGGCACAGGCGGCCCCGGCGGCAGCCGCGAAGGCGACCGTGGTGGCCCAGGGCGGAGCCGGCGGCCGGAGCGGGGCGGTGAAGGAGCAGCCACCGAAGCCCGTCCTGCGCGGCCAGGCGGGACCGCGGGACGGCGTACTGGTCTCCGTTCCGACGGGCGGGCCGGCCGGCGAGGCCGCCGGATCCGGCGCCGTGGCGCGACTGATCGGCCAGGCGGCGCGGCTCGGAGCCGGGAACCGCTCGACGCGCGCGACCACGGGCGACGCCGCCGGGCGCGGGCCCGGCGACCCGGGCGAGGGAACCGCTACGGCGCCGGGCAGCCGTGAGGCGGTCCGGGCCGGCGACGGCCGCCCGCGACGCGCGGACCGCGGGCGACCGGGCACCGGTGCGGTTCCGGCGGCCGCGGGCGACATCTCCAAGGCCGCCGGCGGCCGCCCGGTGGAGACGGAGCGGGGGCGTCCGGTCGACGGGCGCGGGCTGCCGGGTGCGGAGCCCGGACCGGGCGCCGATGGTCAGGCCGGCCGGCGGCGCGGGGGACAGGACGCCGAAGCCGCGGCCCAGGGGCCGGTGCCGGTGCCGGACACCGATCCGCTGAGCACCGCCTTCGACCTCACCTACCGATCGCTCAACCCCGCACAGGCGCGGATGCTGCGGATGCTCACCCTGGCCCCGGCCCAGCTCGCCGATCTGCGGACCGCCTCCGCGCTGGTCGGCTGCCCGCCGCCGGAGGCCGAGGCGGTCATGCGGCAGCTGGCCGAGCGGGAGCTGCTGGACGTGGAGCCGCCCGCCGCCGACGGCACACCGCGCTACCGGCTCCCCGGGCGGCTGTACCTGCGGCTGGTACGGCTGCGCGATGCAGCCGACCGCCCGGCCGAGCTGCAGCTGGCCCGCGCCCGGCTGCTGGAGCGGCTGGTGCGGCTGGTGGACTCGGCCCGGCAGCTGCTGGACCCGGCAGCCGGTCCGGTGACGGACCCGCTGCCGGGGCCGATCCGGCTGCGGACCGCCGCGCAGGCCGCCGACTGGCTGATCGGCGAGCGCGAGTCGCTGTTCGGCGCGGTGGCGGAGGCGATCGGCCAGGCGGACCTGGACGGCTCGGCTGGCCGGCTGGTCACCGCGCTGCTGCGCGCCCTGCCGCTCACCGGCGCCGCCGCCCCGGCCGATCTCTACAAGTTGCACGGCCTGGTGCTGAAGGTGGCCGAGCGCGGCGGGGCCACCCGTCGGGCCGCCGCCGCCCTGCTCAACCTGGGCGACCTGCAGGCCGCCGCCGGCCGCTGGGAGCAGGCCGCGGCGCGCTACCGAGCCGCCCTGGACCACGCCAGGACCGCTGCCGACGACCCGGCCCGCGCCCGTGCGCTGGAGGGGATCGGCGAGTGCCACCGGGCTCTGGGAGACCCGGTGCGGGCGGCGGACTGGTACGGCCGCGCGCTCGCGCTGCGCCAGGGCCTGAACGATCGTCCGGCGGAGGCCCGACTACTGGTCAGGACGGCCGAGGCGCACGCGGGTCAGCGCCGCTTCGAGGAGGCCGACCGCGAGTACCGGGCCGCGCTGGCGCTGCTGCGCCGCCTCGGCGACGAGCGCGGCCGGGCGGCGGTGGCGGGGACGCTGGACGCCCTGCGGCAGCAGGCCGGGGGCGGATCGGACCACCCGACCTGGGAGTAATGTCGTAACTGTGCGGTTGGTGGCGATCTGCGGTGCGCAGTCGTCACGAGCCTACGAAAGTGCCAATGTAACAAGCTGATTTATTCAGTTTGGAAGGCTGGCGGATTCGCTGGGCTTCATTACACTCGACAGCAGTCGCGCAGCGAAGTGTCTTTCGGTGTCTTCCGATGGCTTCCCCCCGTGCGCGTCGCCCGCCGGTCTTCTCCGGTAGGGACCCCCATGGCAAGAGGACGTGTTTAGCCGTGAAGGTCGGCATCCCCCGCGAGGTCAAGAACCACGAGTACCGCGTGGCCATCACGCCCGCCGGCGTGCATGAGCTGGTCCGCAACGGACACGAGGTGTTCATCGAGGACAACGCCGGTGTCGGCTCCTCGATCTCCAACGAGGAGTACGTGGCCGCCGGTGCCACCATCCTCCCCACCGCTGATGAGGTGTGGGCCACCGCTGACCTGCTGCTGAAGGTCAAGGAGCCCATCGCCGAGGAGTACCACCGCCTCCGCAAGGGGCAGACGCTCTTCACCTACCTGCACCTGGCGGCCGACCGGGCCGGCACCGACGCGCTGCTCGCCTCCGGCACCACCGCGATCGCGTACGAGACCGTGCAGCTCGCCAACGGCGCCCTGCCGCTGCTCGCCCCGATGTCCGAGGTGGCCGGCCGGCTGGCCCCGCAGGTCGGCTCGTACCACCTGATGCGCCCGGCCGGCGGCCGCGGCGTGCTGCCCGGTGGTGTGCCCGGCACCCACCCGGCCAAGTGCGTGGTCATCGGCGGTGGCGTCTCCGGCTGGCACGCCGCCACCATCGCCATCGGCATGGGCTACGAGGTGACCCTGCTCGACCGCGACATCAACAAGCTGCGCGAGGCCGACCGCATCTTCGGCACCAAGGTCAAGGCCATCGCCTCCAACGCCTACGAGCTGGAGAAGGCCGTCGTCGAGGCCGACCTGGTCATCGGCGCGGTGCTGATCCCGGGCGCCAAGGCCCCGAAGCTGGTCACCAACGAGCTGGTCTCCCGGATGAAGCCGGGCTCCGTGCTCGTCGACATCGCCATCGACCAGGGCGGCTGCTTCGAGGACTCGCACCCGACCACGCACGCCGCGCCGACCTTCCAGGTCCACAACTCGGTCTTCTACTGCGTGGCCAACATGCCGGGCGCCGTCCCGAACACCTCCACCTACGCGCTGACCAACGCGACGCTGCCGTACGTCGTCGAGCTGGCCAACCGCGGCTGGAAGGAGGCGCTGCGCCGCGACGCGGCGCTGGCCAAGGGTCTGAACGTCCACGAGGGCCAGATCACCTACGCCGCCGTCGCCGACGCCTTCGGCCTGGAGTCCATCTCCCTGGACAGCGTGCTCGCCTGAGTGCGCATCAGCTGAACGGTCCGCCCGACTGAGGCGGTGCCATGCCCCCGGCCCTCCCTCCTCGCCCGCCAACGGGCAGGAGGGGCCCCATCCTCGGGCCGGGGGCTTCGGCGTGCCCGGAACCGGTGGTGAAGGTCGGGTGGCGTCACGATGTCAATTCATGTGCAACACGTCACCCGCCGACCGCAAACGGGGTGGGTGGCCCGCCCGGCCCGGGGGCGGTGACCTCCGCGGAAACGTTAGGGCCGAGGGCCCTTTAAGGCCTTGACAGCGACCGGTCCGACAGCCGACACATCGTGCCCACTACCGTGGATTGTGTTGCTGCGAACGCCGCAGACGGCCTAGAGTCGCAAACCGTCGGCATGCTGCCACGCTGACGAATCGACATAGAGTCCTGGATGCCCAAGGAGGTAAGACGACTTGTGAATGAGTCGACATTTGCTCCCGGGGGTGGTCAGCCAGGACTGGCGGAGCACACCGCCGGACAGCCGAACGAGGAGCTCACGGCCCGGCAGGCCACGGTGGGTTCGGTAGAGGTCGGCTCGGTCGCGGTCCGTACCTTCGAGGCACGCCAGAGCACCGGTGTCAGCACCACCTCCGTCGCCGACTACGACGCCGACCTGGCCGCGCACGGCCTGGTCTACGGCGACTTCGCCTACGGCTCGTACGAGGACCCGGACGCCGAGTACGAGCCCGACCCGGAGTACGCCGCCACCCTGGCCCCCGACGCGGCCCGCCAGCGCCGCGAGCGGATCGGCCCCACCGGCCGCCCGCAGCCCTACTTCCCGATCCCCGCGCCGGTGGCCGAGCACGGCCCCGCGCAGATCATCGCGATGTGCAACCAGAAGGGCGGCGTCGGCAAGACCACGTCCACCATCAACCTGGGTGCCGCACTCGCGGAGTACGGGCGCCGGGTGCTGCTGGTGGACTTCGACCCGCAGGGCGCGCTCTCGGTCGGCCTCGGCGTCAACCCGATGGAGCTGGACGTCACGGTCTACAACCTGCTCATGGAGCGGGGCCTGACGGCCGATGAGGTGCTGCTGAAGACCGCGATCCCCGGTATGGACCTGCTGCCCTCGAACATCGACCTGAGCGCCGCCGAGGTGCAGCTGGTCAGCGAGGTGGCGCGGGAGTCCGCGCTGGCCCGGGCGCTGAAGCCGCTGCTGCCCGACTACGACTACGTCATCATCGACTGCCAGCCCTCGCTCGGTCTCCTGACGGTCAATGCCCTGACGGCCGCTCATAGTGTGATCGTCCCGCTGGAGTGCGAGTTCTTCGCGCTGCGCGGTGTCGCGCTGCTCACCGAGACCATCGAGAAGGTCTGCGAGCGGCTCAACCCCGAGCTGCGCCTGGACGGCATCCTCGCCACCATGTACGACTCGCGTACCGTGCACAGCCGCGAGGTGCTGGCCCGGGTCGTCGAGGCGTTCGGCGACCACGTCTTCCACACCGTGATCGGCCGGACCGTCCGGTTCCCGGAGACCACGGTGGCCGGCGAGCCGATCACCACGTACGCGACCAACTCGGTCGGTGCCGCCGCCTACCGCCAGCTCGCCAGGGAGGTGCTCGACCGGTGCCGCCCCGCCGAGTGAGTCTCCCGGGGGCTGACGAGCTGTTCCGGACCACGGGCGGGATGGCGCTCTCGCCCTCCCTCTCCCGGCCGGCCGAGGCGCCCAGAGCGGAGACCGCCCGCGCGGCCGAGAACGGCACCGGGCCGCGAGACACCGCCCGGGACGCCTCCGGCAGCCGAGGCGAGCAGCCGGCGACGCCCGCCGAGAGCGCGCCGGACGGGCCGCAGCCGACCGGCGGACGGCAGCCGCAGGGGCAGCCCGGTACGGCGGCCGGGCCGGGAACGGCGGCGCAGGCCGACGAGCAGGCGGGCGAGGCCGCCAGGCGGGTCCGCCCCCGGGGCCGGGCCGTGCGACGACCCACCGGACGCGAGCGGCACGACGAGAAGATCACCGTGTACGTGTCCGCCGAGGAGCTCATGGACCTGGAGCACGCCCGTCTGGTGCTGCGCGGTGAGCATGGGCTGGCGGTGGACCGGGGCCGGGTGGTCCGGGAGGCCATCTCCGTCGTCCTCGCCGACCTGGAGCAGCGCGGCGAGGCCAGCATCCTGGTGCGGCGGCTGCGCGGCCGCTGAGTCCGTCCCGCGGACTCTCCCGGCGGCGCGGACACCCTGCCGCGGCGGAAGACCGTCGGGTCGCCACTCCCCCCGGGGATGCCCACCCGATCGCACCCGGATCCGCGCCCCTGGGCGCTGCCTCGCCGCCCGCGGGCGCGGCGCGGGTGAAGATGGGGCGTCATGTCGAGTGCAGGGGAAGCCGTCGGGGCCGTCCGGCCCGCCGAGGAGGCGGGTGAGGCGCGGGCCGGCTTCCTGGTGCGGCTGGACAACTTCGAGGGCCCGTTCGACCTGCTGCTCAGCCTGATCGCCAAGCACCGGATGGACGTCACCGAGGTGGCGCTGTCCAAGGTGACCGACGAGTTCGTCGCCCACATCCGAGCCGCGGGCCCCGACTGGGACCTGGACGCGGCGACCGGGTTCCTGGTGGTCGCGGCCACCCTGCTGGACCTCAAGGCGGCCCGGCTGCTGCCCGCCGCCGAGGTCGAGGACGAGGAGGACCTCGCCCTGCTGGAGGCCCGCGACCTGCTGTTCGCCCGGCTGCTCCAGTACCGCGCTTACAAGCAGGTGGCGGCGGTGCTGGGCGAGCGCTGGGAGGCCGAGCTGCTGCGGCGCGCCCGCAGCGTGGGCCTGGAGCCGCGGCACGCCGAAATGCTGCCTGAGGTGGTGCTGGGCATCGGCCCCGAGCACTTCGCCCAGCTGGCGGCGCGGGCGATGGCGCCCAGGCCCAGGCCGGTGGTCTACGTGGACCACATCCACACCCCGCCGGTGAGCGTGCGCGAACAGGCCGCCCGGGTGGTCGACCGGCTCACCGCGCTCGGTTCGGCGACCTTCGACCAGCTGGTCGCGGACGCCGAGTCCACCCTCGTGGTGGTCGCCCGGTTCCTGGCGCTGCTGGAGCTGTACCGGGAACGGGCGCTGGACTTCGAGCAGCCGCAGGCGCTGGGCGAGCTGCTGGTGCGATGGGTCGCCGATCCCGGGCGGCCGGTCGAGGTCACCGACGAGTTCGACCGCCGGCCGGTGGACGGGGACCGGAAGACGGCTGAGGAGGCATCGTGACGGAGCAGCCCGAGGGAACCGGCCTGCCGGGGCCGCACAGGCGGGCCCTGGGCGTCCCGGGCCAGCCGAGGGCGCACGAGTGGCAGGAGTCCGCCCACGGCCCGCAGACGCCTGCCCGCGGGCTCGCGGAGCGGCCCGCGGAAGCGGTGCCGGCGCCCGCCCCGCCGGCTGACGGGCCGTCGGCCGGCGGAAGCGCGGTGACCGGGGACGGAGGGGCGCTGCGGGCCGCGCTGGAGGCGGTGCTGCTGGTGGTGGACGAGCCCGCCACCGAGGCGCGGCTGGCCGAGGCGGTGGAGCGTCCGCGCGCGGAGGTGGCCGGGGCGCTGCGCGAGCTGTCCGCCGAGTACACCGCCCAGGGCCGGGGCTTCGACCTGAGGCTGGTGGCCGGAGGCTGGCGGTTCTACACCCGAGCCGAGTGCTCGCCCGCCGTGGACCGCTACGTCCTGGACGGCCGGCAGGCCCGGCTCACCCAGGCCGCACTGGAGACGCTGGCGGTGGTCGCGTACCGGCAGCCGGTGTCGCGCAGCCGGGTCTCCGCGGTACGCGGTGTGAACTGTGACGGCGTGATGCGTACCCTGGTACAGCGAGGACTGGTGGAAGAGACCGGATCCGAGCCCGAAACAGGTGCGATCCTGTATCGGACGACGAACTACTTCCTGGAACGGATGGGGCTGCGCGGCCTGGACGAGCTGCCGGAGCTGGCACCCTTCCTGCCCGAGGTCGACGACGTGGAAGCGGAGTCCCTCGAAGGCACGATGATCGCGGAGGCGGTCGCCGCCGCACGTGCGGCGGGCGGCCCGGACGAGACCGGTCGGGCTCGCGTCTGATCGGCAGGGGGCGGTGAGGTCGGCCGAAACGACTTGCACTACTCCCAACGGATACGACGTACGGACATTTTGATGCGTAGCAGTGGCAACGGCAGGAACAGCGGCGGCGGCCAGGGCCGTGGTGGACAGGGCGGGGGCCGGGGCGGCTCGTACGGCGGCTCCCGGGGCGGCTCGTCCTTCGGCGGCGGGCGGGACGGTTCCTCGTCCTCGCGCGGCGGCGGCTCGTACGGGCGCGACCGCGACTCCTACGGCGGCGACTCTTCGTCGCGCGGGGGTTCCTACGGCCGGGACGACCGGCGGCAGGGCTCGGGCCGCAAGGGCACGCCCCGCCCGGAGGAGCGCCGGTACGACCGGCCCGAGTACGGTGGCGGGCCGAACGCCACGCCGGGCCGCAGCGGCTTCGCCGCCCGCAAGCCCGGGCCGGCCCCGCGGCCGCGCCGCGAGGGCCAGGGCGCGCCGGGCGACCCGCGCCGCCAGCCGCAGCGCTCGCGCGAGCTGCAGGCCCGGATCGAGGACGCGGTGCTGGCCCGGCACGACAAGCCGGCCGTCAAGCTGCCCAAGACCTTCGGCGAACCCGAGGGCGAGCGCCTGCAGAAGGTGCTGGCGCGGGCCGGTGTCGGTAGCCGCCGGGCCTGCGAGGAGCTGATCGCGCAGGGCCGGGTCGAGGTCAACGGCGTGCCGGTCACCGAGCAGGGCAAGCGGGTGGACGCGCAGAAGGACGAGATCAAGGTGGACGGTCTGACCGTCGCCACCCAGTCGTACCTGTTCTTCGCGCTCAACAAGCCGGCCGGTGTGGTCTCCACCATGGAGGACCCGGACGGCCGGCAGTGCCTGGGCGACTACGTGACCAACCGGGAGACCCGGCTGTTCCACGTCGGCCGGCTGGACACCGAGACCGAGGGCATCATCCTGCTCACCAACCACGGCGAGCTGGCCCACCGCCTCACCCACCCCCGCTACGGCGTGACCAAGACCTACCTGGCGGCCATCCAGGGCCCGATCCCGCGCGACCTGGGCAAGCAGCTGGCGCAGGGCATCGAGCTGGAGGACGGCTTCGCCCGCGCCGACAGCTTCAAGGTGGTCTCCAACGTCGGCAAGAACTACCTGGTCGAGGTCACCCTGCACGAGGGCCGCAAGCACATCGTCCGCCGGATGCTCGCCGAGGCGGGCTTCCCGGTCGAGAAGCTGGTGCGCACCCACTTCGGTCCGATCGCCCTGGGCGACCAGAAGTCGGGCTGGCTGCGCCGGCTCACCAACCCGGAGGTCGGCCAGCTGATGCGCGAGGTCGGCCTGTAGGGACCTGCCGCCGGCCCGCCATCCGGCGCCGCCGGGCTTGTAGTACCTGATGAGGAGGGTCTCCCCGCCGATCGGCGGGGAGACCCTCTGCTGTACTGCGGGGATGTGGTGTGAGCCTGGCCGCACCCCCGTTGCCCCGGCTTGTCAGCCCGTGGATCCGTGGCGCACGATGGCCAGCAACTGGCGCCCGGCCGGATGGCGGGAGTGCGCCAACCGGGGTGAGCAGTGGGGGGAAGGAACGTCGTGCCCGACGCATTCGGAGTGCTCGGTCTTGGCCGGCCGGACGGACAGGTCTACGCGGCGCTGGTGGCCGCACCCCAGTCCACCGCAGAAGAGCTCGCCGAGCAGTGCGGACTGACCCCGCAACAGAGTCGGGAGTCCCTCGACCGGCTGGCCGAGCAGGGCATGGTGACCCGCAGTCCGGTCGACCGCGAGCGCTATCTCTCCGTAGCCCCCGACGTCGCCATCGGCACCCTGATCGGCCACCGCGAGGCCCAGCTGCGGGACGCCCGCGCCGAGATGCACCGGCTGATGGACGCCTTCCGGGAGGCCAGCCGGTTCACCGACCCCGCCCACTCGGTCGAGGTGCTGACCGGCGCCGAAGCCATCGCCCAGCGGCTGGAGCACCTGGTCGGGACGGCCCAGTACCAGGTGCGCGGCTTCGACTGCCCGCCCTACATCCAGGACCCGGTGGCCAGCCTGTCCAGGCAGCGCCAGCGGCTGCGGGCCGGGCTGAAGTTCCGGGCGATCTACGACAAGGAGGCCGTGGCCTGGCCCGGGCGGCTGGAGAAGGACATCCTGCCCGGGGTCGCGGACGGCGAGGAGTGCAAGGTCCGGCCGGTACTGCCGATGAAGATGATGATGGCCGACGACCGGATGGCGATCATCCCGATCAGCGTCGGCGACGCGGTGCTTGACGCCGCGTACGTGGTCCATCCGTCGGCGCTGCTCCAGGGGCTGGACGCGCTCTTCGAGGCGGAGTGGGAGCGGGCGGTCCCGTTGCAGGCGGCGATCGGCGACGGGGACGACGGCTCCGGCCCCGAGGAGGACCACCGCAAGCTGCTCGGCCTGCTGGCGGCCGGGCTCACCGACGAGTCGATCGCGCGGTCGCTCGGCTGGAGCGCCCGGACCACCCAGCGGCGGCTGCAGACGCTGATGCGCCAGCTCGGCGCGACCACCAGGTTCCAGGCGGGCATGGCGGCCCGGGAGCGCGGCTGGCTGTGAGCCGCACGGACGGGCCGCGCGGTGGGCGGCGGTAGGCACGGGGCGGTCGGGCAGGACTTCCCAACGGAGGCCTTCAGGGGCGGGGTTCCCCGCGCCCCTGAACCGCTTCCCCGCCCTTGCTTCGCCGCCCTTGAGCCGCTTCCGCGGTCGTGAAACTGCTGCGTGAACCGCTTCCCCGGCCGCGCGGAACGGGGCCTCAGCTCCAGGGCTGGAGGGCGGCCCAGCGGCCGTCCGGGCCGCGCTCGACCTTCTCCAGGCCGACCACCGCGGTGCGGTTGAGGCGCCCGTAGATGTGCGGGAACAGCACGCCCGGGGTCGCGCCCGGCGGCGGCGCGCCGTGCGGCGCCTCCCACTTCACCATCGGCTCCACCAGGCTCTCCTCGATCAGCAGGGCCATCAGCGGCTCCGGCGAGTCCTGGTAGAAGGCGTTGGCGACGGCCAGCGCGGTCTGCTCGTCGGCCGAGCAGTGGATGAACCCGTCGGTCAGCAGGGAGGTGGTGGCGTACGGCCGCCCCGGGTCACGGAGCCAGTCGTCCAGGGGTGCGAGATGGTAGATCATGTGTCTTTTTTACCTGATTCGCACCGGAGTTGATGGTTCTGTGCGATGCCGATCGGGGCCGGTCAGATCCCGGCCACCCTGGCCGCCGCCGAGACCTCGTACACCAGGGTGACGGTCCGTCGGCCGCCCGGCGGCAGCGCCACGTCCCAGCGGACGATGCCCTCGGCGTCCAGCTCGTCCGGTGGTGGGGAGCAGGCCTCCTTGCGCAGCCGTACCTCCACCGCCGAGACCTCCGAGACCGGGATCCGTTCGCGCACCACGACCACCTGCTCGCCCTGCTCCTGCGGGCCGGAGAGGCGGGACAGGTGCAGCCGGACCGTACGGGTGAGCACCGTGCGGCGGTCCAGTCCGGCACTGCCCCTGGTCTCCTCGGTCTCCCGGATCACCCGGTAGCCGTCCGAGCTGCCGAAGGAGAGTTCGGCCGGTGCGCCCGGGGCGGTGAAACGCAGCTCCGCGCGGCCGACGAAACCGCTGCCGCGGACCAGGTCCGCCGGGCCCGCCAGCAGCGCGTGCCCGGCGCCGTTGCGGAACCGCACCACCTGGGTGACCAGCGGGGACAGTTCTGGCGCGCAGGCGTACTCGCTGCTCGCGCCGGCGGTGAAGGCGGTGAGCGGCACCCGGTGCGGACGGCCGTCGCCGGGCACCGAGGCCGGCCCCGGAGCGCGCAGGGTGCGCACCTCGCCGCCGTCGTCCACGCCCGGGAGGCCGTCCACCGCGGCCGGCCCGGTACTGCCGATCTCCTCGTCGCGCAGTTCGACGTCGACCGTGCGGCGCTCCTCGGCGGACTTGTCGCGCAGCACGAGCACGTCCTCGGCCAGCCGCGGCGGCTCGCCGGGCAGGGCGGAACGGGCGGTGGACAGGGTCAGCCGGACCTGCGACCAGTCCTCGCCGGTGCGCTGCCAGACCACCGCCTCGGTCTCCAGCAGCAGACCTTCCTCGCCCAGCGTCGCCCGGTAGGCGGGCCGCCACAGGGCGCACGGCGCGAGGTGGGAGACCGTCAGCCCGTGCGGGCCGGCCTCGGCGGCCTCGACCGTGAGCTCCACGTACCCGAGCAGCTCGACGGGCTCCTCCTCGGCCTGGTCCAGCGCCGACTGGGCCTGCCGCAGCTCCTCCTCGACGGCCCGCAGCCGTGACCACACCGCACGCAGCTGCTCCCCGTACGACTCGCGCTCGGCGTCCACCCGGTCCAACTCGCGCCCCCAGCGGGCCCGTTCGATCTCGCCGTGGCCCGCACCCTCGCCGATCTCGCGCAGCAGATCGGCGGCCAGCTGGGCGAGCAGGGCCTGCCGGGCCTCCAGCCGGCGGCGGCGGGCGTCCTCGGTGAGCTGCTCCTGCTCCAGGGCGTGCACCCGGCGGCGCAACTCCGAGTCGGCCTCGGTGGGCGGAAGCGGGGCGCGCGGGGTCCAGGAGCGGATGATCCGGGCGTCCAGCACCCTGGCGGCCCCGGCCCGGCTGCCGGTCACGTCGGCGCGCAGCGAGCGGTCGACGGCGAGCGCGGTGATCGGGCCGAGGCGCAGCCGCTGCACTCCCGGGTGCAGATCGAGGGTGGTGGTCCGCATCACCAGGGTGCGGTCCTCCAGACAGGTGACGGCCGTGACCGGGAGCGGGCGGACCGGGACGGAGGACGTGGCGGGCGGGTTGGTCATGGGTCAGTTCCTCCGGTTTCCGCCGAGGATGGCCTTGCCGGCCGGGATTCGGATCTCGTAGCCGCCGTCCAGCTCGACGGTGCCGTCGGCGGGCAGTTCCACCCGCCACACGCGGGTGCTCGGCGGGTAGGTGTCCGAGGGCTCGGTGCCGGGTCGCGGTCCGTCGGGCCTGCTCGGGGCCGTCCAGCCGGACCGCTCCTCGATCCGGATCTCGGCGTCGGCGGTGACCGGTACGCGTTCGCGGACCTCGACCGTGACGGGGTGGCCGAGCCGGTTGACCAGTTCCACATGGACACGGTGGTCGAGCACGGTGGTGTTGTTCAGCAGGCCCGCCGTGGACTCGCGCAGTTCGGTCCGGCGGGCCACCCGGATGCCCTCCGCCACGCCGAGGCCGACCCGCCGGGTGTCGCCGGGCGCCAGGGTCGGCAGTGCGGCGGTGAGCAGGAACTCGCCGTCCACGCTCACCTCGACCGGCCCGGCGAGCAGTGGCTGCGCGCCCGGATTGGTGAGCAGCAGGGTGGCGTACACGGTCTCCTCGACGGAGGGCACGCACACGTGCTCGGTACGCAGCTCGACCGGGACCTCGGCGATCGTGACGGTGTGCCACCCACGGCCGGTGGACGGGATGTCCACGGGTGCGGCGGCCTCGTAGCGGTAGGCGAACGACCCGGCCGACCGGTGGGGGAGGACTGCGTGCTCGGGCAGCGCCGGCAGGGCCGGCGGCACCGCGGCGGGCAGGCCCGCACCGGCACGGCCGAGGACGGGGTCGGGAAGCAGGCGGCCACGGGCGGCGGGCGGGGCATCCGGGCCGCGCAGGGTCAGTGCGGCGTAGTCGAGCCACTCGGGGGCCGGGTGGGGGTATGCGGGTGCGGCGGGCTCGGGCGCCTGGGCCTGGAGGGGTGGCGGAGCGGCGAGCGGTGCGGCCGCCATCCGCATCCGCGGCGCCATCGCGGGCGCGGGCGCGCCGGGGCCGAGCGGCGGGGCGCCGGCGGTGCCGGGTGGGGGAGGCGGGGCCCCGTATGCGACGGGAGCGGCGGGGGCCTGGGCACCGGGCGGAGCCGGTGCAGTGGGTGGAGCCGGTGCGGCGGGTGCCGGTGCAGTGGGTGGAGCCGGTGCGGCGGGTGCCGGTGCAGTGGGTGGAGCCGGTGCGGCGGGTGCCGGTGCGGGGGCCCCAGCGGGCGCCTGGGGGAGGGCTGCGCCGCCGTAGCCGTGCAGGCCGGCGTCGAGGACCTCCGGCACCCCGGCCGTCCCGCCGCCGGCGGGGGCCAGCGGACCGCGCGGCACGGGTGCGGGGGAGGCCGCGCCGAAGGCCCGGGCGGACCGCCCGGCCGACGGGCGCGGGCCGGCCGCGTCGTACCCCGCGAACAGCTCGGACAGGCCGGCCGGAGCCTCCCGCCAGCCGGAGGGCACGGGGGTGGGCTGGCGACGGCCGATCCGGATCGAGCGCAGCTGCGGCAGGTCGGTGCGACGGCTCAGGTCGGCGGTGGAGAGCGCCAGCCGCACGCCCGTCCAGTCCTCGCCGCTGAGCTGGAGGACGGAGGCGCGCAGCACGAGCGATCCTGAGCCGCCGTCGCCCTGGCGGTGGCTCAGTCGGTACGACGGGACCCAGTACGCCCCCTGGACGCCGTACTCCAGCTCGATCTCGACGTCCTCGACGTCCTCGACACGCGCGCCGTGCTCGCTACTGGTGAGGGTGAGCACGGCGACGGCGCTGGTCTCCACCGGGTGGGCGGGCTCCGCGGTGGAGGTCTGTCCGAGGGCCTCCAGGGCGACGGCCAGGGCGTGCTCCGCCTGGCGGACCTCGCCGGCGAGCTCCAGGGCGCGGGCGTTCAGGGCGGCGAGCCGGTCGTCGACGAAGTCCGCCAGTTCGAGCCAGGCGTCGGCGGGGGTGCGGCGGTGCGGCTGCTCGGGAGTCAGGGCCGGCGGGATCACGCGCAGGGCGGCGATCTCCGCTATCCGGCCGAGCAGTCCGGAGTGCCGTTCGCGGGCGGCCTCCAGCGTCTCCTCGGCCTGCTCGGCCCGGCGGCGCAGTCCGGGCAGCTCCGCCGGTTCGCGCAGCTCGGCGGCCGCCTCCAACCGGGCCTCGGTGACCCGCCAGGCGCCCTGGCCGACCACCCGGGCGCGCAGGGAGCCGCCGTCGAGCGTCCGGGGCAGTCCCGGCAGCCGTACCCGGCCGTCCGGTGGCACGGTGCCGCGGGCCCGGCGCAGGCAGAGCGCGCCCGATGCGTACACCACCACCGATTCGAGTACCGATCCCCAGCTCCGCGCCGCGTCCCGCCCGGCCTCCTGGACCGCTTCAGCCGCCACCCCGCCCACCCTTCGTCCGAGCCGTCCCCCGGCGGCCCAGTCTGCCCCCGGGGCGCCCAGGAGTCAGCGGATTTCGCCCGCGTGCCGCACAGGTGTCCCGTGAGGGGCGCGACACAGCCGAGGGTGCCGGGAGGATGTGTGGCTTCCTTGTGCTTCCGGCGGGCGGTACTGCGGGCGGTACTGCGGGAGGTGGTGGCGGCGGACGGTGGGCCTCGTGGTGTTGTCAACCCGGTTTGCCGGGGCGGTGTTTGGAGGCGGGGTCGGGCAGTGGTCCGGCCAGGGGCGGTCCACGTCAAGGGCGGTACGGGGGCGTCGCAGCGGTGGCTGTACCGACCGAAGGGTGCTCGCCGGCTCTGCCGCGGCGGGCGGAGCGGGTGTCCGAGCAATCACTCCGCTGCCGTGAACACCCGCTCCGGGCAGGCGGGATCGAGCCGACCCAAACCTGCCGGGCCCGCCCGCGCGAGCGCCCGTGGCCAAGAATGATCCCCGGTGCGAGAGGATTGGCGTCCACCAGGATCGGCACCTGACAGGAGACGAACCCCCATGCGCACTGCCGCCGTCGTCGGCACCGGACTGATCGGCACTTCCGCTGCCCTCGCGCTCACCGGTCGCGGCTTCAGCGTGTATCTGGAGGACGCCGATCCGGATGCCGCGCGTACGGCGGCCTCGCTCGGTGCCGGTACCACCGACCTGCCCGAGGGGCCGGTCGACCTGGCGATCGTCGCGGTGCCGCCCGCCCTGGTGGGCAAGGTGCTCGCGGACTGCCAGCGCCGGGGGCTCGCCCGCTGGTACACGGACGTGGCGAGTGTGAAGTCGGGGCCGCGGGCCGACATCGCCTCGCTGGGCTGTGACACCACCCACTACATCGGCGGCCACCCGATGGCCGGGCGGGAGGTGTCCGGTCCGCTGGGCGCCCGGGCGGACCTGTTCGAGGGCAGGCCGTGGGTGCTCACCCCCACCCCGGACACCGACACGGACACCCTGAACGCGGCCCTGGAACTGGTCGCGCTCTGCGGCGCCATGCCGATCGTGATGGACGCCTCCGCGCACGACCGCGCGGTCGCGCTGGTCTCGCACACCCCCCAGCTGCTCTCCTCGCTGGTCGCGGCCCGGCTGGAGCACGCGGACGAGACCGCCATAAGGCTCTCCGGCCAGGGCGTCCGGGACGTGACCCGGATCGCGGCCTCCAACCCCGCGCTCTGGGTGGACATCCTGTCCGCCAACGCCGGAGTGGTCGCCGACATCCTGGAGGAGGTCGCGGCGGACCTCGGCGAGACCGTCACCGCGCTGCGCGCGATGGAGGCCGCCGACGAGACCGAGCGCCGCAGTGGCGCGGCCGGGATCGAGGCCGTGATGCGGCGCGGCAACACCGGTCAGTCCCGGATCCCCGGCAAGCACGGCGCTCCGCCCACCCGGTACGAGACGGTCGCGGTCGTCCTCGGCGACCAGCCCGGCGAGCTCGGGCGGCTGTTCGGCGAGGTCGGCGCGCTCGGGGTCAACATCGAGGACGTGGCCATCGAGCACTCCAGCGGCCAGCAGGTCGGCTTCGTCCAGCTCTCGGTCGCCCCGGCGGCGGTGCGGCGGCTCATCGGCGCGCTGCGCGAGCAGGGGTGGAGCGTCCGGGACTGAGCGCCGGGGGCGGGAGTGGTCCGTCCGGGGCCCGGCTCCCGGGAACCGGCGCGCCCGCCCGGCTCCGGTCGCGGCCCGGCGGGCTGGTCCGGATGGGTGAACCCGGGGATTCGACTACCCTTGTGAGGTCAACCCCAGGCTGTAGAGAGAGGTTCGCCCCGTGGACACTGCCGACCGAGCGTCCGCCCCGGTCGTCGTCGCCATCGACGGACCCTCTGGCTCCGGTAAGTCGACCGTCTCCCGGGCGGTCGCCGCCCGGCTCGGCCTGAGCTTCCTGGACACCGGCGCCATGTACCGCGCGATGACCTGGTGGATGCTGACCAACGACGTCGACGTCGAGGACGCCGACGCGGTGGCCATAGCCTGCGGCAAGCCGGTGATCGTCTCCGGCACCGACGCCGCGGGCCCGACCATCACGGTCGACGGCCAGGACGTCTCCGGACCGATCCGCGGCCCCGAGGTCACCTCGAAGGTCAGCGCCGTCGCCGCGGTCCCGCAGGTGCGGGCCCGGCTGGTGGAGCTGCAGCGCGGCTGCGCCGAGGTCGCCGAGCGCGGCATCGTCGCCGAGGGCCGTGACATGGGCACCGTGGTCTTCCCCGCCGCCACCCTCAAGGTCTTCCTGACCGCCTCGCAGGCCGCGCGCGCCGAGCGCCGTGCCGCCGAGCTGCGGGCGAAGGGCGTGGACGAGGCGACCATCGCCGCGATGGCCGCCGACCTGACCCGCCGGGACGCCGCCGACTCCTCCCGCGAGACCGACCCGCTGACCCAGGCGCCGGACGCCGTCCTGGTGGACACCAGCGACCTCACCCTGGAGCAGGTGATCGACCGGATCGTGGGCCTGGTCCAGGAACGGACCGGCTGCCTCGCCGCCTGACGACCCGGCCCCGGCCGGACCATCGGGCCCGTACCCGGGGCCCTGACAGACAGACCTGCGGCCGCCCGCGACGAGGGCGTCACGCACCGCGCTGCCCCCGAGGGGCAGGTACGCACGGCACGCCCCTGGGAAGGGCCGGTGCCGGGAAACGGAAACACGAAGATGAGCAACGAGACCGCGCACGGTTCGCACGGAGAGCTCGACGCGTCCGAGTACGCCGAGTTCATGGCGCTGGCCGCCGAGGAAGGCTTCGACATCGACGAGATCGATGCCGAGCTGGACGCCGCCGGGCACGGCCCGCTGCCGGTGCTGGCCGTCGTGGGCCGCCCCAACGTCGGCAAGTCGACCCTGGTGAACCGCATCATCGGCCGCCGCGAGGCCGTGGTCGAGGACCGCCCCGGCGTCACCCGCGACCGGGTCACCTACGAGGCCACCTGGAACGGCCGCCGGTTCAAGCTGGTCGACACCGGTGGCTGGGAGGTCGACGTCCTCGGCATCGACGCCGCCGTCGCCGCCCAGGCCGAGTACGGCATCGAGACCGCCGACGCGGTGCTCTTCGTGGTGGACGCCACCGTCGGTGCCACCGACACCGACGAGGCCCTGGTCAAGATCATCCGCAAGGCCGGCAAGCCGGTCGTGCTCTGCGCCAACAAGGTCGACGGCCCCTCCACCGAGGCCGAGGCCGCCTACCTGTGGTCGCTCGGCCTCGGCGAGCCGTACCCGGTCTCCGCGCTGCACGGCCGCGGCTCCGGCGACCTGCTCGACGCCGTCATGGCCGCGCTGCCCGAGGCCCCGCCGCAGACCTTCGGCGACAGCCCCGTCGGCGGCCCGCGCCGGGTGGCCCTGATCGGCCGGCCCAACGTGGGCAAGTCCAGCCTGCTCAACAAGGTCGCCGGCGAGGAGCGGGTGGTCGTCAACGAGCTGGCCGGGACAACCCGCGACCCGGTCGACGAGATGATCGAACTCGGCGGCAAGACCTGGAAGTTCGTGGACACCGCCGGTATCCGCCGCCGGGTCCACCTGACCGCCGGTGCCGACTTCTACGCCTCGCTGCGCACCGCCTCCGCGCTGGAGAAGGCGGAGGTCGCGGTCGTCCTGATCGACGCCAGCGAGACCCTGGCCGAGCAGGACACCCGGATCATCTCGATGGCCGTCGAGGCCGGGCGCGCCGTCGTCATCGCCTACAACAAGTGGGATCAGATCGACGAGGAGCGCCGCTACTACCTGGAGCGCGAGATCGAGCGCGATCTCGTCCAGGTCCGCTGGGCGCCCCGGGTCAACGTCTCGGCGAAGACCGGCCGCCACATGGAGAAGCTGGTCCCGGCGATCGAGACCGCGCTGGAGGGCTGGGAGACCCGCATCCCGACCGCCAAGCTGAACGCCTTCCTCGGCGAGCTGGTGGCCGCCCACCCGCACCCGATCCGGGGCGGCAAGCAGCCGCGCATCCTGTTCGGCACCCAGGCCGGTACCCGGCCGCCGCGCTTCGTGCTCTTCGCCTCCGGCTTCCTGGAGGCGGGCTACCGCCGCTTCGTCGAGCGCCGGCTGCGCGAGGAGTTCGGCTTCACCGGTACGCCGATCTCGATCTCGGTGCGAGTGCGGGAGAAGCGCCGCAAGAAGTGAGCAGGCCGCCTGAGCGGCAGTCCGGAGGCCGGGTACCCGTTGCGGGGCCCGGCCTCCGGCGGCTCTTGGGGTCCGTAGCGCTTTCTGGCGGTTCTCGGCGCCTCGTGGCACGTCGTATGAGGTGTGTCGTGCGGTGCCGTGTCTGTCCGGTCCTGGCGGCCCGTGGCATGTGCTGGCACGCGCCGTGGCACTTCTTGGCACTCTGTGGCGTTTCCGGGCGTGAAGTGCATGGGCGGAAGCGGTGGTTCGGTGTCGGGCAGGCCGGACCGGCGTCAGCCCTGGCCGGGGATGCGGCCCGGGGGCAGTGACAGCACGCCGCGGTGGCGCCCGCTGAAGCCGTTCACCTCACCGACCCCGCCGACGACCGGCTGCGCGGGGGCGAGGTAGCCCGAGGCGACCCAGCCCTGACCGCCGGATGCCTGGGCCGCGCCCGCGTACTGGCCGTTGCCGGCCGGTTGGCCGGTGGTGGCGGGCCGAGCGGCGCCGGGGTGCCCTGCGGCAGCCGCCGCTGCCCCGAACTGCCCGGTCGCGGCGAGGAATTGACCCGCGCTGAACTGGCCGGACGTCACCTGCCCCGGCGTGAACGACCCGGTTGAGTGCTGCCCGCTCCCGTACTGCCCGCCGTTGCCGCCGCCCTGCTGGCTCGGCATGAACTGCGGCGTGCCCTGGGCGTGCCCCGCGTAGGTGTCGAACACCTGGTGCTGCGGCGGGTACGCGGTCAACTCCGCGCGGGTGCCGTACGGCTCGCCGCGCGAGGCGTACGAGTCCCCGGGTGGGAGTGCCTCACGGACGGGCTGGGCGTCCCGGCTGAAGTACCCCGCCCGGGGAGTGTCCCGTACCGCGAAGCCGGTGAAGCGCAGATCCTCCTCGCCGGTCCGGTCACCGGGAAGGGCCCGGAACAGTCGCCGGTACTCCGAGTACAGCGCGTCGTAGATGGGGGTCGGCGAGGAGGGGTGCTCCGCGTCGTACGACGGGCGCATGCCCGGGATGGAACGGGCGCCGGTGGCGGAGGGGCGGTGGGTGACGACGTCGTAGCTGTACACACGAAGGCCAACGATCGAGGCGGCCGGGGGATGCGGGGCCGGGACGGCCGTCCTGTGTCACTCCCGGCACTCGGTGGCGGGATCGCCAGGGTGTTCGCCGGTTCGTCCATGGGTTCGCCCGTCGTGCCCCTCGTGCCGGTCCTTCGCCGGTTCGCCTCCAGCCCGTCGTGCCGGTCCTTCGCCGGTTCGCCTCCAGTCCCCCGCGCCGGCTTCGGCTCGTCCGGCCTCCGGCCGCGGCGCGGGCGGAGCCGCAGCAGGTCATGGCGGGACGGCTGCGTCACCGGGCCCGGACGGACGTTCTCCGGCCCTGTGGCGAGGTGCCGGAGGGGGCCGGAGAACGGGGAGCGGCTCGGGAGTTCGGCGCGGCGGCCCGGTACGAGGGACGGGCCCGGCGCGCGCGGGAGGACCGTCAGGTCCCGGCCAGCGGCAGGATGGCACCGACCAGCAGGCCCTTGGCAGCGGCACGGTCGAGCGCCTGGCGCAGCAGGTCCTCGCGGGGCTGGCGGCCGACGGTGCCGGCCGGAACCGCGTACATCGTCACCGTGGCCTGGGCGTTGGCGGCCTGCCGCCAGGCGTCGGTGACCTGGAGCGGCTGGTGCGCCTGCCACCAGGCGGAGCTGCCGCCGGTCGCCGAGGGCTGCAGGATCGCGTGCAGCTTGCCCATCGCCATCAGCACCGACCAGCCGGGCAGCGGTGAGTCCGGGGCCCTGTCGACGTCCGTGACCTGCTGGAAGTGGTGGTCGGTCAGCAGCGAGAGGAACTCGTCCTCCCCGGAGGTGTTGCCGGGACGGCCGACCGGCCCGGTCGGTTCGACCACCAGTGCGGCGTGCGCGGTGTCACCGCACATCACCAGACCGCAGGTGATCCCCAGGACGGCGGGCTGCCCGGCGGCCGGCGGCGCGGGCCGTTCGGCCTCGGGCGCCGTCTCCGCAGCGGCTCCGACGCCACCCCCGGCACCACCCCCGCTCCCGGGCGCGCCGACGGCCGGAGCGCCGCCCTGGGCCTGGTTGATGCTCTCCACGGCGCCGCGCAGCTGAGCCTCGGAGACCGGTACCACCTGCGAGGGAATGCAGCGGGCGTGGGCGAAGGCGAGTACCGCCGTCTCGTCACCGACGAACAGCACGGTACTGGTGGCCTCCTGGGAGGAGTCACCAGGGGCGCGGCACGAAGTGCAGTCGTAGGTTTCGGGTGCGTGTGCACCGGCGAGCAGGCGGTCTGCCTCGTCGTCGCCGATCTCGGCTCGGACCTCGTCGCTGACAGCGAGCATGCGCGGCAAGGGGGACTCCTCGGGTCGTCAGGTAATGGCGGCCGGGCGCGTCCGACCGCCATTACCAACGGGCCGCCCGGCCAGGGGTCACGGGTGAACGCACCCGCGACGGGAATTGCCGCTAATCCGACTGCGAGCTGTGAACACCTGAACGCAATGTGTCGACGCCGTATGCGAGCGCACCGGGTTCCGCCGTTGTCGGGGCGCCGGCCGCCGGGCTGCCGGGAGCCCCGTCGGTAGGTGACCTGTGGGGTCCGGGGTCCTTCATCGCCAGCGCAGTTCACCCATGGCGACCTTGGTGCCGAGTTCCACCGCGAGTTTCAACCCGGCCTGCGGGTAGTGCCGTTCCAGCGCCTCCTGCGCGGCCGCCGCGTTCTCGGCCTGGCCGACCTCGGTCTCGAACGTCCGCAGGTAGTCCCGGGTGTAGTGGATCGCCGACACGTCGGCGGGTGCGCCCGCCCTGCGGTGTCCGGCGGCCACGAAGGACGGGTCGAGGGCCTCCATGCCGTCCAACAGGTCGATCCAGGCGCCGCGCCCGGCCTGCGTCGGGGTGTCGGCGGTCCACACGTGCAGCCCCTGGAACAGCAGCACGCCACCGAGGACCACCCGCTGCCGGTGCTCCCACAGATAGTGCCGGTCCGGGAGGTGGAAGTCCGCGCCGCGCAGTTCCAGTCGGTGGCCCTCGAACTCGATGGCGTCACCGGCCAGCGGCTCGGGCAGGACCAGCCGCGTCGGGAGTTCGGGGCCGAGCCGCGCCCAGGTCTCCAGTTTCGACCGGTACGTCTCCTTGATGTGCGCCACGATCGCCGGGGCGGCGAGGAACCTGGCCTTGGGAAAGGCGTGGTGGATCGCCTCGGAGCCGAAGTAGAAGTCGGGGTCGCCGTGGCTGATGAAGACCGCGGTCAGCTGCTTGCCGCAGACCCTGACCTCCTCCGCCAGGCGGTGGCCGTCGGAGCGGGTGAAGCCCGCATCGACCAGGAGTGCTTCGTGCCGGCCGGTGACCAGCACGGCCGACTTGCCGAGGGAGGACTCGGGAAGGTCGATGATCTTGAAATCCAGGGTCTTCATGCTGGCTCCTCGGCATGGGCTGCCCGGCACCGGCTTCTCGGCGCCGGTGCCTCGGCCGGACCTCGGTCGGGCTCCCGATCGGGCTCGTCGGTCGGCATCCCGATCGGGGCTCTCCGGTCGGGGTACTCCCAGCTCAGCCCTGGACCCGGCACGCTGCACCCGCAACCGGTCAGGCGTGCGCCGAACGGCTGACCCCGGGGCCGCCGCCGCCCGGCCGGCGCGGGCCGGACTGCTGCGAGGATGGGTGCATGGACGGCGAGACGTTCCCCCTCTTCCCCGCGGAGTCGCTGTTCCCGCCGGAGCCGCGCGAGCGCTCCGAACCTGCGCCGGGCACCGTCCATGTCCCCGACTGGCTCTCCCTCCCCGAGCAGCGCGGACTGGTCGAGGCCTGCCGAGCCTGGGCCCGCCCGCCGGCCGGGCTGCGCACCGTCCGGATGCCCCGCGGTGGCGAGATGTCGGTACGGATGCTCAGCCTCGGCTGGCACTGGTACCCGTACGGCTACGCCCGCACCGTGGTGGACGGCGACGGCGCGCCGGTCAAGCCGTTCCCGCCCGAGCTGGGCGCGCTCGCGGTCCGCGCACTCGCCGAGGCGTACGGTCCGCGGCTGCCCGAGATCGCCGGGGCGGTCGGCTACCGGCCCGACATCGGGGTGGTGAACCACTATCCGCACGGCGCGAAGATGGGCCTGCACCGCGACCGCGAGGAACGCATCGACGCCCCGGTGGTCTCCCTCTCGCTCGGTGACAGCTGCGTGTTCCGGCTGGGCAACGCCGAGACCCGCACCCGCCCCTGGACCGACCTGGAACTGCGCAGCGGCGACCTGCTGGTCTTCGGCGGCCCCTCCAGGTTCGCGTACCACGGAGTGCTGCGGACCGTGCCGGGCACCGCCGACCCGGCACTCGGGCTGGTCGGGCGGCTGAACATCACCGTTCGGCAGTCGGGCCTGACGTGAGCGGGGGCGTACGTCCCGGGTAGGCCGGTACGGCGGGCCGGGCGTCGGGGGTGAGCCGGTCCGTACGGCGAGCCGGGGGAGTTCGTCCCTACGGCGAGCCGGGACCCGGTCCGTACGGCGGACCGGTGGCCAGGAGTACCCGCAGGCCGTGGGGCGAACGGGGCTGCCGCCGACCTCCATCCGACGCGCGCCCGACGCGCGCCCGACGCGCGCCCGACGCGCGCCCGACGCGCGCCCGACGCGCGCCCGACGCGCGCCCGACGCGTACCCCCGGGCGGCGGGAATTACGGCGGGCCGAGCAGACTTCTGTGTAGACGAGGCGGTCGTCGGGTGAACCGTGCCCCACGAGCCCGTCGAGAGAGGAAGTGTGGCCATGGAGACACCCGTCGATCACCTTGTCGACCTGCTCGACCTGGAACAGATCGAGCACAACATATTCCGTGGCCGGAGTCCCGAGGAGGCGCTGCAGCGCACCTTCGGCGGCCAGGTCGCGGGGCAGGCCCTGGTTGCGGCGGGTCGCACGGTGGAGGGTGGCAGGCCGGTGCACTCGCTGCACGCCTACTTCCTGAGGCCCGGCGTTCCCGGCGTGCCCATCGTCTACCAGGTCGACCGGATCAGGGACGGCCGCTCCTTCACCACCCGGCGGGTGCTGGGCATCCAGCAGGGCCGCAGCATCTTCGCCCTCACCGCAGACTTCCACCAGCCAGAGCAGGGCGGCATCGAGCACCAGGCCCAGATGCCCGACGTGGCCGACCCCGAGGACCTGCCCAGCGCGCTGGAGGAGGTCGGCGCCAAGCTCGGCGAGCTGCCGCCCTTCATCAGCCGCCGCCAGCCCTTCGACATCCGCTACGTGGACCGTCTGCGCTGGAGCAAGGACGAGCTGGCCGACGTCGAACCGCGCAGCGGCGTCTGGCTGCGCACCCACGGCGCCCTCCCCGACGACCCGCTGATCCACGTCTGCGCCCTCACCTACGCCAGCGACATGACCTTGCTGGACGCCGTCCGCGCCCCGATCGAACCGCTGTGGGGCGAGCGGAACTTCGACATGGCCTCGCTCGACCACGCGATGTGGTTCCACCGCCCGTTCCGCGCCGACGACTGGCTGCTGTACCAGCAGGAGTCGCCGATCGCCCACGGCGCGCGCGGCTTGGCACGCGGTCAGATCTTCGACCGGAAGGGCCGGCTGGTCGTCTCCGTCGTACAGGAGGGGCTGTTCCGGCCTCTCACCGGCCGCGGCTGACCGTGGCCCCGAATCACCCGATCCGACGAACGGCTGAACCATCTGACTGTCGCATCGACCGAACCCTCGCATTGACTTGGACCGTCGCCTCGACCCGGACCGCAACATCGAGCCGGATCGTCGCACGCCGACCAGGACCTTCGTGTGCGGATCGTCGTGCCTCGCCCCGGACCGTCGTGCGCCGCCCGTCGTATGCCGACCGTGGTGCACCGACCGTGGTGCACCGACCGGAAAGGTCGTACCGAGCCGTACCGAGCCGCACCGAGTCGAACCGTCGCCTCGAGTCGAACCCTCGTACCGAGCTACCCGGGAGGCACGCACCGTGACCGCCACCGCCACCGAGGAATGGAAGCACTGGACCGAGGCCCGCACCGCCTCGGTGACCGCACCGCACGGCCAGCTCGCCCTCACCGGCACCCACTGGCTGGACTCCGAACCCATCGAGATCTCGGGCCTGCCCGGGCTCTGGTGGGCCTCCGAAGGCCTGGTGCGGCTGCGCGCCAAGGCCGATGACGACATCCGGATCAAGGGTGCGGAGGCGCCGGTGGACGGCGAGGTCGCGCTGCGTCCGGACACCGCGCGCAGCCCCGACCTGGCCGAGCTGGGGGAGCGGTTGCTGGCCCCGATCGAGCGAGAGGGCGAGCTGGCCCTGCGGGTCTTCGATCCGGACTCGGCACGGCGCGCCGCCTTCGCCGGGATCACCGTCTATCCCTACGCCCCGGAGTGGGCCGTACCGGCCGTCTTCACCCCGTTCGAGGCGGAGAAGACGGTCAGCGTGCCCAACGCCGACGGGCGGGAGCGCCCCCTGGAGGTCACCGGGCAGATCTCCTTCACCCTGGCCGGTGAGCCGCACACGCTCACCGTCAGCCGCGCGGGTAGGTGGCTCAGCGGCGTGATCAGTGATGCCACCAGCGGCAGCGACACGTACCGCTTCCGCTTCATCACTCTGCCCGAACCCGACGAGAGCGGGCACACCGTGCTCGACCTCAACCGGGCCCACCTACCGCCGTGCGCCTTCTCCGACCACTACATCTGCCCGTTCCCGCCACCCGACAACCGGTTGACGATCGCGGTGGAGGCCGGGGAGAAGCAGGTGCTGAGCCGGTGACCGCCGACGCGGCGAGCGGGGGCGGTGGCGACGAGGGCGGGGTGTGGCCGAGCATGAGTTCCCGTGTCGACTAATCCGCCTCCGCCTCCGCCCTCGTCCCTGTCCGCATCTCTGTCCCCGTCTCCGTCCTCCTCGGCTACGGCCTCCGCCTCCGCCCCCGACTCCGATTCCCGCTCCGACTCCGATTCCGGCTCCGGCTCCGATGCGTCAGCGTCCGTCCGGGACGCCGGTCCGGCCGCAGGCCGCTCTGGCGGGCGGCTGCGGCGGCTGACCAGGGGAGCGCTCGCCGACCTCACCCCGCTGCGGGAGATACCGGACTACCGCCGGGTCTGGTTCGGCCAGTCCGTCTCCTCGGTCGGGCAGCAGATGACCGCCGTCGCGGTCTCCGTCCAGGTCTACCAACTGACCGGCTCCAGCTTCGCCACCGGCCTGGTGGGTCTCTTCGCGCTGGTGCCGCTGGTCGTCTTCGGTCTCTACGGCGGCGCGATCGCGGACACGGTGGACCGGCGACTGCTGGGACTGGTCGGCTCGGGCGGTCTCGCCCTGGTCTCGGCGGTCCTGGCGGCGCAGGCGGTGCTCGGCTCGCACACGGTCGCGGTGCTGTACGCGGCGGTGGCCGTGCAGGCGGCCTTCTTCGCCCTCAGCTCGCCCGCCCGGTCCTCGATGATCCCCCGTCTGGTGCCGAGCCGTCAGCTGCCCGCCGCCAACGCCCTGAACACCATCAGCATGAACCTGGGCTCGACCGTGGGCCCGATGCTCGGCGGCGTCCTGATCGGCGCGTACGGGGCCCGGGCCGCCTACCTGGTGGACACCCTCGCCTTCGGCGCCACGCTGTACGCGATGTGGCGGCTGCCCGCGATGCGGCCCGGCGGCGACGGCGAGCGCAGGCGGCGCGCCTCGGTGCTGGACGGCCTGCGCTTCCTCCGCGAGCAGCCCAACCTGCGCACCAGCTTCCTCGCCGACCTCGCCGCCATGATCTTCGGCCTCCCGCGTTCCCTCTTCCCCGCCGTCGCGGTCGGCTTCTACGGCGGTGGCCCCGGTACCGTCGGCCTGCTGGTCGCGGCCCCCGCCGTGGGGGCACTGCTCGGGGCCGCGTTCTCCGGCTGGGTCGGCCGGGTCCGGCGGCACGGCGTCGCCATCCTGGCCGCCGTCGCGGCCTGGGGACTGTCCATCGCCGCCTTCGGCCTGGTCCACAACCTCTGGCTGGGCCTGGCCCTGCTCGCCGCGGCCGGCTGTGCGGACACCATCAGCATGATCTTCCGGAACACGATGATGCAGGTGGCCGCCCCCGACGAGATGCGCGGCCGCCTCCAGGGCATCTTCATCGTGGTGGTCGCCGGCGGCCCACGCCTAGGAGACTTCGAGTCCGGCACCGTCGCCTCCCTCACCTCCCCAGCCGTCTCCGTGATCACCGGCGGCCTCGCCTGCCTCGCCGCCGTCCTCTTCCTGGCGGCCCGCCGCCCCGCCTTCCTCCGCTACGACGCCCATCACCCGACACCCTGACCTGCGCCGCCCACCGACCCCCAGCACGCCAGTAGCGACACCTGGCAGCGAGCACCCCCCGTTGTGCTGTATTGTTTTCCACGTCGCCGGGAACCGGGGACAAGGTCAAGAAGCCGAAGACCGGAGGCCGCAGGGCAACCAGCCGGAGGCGTCAGGACCACGGGACGTGGCGCAGCTTGGTAGCGCACTTGACTGGGGGTCAAGGGGTCGCAGGTTCAAATCCTGTCGTCCCGACGTGAGTCGGAAAGGCCGTTGGCCGGGAGAAATCCCAGGTCAGCGGCCTTTTGTATGACACGGCGTCAGATTCAACAAGCAGTTGTTCGCACACTGTTGGGGACCACTTGGGGACCAAGTGGTACCCAGGTGGTCGCATCCGGGGACCAGGGGGTCCTATAAGGGCCTGTTCAGGCCTGGAAATTGACTACCCACGGTGACCGATACCGGATCGTAACCAACGATTTTTCGACACCCCATGACGCAATCCG
The DNA here is from genome assembly GCF_039533515.1 of Kitasatospora cystarginea. NCBI lineage: Bacteria > Bacillati > Actinomycetota > Actinomycetes > Kitasatosporales > Streptomycetaceae > Kitasatospora > Kitasatospora cystarginea. The sequence goes on along the minus strand of NZ_BAAATR010000020.1, from coordinate 126,452 downwards.
GCCAACTTTGGGGGCAGTTGAACGAGCCCTTCGAAATCTGTCAAGACGTCAGCCGATTTCGTGACCTCTCGCTGAAGGTGCCTGCGGCTCCTCCCGGACCTTCCGGCGAGCCAGCGCGGGAGGCAGACCGGATCTCGGATTCATCTACGCACAGTGACCATCGCTGCCCCGGCGCGAGTGCGAGAATCGGCCGACGACCACGACCGTGCGGAGGCTGAGGCGTGCTTGCAGGCGAGTTTCGGCAAAAGGGCGGCAGCCTGCTGCTGGGCGCCCGGTGCCCCGGCGAGACGGGCCCGTTCGGACCGTACGGCTCGGATGGCGAGCCGCCGCATCCGGAGTCCGCGCTCTTCCCGGAGCTGCGGTCATCCGCCGGGCCGGTCGCCGAAGGCCCATCACCGGATCAACAAGAGCTGATCCGGAACGCGGGCTGCGGCACCGAGATCTGCGAGTAGGAGGGGACCGTAGGTGTCGATCCACGATTCGCCTGTTGGGCCGGAGGAGCACGCCGGTGAAAGCGGCCTCGGCGCGCCACTCGGGCCGTGGGCGGGGGCGCAGATCGCGGTTTGGTGCGGCAAGACTGGCAAGCAGTGGCACGCCAACCCGGACTGCTACACGCTGCGCAGCCGGGCCCGGGAGGAGGTCTTCACCCAGCCCGTCGAGGGCACGCTTGCCGACCGCCGACTGCCGGAGAACCTGCACTGCGTACCGCCTGGTCTGCTCAGGGACTACCTGACGGCGGCTGGGAAGCTGGGCAAGTACGAGCAGGCCACCAATGTCGGGTGCGAGCAGCTCGACGATGGCCAGCTGCCGGTGATCGCCTTCGGCGCGCTGACGGCCCTCGGTGGCGTGATCGACGCGCTGGAAAGCGATCCGCTGGAGTCCTCCTGGCGATCGGCCCGCCGACGCCGCGACGAGCTGGTTGACCGGGCGCGCCCCCTGCTGGCCGGACGGCTGCCGCTGCTGCTAGCTGCCCAGTGGGTGCTCAGCGGCAAGACCCCGCGCCAGTACAAGGCCCGCTACAGCGACTTCGTCGACGCCTTCATCGACGCGTTCGAGAGCGCGGGGCTCGCGTTCTTCGGCCTGTACGACTACGTGGCCAAGGACATGCTTCCCCGGTGGTTGCAGGATGTCGCGGACGGCAATGCCCCGAGCCGGGCGAGCGATCGCATGGCAACGGAAGAGGAGGCCCGGCTGGAGCGCTCCTCCCAGCGGCCCGACCCCGACGTCGTCCGGCGCGCGACGCAGACCATCGTGCACATCGGCGAGGACTGGGCGCGCCGGCTCGCAGAACTCGTCGCCTCGCACGACGGCGAGGTGGTCGCGCTCTTCAACCAGGAACGGCTGCCAATGGACAAGCCGCTGCGCGACCTCTTCACCACCGTGCGGCCCGGCGCACACCTGCACACCCGCGACTTCGCGTGGACCATCGAGCGCGTTCCCGCGGTTCTCAACCTCTTCTTCTTCGACGAGCGTGAGGGCGAGCGGATCGGTCTGGTCCTAGAGCGCGACGACGTGGACGCCTTCGACACGGCAACGTGCGCCCTGTTCCTGCGCAACCTCGTGGCACAGCTCGGCCAGCCGGACCTCGCCGACTACGTCGAGGCCGGCGCAGGCGCCGCAGCATCGGACGAGATCAGGGTCGATTACCCAGTCGCCCAACTCAGGTGGCCGCACGGCGACCTAGTCCACACCTACCCCGGGCTCGGGATGACCCGCGAGGACCTGCTGCCCGCGCTACGCGCGGCGCAGGGCGGGGTGAGGTTCCCGTCCGCCGGAGACTGAAAGCCATGCGCCGAGTCAGCGATCGATTGCTCTGTTGACACTCGGCCGAGGACCATCGAGCAGCAGGCGTTCTCGCTCACGCAGGCGCCGGTTTACCCAAACCGGACCACGAGTAGTAGGCCCTACGGGATCATTCGCACCGTGAGCGAGATCATCCTGATGTCCGACCCAAGGGTTGCCGCAGTCCCGGTCCAGGAGCGCGGAGAACCACTCATGGACGTACGCCGAGACGGTCGCCTGCGCGTAGATGACCGGAAGCGCGACCCCGCCGGCGCCTTCGCCCACCTCCGGCAAGGCCTCCTCAACCGGCTCCTCGAAGCGCAGACACTGCTCCCCGACGGCCTGCGCCTCCTGTTCGTCGAGGGCTACCGGCCGCTTGCTCTCCAGCGCCGGTACTTCGACGACTATGCGGCGCAGCTGCGCACCGATCATCCAGCATGGTCAACTGGCCAGCTGCGCAGCGCGACCAGCCGCTTCGTGTCTCCGCCCGAGATCGCACCGCACAGCGCCGGCGGCGCCGTCGACCTCACCCTCATCGACGCCGATGGCCGTGAGCTCGATCTCGGGACCCGCGTGAACGCCAGCCCGGAGGAGAGCTCAGGCGCCTGCTACACGCTGGCGGACAACATCAGCGGTGAAGCGCGCGACCACCGGAACATACTGGACTCGGCGTTGACCGCCGCTGGGTTGGTCAACTACCCCACGGAGTGGTGGCACTGGTCGTACGGCGACCGGTACTGGGCCCTGACGGCCGGAGCCCAGGCAGCCCTATACGGGCCCGTGGATCTGATCTAGGGCATCAGTCCCATACCCGGGCAGGCAGCTTGGCCGCAGCGGAAGCCGCAGTCGCTGAGCCAACTAGGGCCTATGATCACCACCGTGACCGCCCATGAGCATGCATGGGTCCTCGCCGATGAGTTCAGAGCACCCGTCGGCGATCATAATCACGTGGTCCCCTGCTTCGTCCCAAGCGACCCACCACAGGAGTTCATCGTTCTGATCTTGCACGAAGGCGCTGTGGCGGCCGTCGTGGGAGGGGCTGAGGTCGCATGTGGCCTTCTCCTCGACTTCGCAGCCCGCCGCTTCCAGCCCGTTGAGAGTGGCCACCTCTGTCTCGCTGAGGTTGACGCTGCTCGCACAGCGCGGCTCCTTCGGTGCTCGGCAGCCCTCACCGTCGGCGTGATCTGCGGGGAGCAACGGAAATCCACAGTCACCACAACACGGCGCCTTCTCGACGGAGAACTCGGCGCCCTCCCAGCGGAGCCACCACATCATGTCCGAGTCGGCAGCGATGTCACCGGCGAAGACCAGATGCCTACCTTCGTGTCCAGTAGTCAGGTCGCAGCCGTATTCGTCGTCTTCGACAAGGCCGTTGACTTCAAGGTCGTCAACCTGTTGTTCGGTGAGCGTGATGCTCTCAGGGCAGCTCATTCCGACACCATCGCATGGACCGCCGACAACTCGGGGGGTTTCCATGCACCGCGGCCGTCCTACTGGCCCGGAAGGCCACCGCCATCCCGCTAGGTCGCGGACGAGTGCCGTGAGTTCTACGTTGCTCTCACGCTTGCCAATGATGAGACCGTCCTGATCACCGGCTACATACCGCTACACCAGGCCGGCAAACAGGCACCACGACGCGGAAGACCGAAGTTCAGGACGCATGAGGTTCGTCGCCGAAATTGAGAGCCAGCTGTTCTGCTGACCCATACGTGCAGTTGCCCAGCAGCGCCTGCCGGCACAACTCCGCTCACATGGGCTTCACCCGCGCTCGCTACCTGGAGGCCAGGCATCGCGGTCGCGGAGGTGATCGAACACCTCGACCTCGGCGGCGAGGACGTCGAAGTGGGGGAGCGGGGCCCAGAGGCTGCGCTCGCCGATCACGTAGAGACGGTGTTTGGCGCGGCTGGCGGCGACGTTGAGCAGGTGCGGGGTACGGGCGGCCCAGTCGCGGGCGCCTTCCCGGCCGCCGCCGAGGACGAGGATGACGACGTCGGCTTCCTTGCCCTGAGCCCGGTGAACAGTGGCACAGCGTTCGTCGAGGACCTCGAAGGTCCAGCCGGGGCGGTCGCCGCAGATCTTCTTGCACTCGGCGACGAGCGCGCGGAAGGGGGCGATGATGCGCAGCCGTTCAAGGCTGATGTCGTGCTGGTCGAGGCGGCCGAGGATGAACTCGAAGGCGCGGCGGTCGCGTTCGCCCCAGGGAGCGTCGGGCGCGCGGGTGGGGTCGTCGGTGTTGAGCCAGCGGCTGGGCAGCAGGCCGTCCCGCTCCTCGTCAGGGAACGGTTTGCCCGGGGTGCCGTAGACCATGAGGCCGCCATATGCGACCTCGTTGCTGATGGTGAACATCGGTTCTTCGCAGCGGCGGTGGACGCGCAGGGGCGATCCGACCCAGACGTGCTCGTCATTGCCGCCGGGGGCGGGAAGGTAGGTGCCGTAGCGGTTGGTCTGGTCGGCGACGGCCTGGGCGGAGGTGGCCGAGGGAAGCCACTGCTCGTCGACGGCGTAGGCACGCAGCAGCCTGCGCTGAAGGGCGGTGGGCATGGTGACGACGGGTTCGAGCTGGAGGGGGTCGCCGACGAGCACGGCGCGGCGGGCCCGCCACAGGGCGCCGACGGCTGCCTGTGGGGTGGCCTGGCCGGCTTCGTCGACCAGGACCCAGCCGATGGTGCCCTGTCCGAGGCGGGCGAACATGCTGCCGACGGAGGAGAAGGTGGTGGAGACAACCGGAACCAGGAGGAAAAGGGTCTGCCAGGCACGCTCGACCTCCTCGTCGGGGATCGGCCCGCTGGCGTTCGTCATCAGTTCCATGAGGACCTGGAGGTTGCCGTGGACCTTCTTGGCGGCCCCCGCGACGAGCGCGCGGTGCAGGTCGAGGGCGCGCAGGAAGAGGTCGCTGCGGGCGGTCGACCAGGTCTCGTCGGACCAGGGCGAGCCGAGTTCCTGGTCGCGCTCGTCGAGGTGGAGCCACCCCAGCGGCAGGGAGGGCAGCGTCGTCGCGGCCTCCCGCAGCTGCTGGTGGCGGGAGTCGAGGTCGGCGACGGCGGCGTCCAGGTCGTGCCGGGCCGCCATCGCGGCGGTGCGGGCGCACGCGAGATCGGCGGCGGCCGCATTCTCCTGGGCGAGGGCGGCCTGCTCGCGGGCTTGGGCGGTGGCCAGCGTGGTCGCGGCACCGACGACGGCGGTTCCGGCGTCGATGTGGAGGTCGACGGCCAGGGCCTCGGCACGGACAGCGTCGGCGACCTGCCGCACAGCACCGTCGAGGGCGCGGCGTTGCTGGACCAGCAGGTCCATGATCTCGGCCTGGGTGCGTTCGCGTTGCTGCTCGGCGGCCTGTCGGTCGGCGGGGCTCTGCAGTAGCCGGCGCAGCCCGCCGCGCAGGCCGCGTTCGACGGTCGGCGGCGTGTCGTACCGGACGGTCAGCGCGCCCACGTACTCGCGGTGATGCGCGGCCAGTTCCCGGGCCCCGGACAGCTGGGCGCGAGCAGCCGCCAGCTCCTGGCGGGCTCGAGGAACGTGTTCGCCGGCTGTGTGGTGCTCGGCCTGGGCGGTCGCGGTGGCGGCATGGGCCGCGGCGACGGCGGCATTGGCCGCCTCCAGGCGGGCCGTGCACGCGCCCACCCGCTCGTCGGCCCGCTCGATCGCGGCCTCCAGATCCGCGATCCGCCGTCCGGCCTGCGGGGACTCGACGGCCTCCAGCGAGGCGGCCAGCCGGATGCGCTGCGCGCGCAGCCGCTCCACCTCGGCCTCGGCTGCGCGGAACGCGGAGACGGCCTGGCGCCACGGCGGAACGGGCCGGGCCGGGGCAGCCGGCGCGACGGCTCCGGCGGCCGGGCGGCGTCCGCGGGTCATGGCGGTCGGCGGGATCCAGTCGCTGAGGATCGCCTTCATACCGCGCAACGGCGGCAGGCCAGCGGCGGTGCGCGCGTCGGTCTCCTTCTCCGGTAGGCGACCCCACCAGAACCGCTCGCTGAACTCCTTGCGGTTGGTCTTGTTACCGAGCACGGCCGCCACCAGACCCCACGCCGGCGCGCCGCCGAGGAGCGCGGAGGCGAGATCGGAGAAGTGGTCCGGGCCGCCCCGCCATTGTTCGCCGAGCGCGTCCAGGCCTGGCAGTTCGGCGGTGATGTTCTCCACCGCGCCGTTGTTGGAGGAGGTGACCACGATCTCGAACCCGGCCAACCGCGGGTCGAGCCGGGCGACGTAGCGCTTGTGCTTGCCCTGCCGGTCCAACCCCTGCCATGCCCGGCCGGTGAATGCCTGCCCAGGCCGGTCGAACGTAGCCATTACCGCCGCCCGCTCGACCACCAACGCGGCCACCAGGTCGCGCAGCATCGTGGTCTTGCCGGTGCCCGGCGGACCGTTCACCGAGAACATCCCGCCCTCGCTGCCCACACGGTCGGCGAGCATGCGGTCGACCGCGAACTGCTGGCTCAACGCGAGCGGGAACCGCGCCGGTGAGGGCCACCGCCCGGCCGGCACCAGAGTCGGGGCCACCCCGGCCAGAACGACCTCGCGTGCCTGCCGCACATCTGTACGCACCGACACATCAACGGCGTCGCGCTCAGTGAGGTAGGCGTCCAGCGCGGGCCCGATCCCCTTGCCGGCCGCCGCGCGTACGCGGGCCAGGTCGGGCGGAAGAAGGCTGTTCAGGAACGGCGCCGCAGCAGCGACCTTTGTCCGGGGGCCACGCGGACGGTGAACCAGGCGACTGCGCACGCGAATCACCCGCGGGCGCAGGTACCCCTCTACCCCGCACAGGTCCGCGATCTGCGCCGTCAGCGCCACCAAGTCGGCCAGCCCCACCGCCCGAGGACCGGGTTCGTCCTCCTCCGTCAGCGCACCTTGAAGCGGTGCCGCAGGCTCCGCGGCAGCGGCGTGCACGGCGTCGCCCGAACAGTCGTCCTCCTCGTGCTCTGCGGCGCGACGGCGGGCGGCCGCCCAGTCGGCGGCGCGCCGCACGAGGGGCTCCGCCGCGCCCTGCACCGTTGCGCCGGCGATTTCGCCGAATAGTGCTCCGACTGCGCCTACGGCCGCACCGCCCAGGATTTCGGCCAGCAGCTGCCGCCAGCCGGGGGCCCTTGACGCCGGTGCGGGATCCGCTGGCGCTGGCGGGTGAGGCCGATGGGTGAGCACGACACCCGGCCCCTGGGTGTAGAGGATGGCGGTGGCAGCCAGCTTGTCGATCGCGGCGCCGAAGGCGTCGTTCAGGTCGTCGAAGCCGTCCAGCCACCCCGATGCGGCCGGTCCGGGGTCGAAGAGCCGGCCGGTGGCCCACGCGCACGAAGAGATCACCGAGGTGTCGTCGACCGGCCGGCCCTCTTCGTCCAGGACCAGAGCGAACATGGCGCTTTGCCCGGACAGCACCAGCTCCGACTGCGGCACCCCGGGATCGGGGTTAGTGCCTTCGGGTAGCACCGCGATCATTGCCTGGCGAAGCAGCTCCAGATCGAAGAGACCGCCGTAGACCTCGTGGCGCCACATCTTCCCGTAGGGTGCCTGGCGCTTGGCGGTGGCCGGGTGGTCCGAGTCCCACGGCAGAGGCAGGAGTGCCTGGCCCGGCTGAGGGGTCACGTCCACGACGTACTCGTCCAAGGGACCGGAGCGTGCGGCTCGGCGTCGGCGTGGCAGTGATGGGATGCTCGGTGGGCTGAACAGCTCGATTGCTCGCCAGCACTCCAGCAGAGCCTCCCGGCGACGGTCCCGCACGTGTTCGCTCCGCACCCACTGCCCCCGTGTCGAACGTGCGGCACCCGGCCGCTTCGTGTGCCGATCAGCTGCCCGCAGATCTACCGGACCCCGAGCACCCGAGCCGAGTGCCCAGGTCGCCGTCCTGTCGATGCGTCCGTTACCCGGGGCCGTCGGTGTGACTAGACGCGGAGTACCCCCCCGCCGGATCGGTTGTCGTCAGCGTGCGCGGATCATGGCGGTGAGCCGGGGCGAGTCCGGTGAGGGCTGCTGGCTGTTGACAGGCTGGTAGCCCCAGGATTCATACAGGGCCTGGACCTTGCCGTCCCCGGCGAGCGGGTTGACCATGAGGGTGACGCGGTCTTCGGTGCGGTGGGCGAGGAGTTCGTCGTGAATGCGGCGGGCGGTGCCGGTTCCGCGCCAGGGGGTGCGGACGCCGATCTCCTTGATGGCCAGCACGGGGGTGTCGGTGTAGCCGTCGGGCAGCGGTTCGGCCATGCGCTTCCAGTACCGGTCGCCGGCGTCGATGGTGTTGCCGTAGGCGTACCCGACCGGTGCTTCGCCGTCGTAGCCGAGGACGAGTCCGAAGCCGGGCTCGGTGACGTGCCGGTCGAGGCGTTCGGCGAACGCCTCGACGCGGTAGTTGGCCAGGTGCAGCAGCGGCGCCCGGACGTCCTCGTACACGTCCAGCAGGTCCTGGCGGGCGCCGGGGGTCAGCTCGGTGTGGTGGCGGAGTTCGATGGTCACGTGCTGGTCCTCCAGGTCTCGTGCGCGTATTCGGCCCAGGTGCGGGCGGGGCCGCTTCCGGCGGCGCGGTCGGTGAGCTTGGTGCCGAAGGCGGTCAGCATGCCGGTGACTCGGGGGTGCGTGGAGACCTCGGCCGGGACCGACATGGCGGTGGCGACGGCGGGCTCGAGGGCGCCTTGGCCGAGCTGGGCGTGGGCGAGGCGGACGGTGGTGATCGCGTAGGAGCGCTGCATGGCGCCCCGGCGAAGCGCCATGCTGCGGTGCGCGCGGGCCTCGGCCTCCTCCCAGTTCCCGGCGGAGAGGTGGGCCGCGAGCGCGAGGGAGTCGAGTTCCGACTGGTCGTAGAAGGCGGTTATCCACAGCGGGCGGGAGGCGCCGGGGTCGGCTCGGTCAAGGGCTTCCTGCGCGTGGCCGAGGGAGCGTCGCACCGCATTGGTGTCGCCGGTCAGGCCGTGGATGGCCGCGTGGCGGGCGTGTCCGAGGGAGGCGAACAGCGGGTCGCGTCGGGCGATGGGCAGGTTGCGGGCCACGTCGTTGGCGGCGAGGGCGTCGCCGGGGCGGCCGAGGTGGCGGTAGAGGCTGCCGGCGTGGGACCAGATACGGAACTGGATGCCGCTGTCGCCGGACATGGCCGCCAGGGAGGCGGCCTTCTGGTGGTGCTGGAGGGCGGCTTCGAAGCGGCGGCCGTCGATGGCGGCCCACATCGCGCTCGACATGAAGGAGGCCGCGCTGGCGTACAGCTGGGCCCTGATCCGCTGGGTGGCGGTGCCGTGCTCTTGGAGGGCGAGGGTTTCGTCGGCGAGCTGGCCGGCGCGGGTCTCGATGCTGAGCCGGCCGCCGTGGCGGTGGTCGCTCGCGACGACCTCGGCGAAGCGGGCCTGCAACTGCTGGATGTCGGTGATCCCGATCCGACGTGGTCCGGCCGCGGCTGTGGCGCTGGTGAGCGTGGCCACGGTCGCGCCTCCGGCAACCGCTATGAAGTCGCGTCGCCTCACGTCTTCCTCCGTTGTGCTGCGGGTCCGCCCGGTGGGGACGAAGCCCAGTTCCTCGGGCATGCAGTCGAATACTGCCGTGAGCGCGAGGCGGATCTTGACCGGAGGCCAACGGGTCTGACCGGTAAGCCAGTTGTGCACTGTGCGCTCTGATACCGTGCCGAGCTTCCCCGTGAGGATCTTGACCTCGGCGTTCACTTCGCGGGCTAACTCTGCCTTCGTCATGCGGCGTTCAGCCATCCGGAGGCGGAGAGCATCGTTGGCCACCATGCGATCAACGTAGCCGCGTTGTCACGTGATGTGCAGGGGGTCGGGTAATGAGACCGTCAAGTTTTCCGGTTTGGTGAGGACCAGAAGATCTCGTACTTTGCCTCACCGACAGGCAGCTGACGGTCGTTCACTGGATGCGCAACCGCCGCCCACATCCCCGGGGCGGCGCTCCTGGCGCCAGGCCCGTCGTGTGTTCCGGGCCTGGCGCCGGCCAACTCGCATCCGCACCCTCACCAGGAGTTCCGCCATGACGTTCACCGCTGGCATGCCCCCGCGAGCCAGGGACACGTCCGTTGCCCGACGAAGGCTCCAGGCACCATGACCGCCGCAACCGCGACTGCCGCCTCGACTGTCACCGAGGCGGCCACTGCGGACCTGCCCTACAGGCCTGAGTCCGCTTCGGCGGCCCGGCGGATGGTCCGCGCGAAGCTGACCGAGTGAAGCCTGGAGTACCTGGTCGAGGACGCCGAGGTGATCGCCTCGGAGCTGGCAACCAACGCGGCCAAGACCGGCTGGCGGCGGCAGATGAGGGTCGAGATCCAGCGGCTCGACGAGAGATCGGTCCAGATCCGTGTCACCGACGGCTGCCGCGTTCTGCCGGTCATGGTCGAGGCCGACGGCCAGGTCGAGGGCGGCCGGGGCATCGCCCTGGTCCACCACCTCACCCGCGGCCACTGGGGCGCCGACCGGCTGCCGCACGGCAAGACCGTCCACGCCGAGCTGGGGGTCGTCGCGTGAGTGCCCAGCATCGCGGACCCCGCCGTGACCTGGTCGGCGATGCCATGAAAGCCCTGGTGGTGTCCGGCCACCTCGTCGTCCTCGGCCTGCTCGGTTACCTAGTCGAGCAGCAAACCGAGCACCAGCCGCTCGTGGCGGCGGCGATGACGGATGCCGACCCGCCTGCCGATTCCCTGTGACCTAGCGAGGAGCCAGCACGATGCAGACCCTGGCCCGATACCGGCGCCGTATCGCCCGCCATCCGAAAGTGGTGGTCGTGCAGCCGGACGGCTTCTGCAACCTCAAGTGCACCTACTGCTACCTGCCCGACCGCGGCCGCCGTACGCCGATGTCCGTCCGAGTCGCTGAGGAGGTCGCCCACTCGATCGCCGAGTTCGCCGACACCGCCTCGCCGCAGCCCGTCGAGGTCGTCTGGCACGCCGGCGAGCCGCTGGCCGTGGGCCGCCGCCGCTTCGCCGAGCTGCTGGCTCCGTTCGAGCCGCTGCGGCAAGCCGGGGTGATCGAGCACTCGCTGCAGACCAACGCAGTACTGGTCACCCCGGCGTGGTGCGACTTCCTGAGCGAGTACGGGTTCCGGGTCGGGGTGAGCATCGACGGCCCGGCCGCGCTCAACCAGCAGCGGGTCGACTGGGGCGGGCGCCCGGCCTTCGACCGGATCATGAAGGGCATCGGCCGGCTGCGAGAGCACGGCGTCAGGTTCTCCGTGATCGCGGTCGTCAGCGCGGAGAGCGTTGGTGATCCGGAGGGTCTGCTGGACTTCATGGCCGGACTGGGCTGCCACAGCGTGGGGCTGAACATGGAGGAGACCGAGGGCGTCAACACGGACCGCGCGGTTCCTACCGTCGAACAGGCCCGCGAGTTCTGGCGCCGCACCATCGCCTGGTCCCGTCAGCACCGCGAGCTGACCGTCCGGGAGGTCGACCGGCTTGGAGGCTACCTGCGAGCGGCCCGCTCAGCAGGTCTGGCCGCGTGGGACGAGCTGTTGATCGACCCCATACCGACCGTTTCCTCCGCCGGGGATGTGGTCCTGCTGTCACCCGAGCTGGCGGGCATCAAGGACCCGGCGTACGACGACTTCCGGGCCGGGAATGTCCTGGAGCAGAGCATCGGCTCCATGCTGGACCGCGCACACCACCTGCGTTACGTCCGCGAGTTCCTGTCCGGCCTGGATAAGTGCGAGGCCACCTGCGAGTTCTTCGGCTTCTGCCGGGGAGCCCAGGCCGGCAATCGCTACTTCGAGAACGGCCGCCTGGACACCACTGAGACGAACTACTGCCGCGTGTCCAGGCAGGCCCTTGTCACCGCACTGTCCGATACCGTCCGAGAGGAGCAAGCCGCATGACCGTCCTCGAACTGCTGGCAGCCACCGAATCCCCAGTGGTCGCCGACCTGACGTCCAGCCATCTGGCCGCGGTCGCCGGGTTCGACAACCGGCCCACCTGGGACAACGCCGGATCGTCGTTCGACAACCGGCCCACCTGGGACAACTGGTCGAACAAGAACAAGTAGCACCGCCCGGTCCCGCACCACACCGGTGCGGGACCGGCCCCCAACCGAGAGAGCGGAGCAAGCCCCCGTGGACAGCAGCATCACCTTCGGCCGCGTTACCGTCACCCTGCCCAACCTGAGCGAGCCCGGCCTCTACCTGTCCAACGTGAGCACGCTCGACTCCACGCGAGGCATCGTCCAGGACTTCCAGTACGGCGACGCCGACCTGCGGGACCTGGACCTGGCCGACACCAGCCTCATCACCGGCCGCGTCAGCGGGCTGCGGGCCGACCGCGTCCAGCTCGACAAGGTCCGCCTGGACTCCGTCGAGTTCGACACCTGCGACCTCGCCACCGCCCGCATCAGCGACAGCAAGCTGTCCCGCGTCGTCTTCCGCAACTGCAAGATCATGGGAGCCAACCTCACCGGCCTGACCCTGGACAACGTGCTCTTCGAGAACTGCAAGCTCGACTACGCCGGCTTCGAGCAGGTCCGGGCCACCGGCCCGGTCGCCTTCTCCAAGTGCGTGCTGACCGAGGCGTCGTTCACCGGCTGCGACCTCGGCGGCACGGTCGTCGACGCCTGCACGCTGCGGCTGGCCGAGTTCGGCCGGGGCAAGTACCAGGGCCTGGACCTGCGCGGCAACGACCTGACCTCGCTGCGGGGCGTCGCCAACCTCGGCAAGGTCATCATCGACCGGGCCCAGCAGGCCGAGCTCGCCGAAGCCCTGGTCGCGGAGCTGGACGTGACCTTCGCGGACACCCTCGACGAGGGCCGGTGACCCGAACCGGGAGGAGCCCGAAATGAACCTCGCCATCGCCCACACCGACACCGCCGCCCTCATCAAGCGGTGCGAGGTCGCTGGTCTCCGGCTCTCCAGCGGCGAGCCGGAGTACGAGACAGGGGCGGTCCTGCCAGCCGGCCCCTGGCAGCCCCTGACCGCGAAGCTGGCCGCGCGGCTCAAGCCGACCGCTCAGACCGCCGACAAGACGCTGGTGGAGCTGGTGAGGCTCCCCGACGGTCCGGCACCGGCCAACATGGCCGCCCTCGCCGACCCGCTCGGGGACCCGGACGCCGTGCACCTCGGCCAGGCGTCCAGCCCAGCCAAGGCCCTGACCACCACCCCGAACTACCAGGACGGCCGCCGGATCGGGCTGCACGTCGACAACTGGGACAAGCTCGACTACCAGGCCAAGCACACCGGCCGCCGGCGCCTGTGCTTCAACCTCGGCCCTGGCACTCGCTATATCCTGCTTGTGGACCTCGACATCCGCGCAATCTGCCGCACCCTGTACCGCGACCCGGAAGACCGGTACCCGCACACCGACGACCTGCGGACGTACGCCGCCTGCCACCAGCCGCTCAGGTGCTTCCGCCTTCGTCTCGACCCGGGCGAGGGCTACATCGCGCCCACCGAGCTGCTGCCCCACGACGGCTCGACCGAGGACCAGAGCGAACCGTCCACCGCCGCGTTCTGGCTCGGCCACTGGCCGCGCGGAATCCTTCCCACCCTGATCTGACCCGCCGCGGCCGAAAGCGCTTCGGCCAATACACGGGTGCCCTGCACGGCCACCAGCGGCGGCCGTGCAGGGCACCGATACATTCAGCGGACGATGATGCTGGCCAGCATGAACCAAACGGGGCCTGGCCGGTCCGGCCGGGGTCGATGCGTGGCCCCGACTGGCAAGGTGGTGACGTTCTCCGGGTGGGCCAGCAGGCCCGTAGTCGCTGGTAAGGGCCCGGTCGCCCCCTGCCGTCCCGGTTCTTCTTCGGGTAGAACCTGGTGCGTGGGACCCCGGCCTCGGCCGCCAGCGTCTTGAGATCGGTCTTGCCATTGGGCGGGACCTCGCAGAAGCCGGTCCACACGTGGGTGGCCCGAGTGCAGGTCCACCCACGTGCGCGGAGGTCAGGACACGAGGGCTAGCTGGCGGATCTGCTCGACCTCGACCTTGGGGCCGGGCAGACCGCGGGTGGCGTTGATGTAACTGGTGAGCTGGTCGCCGGCGCGCTTGATGGAGCGTAGATCTGGGTGGAGGTAGCGCTGGGTGGTGGTGAGTTGGCCGTGGCCGGCGATGCGCATGAGGACGTGGGGTGGAACGCCAGCGTCGGCGAACCAGGTCAGGGCGGTGTGGCGCAGGTCGTGGCGGCGCAAGTACTCATAACCGAGGCTGACGACGACGTCGTCCCAGTGGGTGGCGTCGCGCAGGATCGCGGTGGTGACCCGGCCGCCGCGCGGGCCGGTGAACAGGCGGGCGTCGGGCTGGCCGCCGACGCGGGATACTCGCCAGGCAATGTTCGGCCGCAGCTCCGGAATGATGGGGACGAGGCGGCTGCGCTTGCCCTTCGTGCCCTTGTCGATCAGGCCGCCGGGGGCGGTGGTGGTCTGGCGACAGACCCTCCAGATCCAGTTGTCAGTGTCGATGTCGCCTGCGCGCACGCCGGAGACTTCGCCGATGCGGGCGCCGGTGCCGCCGGCGAAGCGGACGATGTCGCCCCAGCCGTCGTATTGGTTGAAGGAGGCGGCGACGAGGCCGTCGGCGAGGCGGTCGAGGACGTCCCAGTCGCGCAGGGCGAGGCCGCGGGGGTCGAACTCCTCGTCCTCAGCGGTCTTGATCAGCTTCTGCCAGCCGTGGAGGCGTGCGGGGTTGAGCTCGATGATGCCGTCGCGGATCGCCTGCTCCATGACGCGGACCCATACGGCGATGGTGTTCTTGAGCGTGGAGATGCTCGCCCCGTCGGCGATCCAGCTGTTGAGGGCGCGGTCGGCGATGCCCGCCGTGATCCCGGCGACCTGGAGGTGGCCGACGGTGGGCTTCACGCGCAGGTGCCAGCCCGCCATGTACGGGGCGTGGGTCTTGAGTTCGAGGCCGCGCATGGCGAGGTCCATGACCGAGTCGCCGTACGTGCCGAGGTCGGAGGTGGCGAGTTCGACGCCGACGCCGCGGCTGGCTGCCTTGACGATTTTGTCGAGCCAGCCCTGGGCCTCCTCCTCGGTGAGGAACATGGTGGAGCGCGAGGGTCGCTTGCTCTTGTCGGTCGGGTCGACCCAGCGCACTCGTGCGCGGTAGGGGGTGGCGCGGTCGGGGCGGTACTCGATGTCGGTGGAGATCTTGACGCCGATAGGCGCGTCGATGCGATCGGGCTCGGTCATCGGGCGGCGACCTCCGGCACGGTGCGGCGGCTGTCCAGGTAGTCCGCGAGGTCCTGGTGCCGGTAGGAGATCCGGGCGCCGATGCGTACGTAGGCGGGGCCCTGCGGGGGTTGCTGGGTGCGCCAGCGGCGCAGGGTCGCGACGCTCACCTTGAGGATCTTGGCGGCTTCGTCGTTGGTGTAGAGGAGGGAGGGCGTGCCCGCGTCGGCGCAGATGCATATCGAGGCGGCGGGCGGCGTGTACGGGGCACGGACGCTATGGACGGTGGCCCGGGCGGTCGGCGTCGGGGCGTGCGGCATTATGGTGTCGGCCTTCTCCGGTCGATGGCTGTGGGAGGGCGGGTCTCCGGGGCGGACGGATGCTGGCAGGCGGATGCCGTCTCGGAGACCGCAGATACATGGGCGCTCAGCCCGGCGGGTCGTGTAGTGGCTCAGGCGGACTCGGGGTCGATGTGGCCCAGGGCTTCGGGCAGTGGGGGCGGGAAGAGTCCCTGCTCGCGCAGCGCGCGGCGGGCCGCGAGGAGATCGCTGCGGTCGTTGTGGGCCACGGCCTCCAACTGCCCGGCAGTGGTGTTGGCCCGCTCGTAGTCCTCTGGTGCGGCCAGCTGGGCGTCCTGGCGGCGCTCGGCGGCGAGCTTGCTGGACAGCAGCGCGGTGCGCACCAGCCGGTCGTGGCGCCGGAACGCGTCGAGCGCGGCCTGCGGGGATCCGGCTTCGGGAGCACCAGCCGCGGCACCGCGGTCCTCGCCGGTGAACCAGGCGACCGCCTCCCACGGCGAGCACTTGGTCAGCGGCGTCGGGTACGTCGTCGGGCCCTGGGCGAGAGGCAGGAGAAGTGCGACCGGGGGCATCTCCAGCGCCCGGGCCAGCACGAGGAGTTCGGCCGGCGTGGGGCCGTTGCGGCCCCCGGACTCCAGCTTGGAGATCACTTGCCGGCTCATCGGATAGCCCAGGTCGGCGCAGCGTGCGGCCAGTGCCTCGGCGGACAGCCCGAGAACGGCACGTCGCCGCTTGATCTCGGCGGCGATGCCCGCGTCGACGGCGGCAGCCCATTCTTTCTGATCCATATGAGAACAGTACAACATGTCTCCCGCTCTGAAAGGGAGCATGTGACAGGATGTTCTCCGAAAGGGAACACTTGTCGTCGTCCTTGGGAGTAACTCATGGCGCAGCAGGCCGCTGACCAGATCCGTCCCCGTATGACCGTCGCCCAGCTGCTGGAACTGCCGACCGTGGTCGACCTCGCCACCGCGAACCGGGCTCTGGGCCTTGGGCGCACCCACGGATACAGGCTGGCCCGCCGCGGCGACTACCCCGTTCCCGTCCTGCGGGACGGGCGCGCCTACCGGGTTTCCAGCGCCGCGGTGGCGCTCCAGCTCGGCCTCGTCCTCCCCGCCCGGCCCGAGCCGTCGGCTCGGCGATCCTCCGCAGCCTGACCACGACTGGCGGGCGCAGCCGCAACTGCTCCGGTCCGATGCTCGCCGTCCCCGTGCTGCCGTCGGAGCCTCGCGGACCGGTCACCCTCGGTGTATGCCGGTGTCACCACAGCCCGAGGGTTTCGACGATGGTGCGCGCCGGGGGAAGCCCCAGGCTGGGGCGACCGCTCGGCGCGGGGCCGGGCACGAGATCGTGCCGCAGCTCGATCAGGGCCTGCCAGCGCAGTACCTCGCCCCAAGCCGCGAGGGCTCTTCGTCCGGTGGCGCCGGTGAGCCTTCCCGATGCGGGAAGGTCGGCCAGGGCGATGCCGCCCGCGAGGAGGCGCGCGGCCGTCTTCGGTCCAATGCCGCGCACGCCTGGGATGCCGTCCGAGGGGTCGCCGCTCAGGGCGCGGAAGCCGGTCCACTGTGCGGGTGTGACGCCGTAGCGCTGCTCGACGTCGGCTGCTGTGACCAGCCGGGAGCCGGCACGGCGGGAGCGGTTGACGATCCCCACCTCGTCGGTCAGGAGCTGGTAGAGGTCGGCGTCGCGGGACATGATGCGCACCGGCCTGCTGGCCCTGTGGGCGCTGGTGAGGGTGGCGATCAGGTCGTCCGCCTCGGCGTCGACCGTCTCCGCCCAGGCGATTCCGCACGCGTCCAGGCCGTCCTTAATCGCTGGAAGGTACTCGAGCGGCCGGAGGGCCTCGCGCGTCGTCGGCCGGTCCGCCTTGTACCGAGGGTCGGCCGCACCGCGGGCCGTGCTCGCGTCGGGGCCGTCGAAGATGACGAGCACCTCCGGCGCAGTGGTGTCGAGATCGTCGCGGACGATGGCGCGCAGGAGCGCGAAGAAGGCGAACAGGCCGGTCAGCTCGCGAACACCGTCGCGGGAACGAATGGCGGCCGGGAACCCGAAGGTGGCTGCCCAGAGAAGGTTGAGGCCGTCGACCAGGAGCAGCGGCGCGGGTGAGTGGATGGGGGCGGGCACGTGGCGACCTCACGAACTCGGAGAGGCGATCCGGTCGCCCGAGGTGGGCACGCCGGTACACGGTCGTGTAGTCGCGGCCCCATTGTGACACCCCCAGCCCGGTGTCGGGCGCTCATGGGCGGCCTCGGATGCGGCGCGTCGGCGGGCCGCCGACGGTGGCAGGATGGCTGGGTGGCGGATGCGATGAACGAGGCGGCGGAGCTGTTCGACGGCACGGCCCCGTATTACGCGGCTTACCGGCAGGGCTACGACGAGCGGATGTTCGCCCACGTTGCCGAGTGCCTCCGCCTGGACGGCACCGGGTGGGCGTTGGACCTCGGCGCCGGTACGGGAGCAGTGGCCCTGCCCCTGGCGGGCCTGGTGGGGTCCGTGATCGCCGTCGATCCTCAGCCCGGCATGCTCGCCGAGGCCCGCGCGCTCGCTGCGGCCCGCGGCGTGACCAACGTCGTGTGGCGCCTTGGCGAGGCAGCCCAGCTCTCGGCCATGTCTCTGCCGCCGTTGCGGCTGGCCGCCATGGGCGCGGCCTTCCACTGGATGGACCGCGCCGCCGTCGCCCAGGACCTGGACGCCCTGATCGACGACGGCGGCGCAATTGTGCTGGCCTCCGGAGGTACTCCCGGCGACGTGGAGCCGCCGCCCTGGCTGGAGGTAATCCGGACGGTCAGGGAGCGATACCTCGGCCCCGAGCGCCGCGCCGGCCGCGGAACCTACACACACCCGGCCGAGCGGCACCAGGACGTGCTGGCCCGCTCCCCGTTCTCCCGCATCGAGACCGCGCACTGGGACCGCACGATCACCCGGACGGTGGACGAGGTGGTCGGCCTGCAGCTCTCCTACAGCTTCAGCAGTCCGCGCCAACTCGGCCCGGACACGAAGGCGTTCGTGAGTGACGTACGCGATGCCCTGCTGTCCTTCAATCCCTCCGGTGTCTTCGAGGAGAGGGTCCGCACGGAGGCGATCATCGCCCGCCGCCCGTGACTGGGCCCGGCTCAGCGGCCGGTGTGGTGAACTCCAACAGCGGGTTGGTGACCGCCTCACGCCAGCGCCCGCGGTGGCCGGTAGCGCGCAGCCGGAAGTACACCGTCTCGCGCCGTTCGTCAGCGGTGGTGCCGAAATGTCCGCAGATGTTGTGGGCGAGCAGGTAGCGGACGAGGACCAGGCTCCCGGCCTGCCCGGTGACCTGGCGCGGGGCGGGTAGCTCGACGGGCGGGTACGGGATCGCGGTGCGCAGGGCGTCGGCCCCGTGCTCGCGAAGCCAGGCGCCGGTGCGCAGGTGACTGCCCGGCCAGACCCACAGGTTGCCGCGGTCGCGCTGGCTCTGGTCGGTCAGCAGGAGGCCAGCCAGGACGGTGAAGGTGCCTGGGCGGCCGTCGTCCTCGGTAGGAGTGAGGCCGTCGATGTGTGGGGCACCGGGGTGGTGCGGGTGCGGCGGCAGGGTGAACGCCAGCTGGGCGACCTCGGGTGCTGGCAGGCCGAGCCCGGCGCGCAGGAACGGGCGGACGGTGGCGGCGATGCCACTATCGTCGTAGAGGGTGCGCAGGTCGCCGTCGCCGGCGAGCGTCGGCCAGAGGAAGTACGGGCCGGTGCGGTTCGCTGCGGGCGGCTGGGCCATGAGGTGTCGGGCGAGCAGAGAGCGCCAGCGACTTACCTGCCCGGTGGTCAGGACGCCAGGCGCAACGCAGTAGCCGTCACGCAGAAATGCGCTGACAGCAAAGGGAGTTGTTGTCTCCATCAGGCTATGGAAGCGGGTGACGGCTGGACCGGGCAACAGGATTTGCGTGCGGGTCGAGCACTGTGGTGACTCCCGACCAACAAGCTCTACTTCACCCGCGACCGACAGCCGCTGACCGACATCCGCAACCGCTTCCGCGAACTCGTCTTCGGCTGAGCGGGTTCGGACACGCCCGGTCCTGATTCATCCAGATCGGGGAAGCTCTCGGCGTTCCGGCCCGCCGCCGCCACCCGTACGCTGCCCGGCATGGCGGAGATGGTACGGAGTGCTGGGCAGAGGGTACCGGTCGAGCGACGGGTGTGGTGGCTCGGTGATCTGCCGGACCCAGACGGGCTGGACGGGGGCTCGGGCGTTCCGAGCACACCTGTAGGGCGAGCGGCTCGGCGATCTCTCAATGATGAATACCCATCAGGACATTCGCCCCGATAACATCCCCATCCGACCCGGCGGCCGGATCGCCCTGTTCGACTCCGACCACGCCACTGCGGCGGAGGACGCCAGCGACTTCGTCAAGATCGACCGCTGGTGCCTCACCTCATCCGAGGACCGCCGACAGCTGCTGAACGCCTAATGGCAGCAGCGCGCCCACTCGGCCGACCCGAGGTTAGAGCAGTGCTTCGCCCTCCACCGCCTGGTCATCCACCTCTCGTACTTCCCGTACTGGCACGGCCACGACCTCACCCTGACCCCAGGTGCGTCAAAGCCCTGCGAGACGAACTGGATTGAGCCATGACCGCAACCGAATCCGCCACCCCGGTCCCCGCGCAGGGCGCCGGCCCTGGCGTCCAGGTCGTCGCAGCCCTGCTGCGACGCGGTGACCAGATCCTCCTCGTCCAGGAACAGCACGACGGGCAGGAGATGTGGTCCATCCCCGGCGGCGGAGTCGAACGCGGCGAACTCCTCGGCGAGGCCCTCATCCGCGAGGTCCGCGAGGAGACCGGCCTGCGCCTGGCGGCAGTCGGCCCGCTGGCCTACCTAGTCAACACCACGACCACCCGCTACCCCTCCACGGTGGTCCTCACCTTCGACTGCACCGACTGGGACGGGGAGATCGCCGTCCGCGACCCGGACGGCAAGGTCACCGGCGCCGTCCTGCTGCCGCTGGAGGAGGCCAGGAGGGTCCTGGCTTCCTCCTCAGCCTCCCGCCCCGAGATTGAACCCCTGCTGGAGTACCTCGCCGGCTCAGCTGCCGGCCGAGTGTGGTCCTATCGCGACGACCAGCCTGCCGACTGACCTGCCCGGGGGCACACCGCCCCGGGCTGCTGGGAGAACCCGTGACGCTCACCCGCGACCTCGACTCGTCCGTAGCCGCGCAGCGGCGGCTGTCATGGCGCAGTAGCAAGGCTGGCTCCTTGTCAGGGAATCGCGTGAACCTTCGGCCGCCCCGCGCAGCCGGGTCCGCGAACCCCGACGAAACTACGTGCACTCACCGTGCCAGTACGTCTCGCTGCAGCGCGGCCGCGCGCACGATGGCCCGGCCGTGTGACCGTTCGGCACCGAGCGGGGTACTGCCTGCCCGGCTGTCGGAAGCTGACGGATCCCACATGTCGTCTCGTGTTGCTTCGTGGTCGAGGACCCGCAAGGCTGGCTGCCCGGCCACGGTCCGGGCACGATCACCTACACCAACTCCGACGTGGACCGCATGTTGCGCGATGACGACGGCAACCGGCGCCCCCTGCTGCTGTGGATGGGCCGCTTCCTGGGCTTCAAGCGCCTGGACTGGCTGCTCCACGTCTTCGCCACCCTCCGGGAGAGCGCGCCGGTGCGCCCAGCCCTGCTGGTGCTGGGCGGCTTCCCAGGCGAGTGGGAAGGCAAGCACCCGCACACCCTGGCCGAACGCCTCGGCATCGGCGATGACGTGTACTTCGCGGGATGGCGACCGCACGGCGACCTGATCGACGACCTCAACGCCAGCGACCTTCGTGACGCCCTCCGTGGGCGAGCCGTTCGGCTGGTCTGCCTGGAGGCGATGGCCTCAGCCACTCCGGTCGTCGCGACCGCCAGCGGGGGCCCCTCGCCACCATCCGGCCCCACGGGCCCCGGCCCACCGGGTGGCTCACCGTCCCGGGTGACGCCGTAGACCTGCACGCCACTCTGCTGGACGCCCTCACCTGCCCAGGGGAGATCGAACGGCGCGGACGCCACGCCCGTGACTTCGTCGTCCGTACCTACAGCTGGCGGACCGTCACCGACAGGTACGCGCAGATGTACGACCAGGTGCTGGAGGGCGTCCGCGCCTAGCGACCACAGACCTCCTGGCCTACTGGGCCGGCCGCGTTCACGGTGGACCGGTTACACCGCCCGGAAGTTCGCCGCACGAGCGTCGGCGACTGGCACCGCCGTGCGGCCAGCCGCCGTCGCCACCGTTCCGCTCGACGAGGAGGTGGATCGCCCAAGCGGCATCATGCGGAGGCGAACGTCATGGCCGGGGCAGCGACACTCGCTGCCCCGGCCATGACGTTTAGGGTCAGGCTTAACCGCGGACGGTCGTGCGGCCCACACTCATATAGGTGAGACGGAGCGCGGCCATCCGCTGCGGGTCGAGGAGGTTGCGTCCGTCGAAGACCAAGGGACGTGCCATGACGGCCGCCACCTGGTCCCAGGCGACGTCCTGGAGCTCCGGCCATTCGGTCACGATGATCGCCGCGTCCGCGCCGGTCATAGCCTCCAGCGGTGTGGCGCAGCGCGTGGTCGACGACCAGGGCGCGGCGTCGAGCTCGCCGACCAGCGGATCCCAGCAGCGGACCGCCGCGCCCTCGGAGAGAAGCCGCGAGGCGATGATCGTGCTTGGGGCCTCGCGCATGTCGTCCGTACCGGGCTTGAACGCCATGCCGAGCAGCGCGACAGTCCGGGTGTGGAAGGCACCGCCCAGCTCGTCCTTCAACCGCTGAATCGCGCGCCGTGGCTGCAGGTCGTTCACCTCGATGACGGAGGTGAGCAGCTGGAAGCTGTATCCGGCGTTGCCGGCCATGGCACGTAGCGCTCGGGAGTCCTTGGGGAAGCACGAGCCGCCCCAGCCGACGCCGGGCCGCATGAAGTGCGGGCCGAGGCGGTGGTCGAGCCCCACCGCGCGGACCACGTGTTCGACGTCGGCGCCGGTCGCTTCGCAGATCGTGGCGATCTCATTGGTGAAACTGATCTTCGTGGCCAGCAGCGCGTTGGCGGCCAGCTTCACCATCTCCGCCGATCGGACGTCCATCTCCGCGATCGGGCCGTCCACACCTTCGTGTAGAAGGGCGACCAGCTTCGCCGTCTCGGGATCGTCGGCGCCGATCACCACCCGGTCCGGGTGCATGAAGTCGCGAACGGCCTTGCCCTCGGCCGTGAACTCGGGGTTCGACGCGTACCCCACGTCCTGGAGCCCGGCCTCGTCCATCGCGGCCCTGACCCTGGCGCCGGTGCCCACGGGCACCGTGCTCTTGACCACCACGGCCGCCAGATGACGAGCGTCCCGCAGGGTCTCGATCACCTGCCAGATCCTGGACAGGTCGGCGTCCCCGGACGGCGTCGGGGGTGTGTCCACGCACACGTACACGACTTCAGCGTCGCGGACAGCCTCTTCCGCGTCCAAGGTGAACGTCAGATGGTCGGCGTTCTCCGCGATCAGCGACGCCAGTCCGTCCTCATGGATCGGAACTCCACCGCTCTGGAGGAGCTCGACGCGCTCCTGCTGGATGTCGCGAACGACGACCTCATGCCCCAGCTTCGCGAAGCAGGCGCCCGTCACGAGGCCGATGTAGCCCGCACCGAAAACAGCGATTCGACGTTGTCCCAGCATCGGTTCGTTCACCTTTCCGGCCTCGAGACGCTTTGCCTATCAACCGCATCTGACCATAGAGCATGTCGCGGGCTTCGTCTGGCGGAGAGTGCTCGTGATGCGGCTGTCCTCGAAGAGGGCGCGCCTCTTGTCCCGTTGACTGTTCCCCCCGGTCCCCGGCGAAATGAGATCTTGGGCCCGGTGAGCGCCCGGAGGTCAAGCGCGGGAGGGAGTACCGCAGCCGGTAGAGCGAGCTTGCGGGCGGGCAGGCGAGTACACGGACCGGAGCGCTTGACCGCAGGGTATGAGGGCCCAAAATTGGAAAGCCGGGAGGGCGGGGGAGAACCCGGTGGGCCCGCAGCGAAGCGAAGGACCCGCCGGACAGAGGAGATCGGGGTGGACGGGCGCCAGCTGGCCGCGCATGCTCTGGGGGTTCGGTCGTCACCCGCAGCACCGAGCCAGCCGTCTTCCTCGCCGACCCCAAGGTCGCCTTCATCATCGCCGACCGCCTCGCCCAGGTACTTGCCTCCCCTTCGAACCCGCACTCGGGATGGAACAGCCCCGACGAAGGGCAGAACTGATGACGGCATGCACCTCGCCCACATCATGACCCCTGGCCGCACCAGGGCCTGGAACACAACGATCAGAGAGGGCAGCTGATGGCGGCACTGGAGCGAGTCGACGTGGCCTATGCGCTGGTCACCGATCCCGCAGCGGAGCGGGTGCTCCTTGTCAAGGATCGTCGAACCGGACGGTGGGGGCTGCCGGGCGGTCGGCGTGAGGACGGTGAGACTCTGCCCGAGGCCGCCGCCCGCGAGACCCTGGAAGAGGCCGGTGTGGCCGTGGACGTCGGCCCCCTGGTCCATCTAGGCGAACGGCTCGCCGCCGTGCACGACCTCTTCTCGATCCTCCGCGCGACCTACGTCCACGGCGTGCCAGCTGCCGCAGCGGATGAGGACATCAGCGAAGCGGCCTGGGTTGTACGCTCCGCCGTCGACGCGCACCTGCCCTGGTTCGACGGCGGTCTCGCCCCGCTGCTGGCCGCCGAGGGCACCGTCCACCACACCGACCGGCCCGACCGACCAGCTCCCAGTGCACCGCCGGAGCTCGCCGTACAGAACACTGTGGCGCTGACCGGCGGCCGCATGACCACGGGCATCGTCCGCGACGGCACCACGGTCCGCCGCCCCTCCACCTCCGCCTCCCCCTTCGTCGCTGCCCTCCTCGGGCTTCTGGAGGCCCGATGCTTCGACGGCGCGCCGCGCTACCTCCGGCGCGAGGGCGCGACGGACATCCTCAGCTACGTGCCGGGCGAAGTCCCTTCGCGGTTCCGCACGTGGTCCGACGAGCAGGTGGCCGCCGCCGGTGCTCTCCTGCGCGCCCTGCACGACGCGACTCGGGGCAGCGCACTCGCGGGCCGGTTCCCCGTGGTGTGCCATCACGACGCGGGCCCGAACAACGCCGTCTTCCGCAACGGGACGCCGACGGCCTTCATCGACTTCGACACCGCGGCGCCTGGCTCCCCGTTGGAGGACCTCGGGTACATGGCCTGGACTTGGTGCATCACCTCCAAGGCGACCGCGCCTCCAGCCAAGTACCAGGCCGCACAGGTCCGGGTGCTGGCGGACGCCTACGGCCTCGAGAGCCGCGGGCGCGGTGCGCTGGTCGACGCCATCCTCGAGAGGCAGATCCGCAACGCCCGGTTCTGGGCCGAGCAGGAACTCGCCCTCGACGGAGCCCCCGCTAGCATCGCGGTCATCGCCCAACGCGTCGCATGGAGCCGCCGCGAGCACGCCTTCGTCCAAACGCACCGCCCGATCCTCGAGTCTGCCTTGACCTGAACAAGCCGTCCGCCCAAGCGGCTTGCTGCGACGAGGCCCTGCCTGGCGCCCGCCGCCAACAAAGGGTGGTTCGGCACGCGACATAAGGGCGCGGGCCCGGACCGGTTCCGGCACTGGTCGCCAGCCGTTCCCAACCCAGGTTCGGTAGGTGTAGAAGTCGTACCGGCGTGGGGTCAGATCCCGGACGTGCAACGCGCGATCACTGCGGGCACGTCATTCTCGCTCAGCGCGAGATTGTGGACCGGCTCGGGATCGTGCAGATGGCGGGTGACTACGACCTCGTACAGATCAGCGCGCTGATCATCCGCATAGTGCTCGGTCAGCTGATACCAGTGGAGCAGTACCCGCCAGGTGAGCCGCTGCGGGCTGGGGCTCGCCTGCCAGTCCAACTGCAGATGGTAATGATGCTGGGCTGCCTTGATGGTGCCGCGCAGGTGCTCCGGCACCATCTCGGGGTTGGAGGCCCGGCCGAGGATCTCCTCCAGGTCCTCCTCGCAGGTCTTGGCCGGTGGAAACGGAGTGTCGAAGCCCGGAGGAGGGCCGTCCTTGAGGGTTCCTTCGGGACGCTGCGGCCATCGCAGGTTTGAGGACGCCGCTACCTGGTCCGCGTCGATGCGTTCGGTGCCCTCGACCTCGTCGAGGTCGACTACATACCCGGCCGGCCCGTCGACGGTCTCGGTCGCGTCGTCGAAGTGCCAGCCGGTCTCGAGTACGTACCCGCGGTGTCCCTTGAGGGCCCCGGAGGCGACCTCGATCCGATCACGGGGGTGGTGGCCCTGGCGTTCAGCGATGATCGCCCGCTGGACGACGCCCGCGGCCCAGATACCCGTGCACACCTCGAGCGCAGGGTCGGGCAGTCCGCTTCCGATGCCCCGGCTCATGCCGCCCCACCGGGGCTCCGGCGTGTCCGGTACCCAGCCGCCAGGAGCTTTGCGGGACAGCGCTGGCTGCAGGAAGGATGACTTCACGGGGGCGAGGGGATCCCAGGTACGGGTCAGCCACCGCCAGCACTCGGCCACCGGATCGCCAGGCCGCGCCGTACGCGACAGGTCGTGACCAGCGTCCGGCAGCACGGCGGTGACTAGGGCTTCGACCCGTTGGTCGTCGCGCAGCTGCCATAGCACCGCCTGCCAGCGGATCTCGTCGACGGGCTGACGGTGCCGCAGATGGAGGGCGTAGAGCACCATCGCAACGATGCCGCGCATCGCCACGTCGTCCCAGCAGGTCTCATCCATTCCTCCGGGGCGGTCGAGCGCGGTTGCGTTGCTCGCGCGCCGCATGGCGTTCTCCCATGGTGTGGGCTGTGGACTGCGAGAGGGCATGGCTGACTCCTGACGACGGTCGGGCAGCGATCCTAAAAGATGAACTCGCCGAGCTTGCTTGATTGTTCGGCCAGTTCGAGGCGCGCCGCGGCGGGGTCGGCGACGATGTCCGAGCGTCCGTGCAGCCAGGTGACGAGCGCGGCGATCGCGTGGATGGTGGCCACCGGATGCTCGATCCCGCGCGTGATGATCTCTCCCGTTACGGCGAGTTGGCTGGCGGCGAGGGTGTCCAGTTGCTCCAGTGCGGCATTCCAGTGGGCTGCCGGGCACAGTGCGCCGATGAGGGGCCGGGCGCCGGCCTGCCACTCAGCCGGGTCGGGCCAGTTGGCCCCGCTGGCGTTGAGGTGCTTGATGCCCTCGGCGGCAAGGTTCTCCACAACGGCGGACGCCTGTGACGGTGCCACCCAAGAGAGGACCTCCGCCACCTGTTCGGCCGGGCTGCCCGCCAGCGCGTCGACTTCCGCGTGCAGCTGTGCGGACGTGCGGCGGGCGGCGAACTCCTCGTCGTTCTCGCTGGCCCCTTGCGGAGCGAGAAGGTCGGCTGGCACGCCGGGGCCGTCGATCGCGAGCTCCAGGTAGGACAGCAGGATCATCCAGGCGTACACATGCTTGCCGATCTCCCAGCGGGCGTATGAGGACAATCGCCCACCGCCCGCG
Source organism: Kitasatospora cystarginea (assembly GCF_039533515.1). Classification (NCBI taxonomy): domain Bacteria; kingdom Bacillati; phylum Actinomycetota; class Actinomycetes; order Kitasatosporales; family Streptomycetaceae; genus Kitasatospora; species Kitasatospora cystarginea. The sequence goes on along the minus strand of NZ_BAAATR010000020.1, from coordinate 99,888 downwards.
TCGTCTGGGCTGGGCGGCCGGACGGGCTCCGGCGCCAGCTCCTGCGGCTGGGAGCGCCGCTTCTCAAGCTCCCCCTGTCGCTGTGCGCGCAGCCGCTTGCCCTTGCCCATTCTGTGGAGCTCCCCTCTTCGTTCAAGTTGTGTGGTCGAGCGTGCAGACGGATGGTTCGATGCTCGTTCCCTCCGCCGGTTGGTGCTGGGGACTGCGTCAGAAGCGGATGTTGTAGATCGGGCCGAGGACGCTGTCGAGCCCCACCGCCAGGGCCGATGCCCGCCGGTCGCCGAGGATGCCGACCGGCCGTTCGGTGGTCAGATGCCGCAGAAGCGCGGTGACGGGGTCGTTTTCGGCGTCAGGGTCGTGTCCGAGGGCCTGAAGTCGTGCGCCCCACTGCCGCGGAATTTCGCCTGCCGCCTGTGTGTCGCCGTCGGTTGTGGTCCCGGGCAAGAGGTCGCGGACCTCGTCCACGTGCACCTCATCGGGGCTGGCACCCGTCTCACCGGAGAGGATGTACAGGGCCAGGGCCAGCGCCGCGCAGCCGTCGCTCAGGCTGCCGTCGCCCACGCGGTAGCGCGTGAACCGGCCGCCAGCAACCTCCAGCATGCGGGCCCAGGCGGCTTGCCACGCCTCGGGGCCGCTCGCGTCCTGCCACGACTGGAGTCGCTCCAGTACCGGCTGGCGGGCCGGGGCCCACCGGTCGCTCTCCCGTTTCAGGTCCGCCACCAGGGTGCGTACCTGGTCCTCCAGTCGGTGGCCGTCCTCGCTGTCCCTGACGATCGGGTTGGCCAGCGCGTACGCGACCTGGAGAAGGAGCAGCGTCAGGGCGCGGCCTCCGTGGCGCTCGGGCAGCTTCGGCCGCAGGGCGGTCATGAGGGCCCAGGCGAAGTTGTCTGTGTCCAGGTCGATCGCGGACACGAGAGCGATGTCCTCGTCGTCCGGGCCCCGGTAGTAGACGGAGGTGCGGTGCCGCTCGCCCTGGTCCCGGTACTCCGCCACGGGAGGCATCAGGCGGCGCGCCGCGTAAGCGGGGTCCGCCTCGCACAGGATGAGCCTGTGGAGGAGGCGCCGGCCCAGGTCGCTTCCGGGGCCCGGATCGACGGGGGACATCACGGTGACCCCGCAGCGGCAGTGCAAGGTGAGCGGGTCGCCCCACCGGCCCTCGACGAGGAAGTGTTCGCGGCTGCCGCAGGCCGGGCAGGCCAGGGCCTCCAGGCCGACCTCGTGGTCGTAGTTGGGCTCGCTGATCGAGGAGTCCTCGGAGATGTTCTCGTTCCAGCGGGCCACGTCGGCGTCCCACCGCTCCAGCAGGATCCGGGCGACGTTGATCTGCCAGACGTGGTCCTCGGGGTAACCGGCCGGGGCGCCCTCGACCGGATCGTCCTCGCGGTAGCCACGGGTGACCGGCAGCGCCACGCGCCGCCCCTCGTCCGGGGCGGCCGCGGCTACCTGGGGCCGCGTGTCACCGTTGATCGCGGCTGCACGGTGCGCGAGCGTGCACTCGTGGTCGCTCTCGCGCAGCCCGTGCGGGCAGTTGACGGCATGCGCGGTGACCACGTACCGGGCGAAGAGGCAGAGCTCAGTCAGGAAGTCGGTGTCACCTCGGGCCAGGCGCTTGACCGGCACGGTGATGTCGTCGATCTCCGGCGGCGCCGTGTACGCGCTCAGGATGCTGCTGGTCTGCACCGGATCGCGCAGGACGGGCACCACGCGGGTGAAGACCAGGTCCCCGAGCGTCTCGATGGTGACATCATCGCGAAGAGCCTGGTGGTGGAGCACACCACCCAGGAGCAGTGCCACGGCGTCCTGGCCGCCGCGGGGCAGGCCCATGTCCCGGTGCGCGAAGGCCCGCTCCTTCCAGCGCTGCGAGAGCTCGAGGTCGGCCATCGGCGTGACCTGCCGCCACCACGAGATCATCATCGAGCTGACCGCGACGCAGGCCTGGGACAGGGTCTGGGCGGTGTCCACGCCCTCCTGCTCGGCGATGCTCAGATACCCGACGAGGAGTTCGAGGGCGGTGCGCGCGGCGGTGAGCCGTTCGGCCACCGTCATCTGCTCGCACTCCTCGAACAACGGCTCGGCGGCGTTCACAGCCCGTACGAGGCGCCTGAACTCCGCCGTCGAGGGACCGGACATATCGTGGTCATCCGTCATGAATGGTGGCAGTTCTCCCCGGTAGACGCGCAGGGCGACCAGCCGGGAGACCTCTACCAGGCGTGCCACACAGACGGGGTCGACGGCCGCCTCGGCCACCAGCCGGTCCACACACCCGGTGCAGTCCTTCATGGCCGCCGCGGTCAACTCGCCGAGCAGCCGCTGGTTCACCGCCCGCCCGCCTGGGTTGCTCTGCCCGCCGGGCAGTTCAACAGGCTCGTGCTGGTGCGTCCCCACGCTGAGGCCCCCTCTCGTCCGGTGCCAGATTAAGGCGTCCACGACCCCACCCGGCCGACTTCGATTGATCCGGATCCGGGCCAGTGTTTGGGGCACTGCCCGGGTCGGCAGCGACCTGACCGGCTGTGTTCACCTCACTTCCCGGAGGCGAGGATGCCGGAGCGGTCGGCGCGGATCATTGCCCTGGGCAGCGAGCAGGACAGCGGGGAGGTTCCCGCCACCGGCCTTTGGACACCGGCCCCAGTGCCCGCCTCATGGCCTGACTGGACCACCTGACCGGCTCGGCCGGCCTGTTCCGGCGGTGAGCCCCCGCTTGACTGGCACGGAAAGGTTGGTGCCGGAAGCGTGCGATGCTCTCTGCTCCGGGCATTCTGTTCCACGCCGCGGGACAGGGAGTGGAAGGGGGAACGTGATGGCCGGTGAGCTGTGGCCTCACCAAGTGGAGGCCGTCGGGTCGGTGATCGCGGAGGTGGGCCGAGGCGGGCGCACCAGTCTGATCGCGGCCTGCGGAACCGGAAAGACTCGCATCGGTGGTGCCGTGGCGAACCAGCTCGGGCGGAGCCTGCGCGTGCTGGTGGTTGTGCCGACCATTGAGCTGCTGGTGCAGACCCTGGACGCCTACCGCCAGGTGTCAGACGGCCGGTTGGGGACGACGGTGGCGGTCTGCAGTGACCCCACCATCGCCGACATCCAGCTGCTGGAGGGGGAGCCGGATGTCGTGGTGACCACCACCTCCGACGTCCTCGCGTCGGTGACCCGCGGGGCGAGCCGGGTGACGGCGCTTTCGACCTACGCCTCGCTGCCGGCCATCGCTGCCGCGCACGCCCACCACGAACTTCCCCCCTGGGACCTGGTGGTGATCGACGAGGCGCACCGCACGACCGGCAAGGCCGACGGTCCGTGGAAGACCGTCCACCACGACGCCCAGTTGCCCGCCTCGCGGCGCCTCTACATGACCGCCACGCCCCGGGTCGCGACAACCAGCGGCGATGCCGTGGTGTCGATGGACGACACCGGCATCTTCGGCGAGGTCTCCTACCGGCTGCCATTCTCACGTGCCATCGGCATGCGTCTGCTGGCGGACTACCGCGTCATCGTGCCCGTCGTGACGGACCGTGAAGTCCACCGGCTCACCGCTGACGAGAACATGGCGCTGCGTCTGGGCGCCGCCTCGCTGCAGCCCTCCACCGTCGCTGGGCAGATCGCGGTCCTGCGGACCATGACCGAGTTCGGCGTCCGGAAGGCGATCAGCTACCACCACCGCGTCGCCGACGCCCGGGTCTGGGCGTCTTCCCTGTCCGCAACGGCGGCTCTCATGCCGGGCGGCCCGGTCGGTGTGTGGGCCGGCCACGTCTCCGGAGCCCAAGCGCCGCACCTGCGTCGTCGCATTCTTGAGCGGCTCGCCGATCCCGGCGACGAGCTCGTGGTGATCAGCAACGCCAAGGTGCTGAACGAGGGCGTGGACGTCCCGGCCGTCGACTCGGTGGTCTTCAGCCGGCCGCGCCGCTCGGCGATCGACACGATCCAGGCCGTCGGCCGGGCGCTGCGCACCGGAGGCCGCGCCGACAAGGTGGCCACGATCGTCGTCCCGCTGATGCTCGCCGACGGGGAGAGCCCCGAGGCCGCGTTGGAGAGCAGCGAGTGGGAGCCGGTGTGGCAGGTCCTGCGCGCGCTGCGCGATCACGACGACCGTCTGGAGGAGCAGCTGCGCCTGCACCGCACCATCATCGGGGAGGGCCGGCCGTTCGAGGCGCTGTCCCGGGAGCAGAAGCTGCCGACCTGGCTGACGGTGACCGGGATCGAGGTGCCCGACAGCTTCGCAAGGTCCATCACCATTCGGGCCGTACGCGCCACCACGCCGAGCTGGGACGAGTATTACGGTGCCGCGGTCGCCTTTCACCGGGACAACGGCCACGCCGACATCCCGCAAGGCTGGACGACCGCCGAGGGCCTGCGGGTGGGTGCGTGGTGGAATCGGCAGCGCGTCGCCTACAACGCCGGCACTCTGGAGGCGGACCGCCTCGAGCGCCTGGAGGCGCTCGGCATCGTCTGGGACCAACTCGAGGAGTCCTGGCTGCACACCTACGAGGAGGTCACGCGCCTCGCCCTGGAGCAGCTCCACTTCGTGTTCGACGAGAGCGCCGTCACCTCGCGCGGGGTCGTCATCGTGAACTGGTGCGCGGCCCAGCGCACCCGCCGCCGTGCCGGGAAGGTATCGGCCAGGCGGATCGCGCTGCTCGACGCGATCGGCTTCCCGTGGGATGGCGTCCAGGACCGGTGGATGCGCCGATACCAGCAGCTGAAGGCGGTCTTCGACGACCGCGGGAGCCTGCTTCGCCTGCCCGGCGGCAGTCCTGACGCGACCTGGATCGAGGGGCAGCGCGCCAGCTTCCGCAACGGCCGCCTGGCGCCCTGGCAGATTGAGCTGATGGCGAAGATCGGCATCGACTTCACCGACCGGCGCGACGCCTCCTGGCGCACGACCTACGAGGTCCTCAAGGCGTTCCACACGGAGGAGGGCCACTGGGAGGTCCCCGCGGACCTCGTCACGGTTGATGGCGTCAACGTTCGGTCATGGAGCAAGGCTCAGCGCACCAACCGTCGACGCGGCACGCTGGCAGACGGGTACCAGCATCTACTCGACAAGATCGACTTCCCCTGGGATCCGGAGCAGGAACGCTGGGACACCCGCTGCGGCGAGCTGGAGCGGTTCTACGCGGCGAACGGCCACATCGGCATCCCCAAGACCGGCCCCCTAAACTCCTGGCTCTACCAGCAGCGCAAGAAGCACCGCGAGGGCAAGCTGCGGGAGCCGGCGCGCAGGCGGCTGGCTGCGATCGACCCGCTGTGGCACGACGAGCAGGCATCGCTGACCAGCGAGCGGACCAGGGCGTACTTCCGGCTCACCGATGCGGCGTGGCTGAAGGTCAAGGAACTGCTGCCCGTACGCGGCGGCGCCGTATGGGAGGAGAGCGACCACCGCGCCGTGATCGAGGCCATGCTGTGGAAGCTCGGCACCGGTGGCCGGTGGGAGGACATGGTGCTCGATACCGGCTCGAACGGGACGGTGAGCAGCTGGTACTACCAGTGGGAGAAGGACGGCACATGGCAGAAGATCGCTCGCCTCGCCCAGATCCGCGGCCATCACCGCCCCGCCTGAGCACGGCGGCGGAGGACTGGTCCGCTGGGAGGCGCCGCAAACGCGTAGGGGCAGCCGGCACCCGGGGTCTGCGCCGAGCGGTGGCTCACCCCGTACCGGCGTATCCACCAGCTGGCTGACGTCACCCTGGATACCGGCGCCGACCGCGCCCGAAAGCGATCGTTCCCACCTCACTGACGCCCGCCACTGGCTACTGTCGTGCATACCGTCGAGCGCTGGAGGCAGATGTGACGACCACCGTCACCCTGGAGGTCGAGTGTGAAATCACCGGGACCTGCTCCAATCCGGCGCTGCCGAGGTGGCACTACGCCCACCAGGTCCACGGCATCACCGTCCGCGCCGTACTCGAGCTGCAGCCCTCGCCCGATCACACCGAACGGGACCTGGAGCTGAAGCGCGACGAGCTCGGCACCGCCCTGCAGGACTGGGCCGACCGCTCCCTGGCCGGCAGGGACCTCAACGGCGCGATGCGGATCGAGAACATGTCGCTCGAACGGATGGCAACCTGGCTTTTCGAGACCTGGGCTCAGCACTACCTCGACCTGGCTGCGGTGCGCGTACAAGACACCCAGGACGAGTCGGTCTGGGTGACCTACCGCCCCGCCGAAGCGTAGCCGGAATCCCACAGGCTTCCCGGCTGCGATCGCCACCGCGACGGAAGAAGCATGCGCCGGTTGGCAGCTCGGCGGCGTTGCGGCCGGCCGGATGAGGGATGTCGGCCACGGCCCGATGGCCGGGCGGGCGTTGTTGCCCGGCAACACCCTGCCCGCCCCGGCCGGACAGGGCTCCGATTGGGGGGACGGCCGGTGGTCAGCCGGCGGCTGCCGTCTGCGGGGCGCTGGCTCCGGCGAGCTCGATGGTCGCCACCGGCTCCCACGACAGCTCCCAGGCCGTCGCACCGTCGGGACGGGGCTGCTCCTGGAAGAGCACGTTGAGCAGCTGCACGGCGCCGAAACGGACGGGGGCATGGCTCGGGGAGATCCGCCGCAGGGCCGTCTGCAGGGCGTCGGAGGACGCCTCGTCCCAGGCGTACCCGAGCGACATGTGGGGCCTGCCGCCGTTGTGGAGGAGTGCGCCGGGCCCGCGGACTTCGCGGATGGCGTCGCGCACGCGCTCGCGCAGCTCGACCAAGGCGTCGTCGGGCGACAGGTCCAGGAACGCGCCGGCGCGGTTGGCGACCGGGGAGCCGGCCATGACTTCCAGCGGTCCGGTGCCGGACAGATGGGCGCGCAGCGCAGCGACGAGTTCGTCGCGCTCCTTGGTCGTGATCTTGTCGGAGGTGGTGTCCGCGACCATCTCGACGGTGCAGTGCAGCGTCCCGTCGTGCATCAAGGTGATCGGGAAGGGGCGCATCGCGTCGTGGCACTCGTCGACCAGGCGTGCGAGCTGCTGGTCGGTGTGCAGGTCCGGAACTGCGTAGACGTGCAGGACGCGGCCGACGGCGGGCCAGGGCCCGCCCTGGAACTTCGGAGTGAACTTCTCCATCGTGGACTTCTCCCTCACATGCGGTGCGGGCGCCCGTGCCGGGCGGTACGGGCGCCACGGTGGTCAGGACTGGCCGAGGCGCAGCTGGTGGACGCGCTCGAAGGTGTAGGTGTTCAGCTCCGGGCGTTGGCGTTCCCACACCAGCCACACGCTGGAGACGGTGGCCCGGGTGCGGATCGCGGGCCGGATGCTCTTGCCGATCTCGGAGGCGAACTGGTCGGACCGGGTCGCAAGTTCGGGGGTGTCGCTGTCCTGGTTCCCGTAGCCGCACGACATGTGGCTCCAGAAGTGCTCCTCGGCCGGCGGGAGGTCCAGTCCGGCGGCGAGCAGGCCGTTGCGGACGCGGTGGTTGAGTTCCGCCGGTCCGTCCTCGGGCCAGATCTCCACGATGCCCGCCGACCCGGATGCGCGGGCCGGGCCGATCTGGATGTCGAACGGGGCCATGCCGTCGAGTTCTGCCTGGACCGCGGCCGCGGCGACGGCCAGCTGCTCGCTGTCCACGCGGACACCGAGGGTGGTGAGCGGTCGGATGGATTGGATCGTCATGTGCAGGTTCTCGTCCGCGATCGGGGTGATCACGTCCGGGAACCGGGCGACGACCTCGCGCAGGCGCCCGAAGTACTCGATGACGTGCGGGTCGTCCTGCGGCAGCCACAGCACGTGCGGCTTGATCCAGTCCTCGGCCGGTCCGCCTTCGCTGCCCCACAGCCGCTTGGGGCCCATGAATTTTCGCATCACCGCTCCTTGGAGATCTTGGCAGGGTCGAAGTCGCAGACCACGGGCAGGTGGTCGGACGCCTCCTCGGCGGCCGGGCTCTGGTGGGTCCGGTAGCTGACGAGTGCCGGGGCCACCGGACGCGTGGCGAGGATGAGGTCGATACGGCGCGGGCCCCACGGGTCGGGGTCGCCCTGGCCGTCCTCCCAGTGCCCGACGGTCGGGTGCCACGGCGCCGCCAGGTGCGCGGCCGCGTCCACCATGAAGCCGCGCCGCAGCAGGGCCTCGCTCTGGCGCCGGTCCGCCAGCTGTTCGCCGCCGATCGTGCCCGGCAGCAGCTGGTATTCAAGGTCGTCGTGGTCCTGCTCGAGGTAGGGCTCCGCGTCGTAGTAGCGCGGCTCGCCGTCCGGGCCGGTGATCTCGGCAGCGGACAGGGCGTTGAAGTCGCCGATGGCAAATCCGGGCTTCGCGCCGCCGGCGGTGCGGAACGCCGACTTGAGGCGGAGGGATTCGGCTGCGCGCCAGTCTCCGCGGAAGGGGTCGCCGTGGTAGCAGCCGACGACGACCGGCTCCACCGCGCCGACGTCGAACGCCATGGTGGTGAACCCGTGCCAGAAGTCCGGGGCGCCGTACGGCCGGAACGTCCCCGGCACCGGGCGCGCCGCGGCCGGGTTCCACAGCAGCGCCGTGTACCAGCCGCGGTTGGCGTTGTTGGCCATCGCGGTGGGGCCCAGGGTGCCGTCGGCGCGCACCGTGGTGGCGCTGAGTCCGCATTCGGCGGCGAGCTGCTCAATGACCGCCGATGCCTGCGCCGCCCACTGCGACGCCGGCAGGGTCTCGTCCACGATGACTTCCTGGAGTCCGAGGATGTCCGGGGCGATCTCCTGGATGGCGGTGACGCGGGCCTTCCACGAGGCGGTTCCGACGAGGCTCGGTGAGAGCTTGTACGCGTTGAGGTTGGCGATGCGTTTGGTGAGCGGCACGTTCAACTCCTTGGGGCGGGGTGGCAGGGGTTCACCGTTGTGGTGGTCCCTGCCGGATGACTTCGACGTCGCGGTTCGTGACGGCGGCCGGGCGTACGACCGCAGTGGGGTGTTCAGTGCACGATGACGTCGACCCGGCGGTCCATGACCTCCACCAGGCCGCTGTACCGCCACAGGGAGTCCACGGGGAGGTGGTCGGAGAAGGCCCGGGTCGCCGCGTTGTCGATCGGCCCGGCAGTCAGCAGCGCGGGGATCAGCTCCGCCACGGCGTAGCCGCGGTCGATCGCCGACGCCGGGTCTTGGTCGCTGTCCTCGCCGTCCACCGGCTCGGCGCGCTGGTCGCGCTTGTCCGGCCCCCAGCCCGCGGTGGGCCCGTCCGCGCCCTTCTGCCCCAGCTCCTGCGCGGCCCACAGGCCGACATCGACCAGGCCGGCGTTGACCAGTTTCCGGTCAAAGACGTCGTCGGGGACGAACTCCCCGGCATCGGTCAGCCGCGAGCGGTTGGTGGCGAACGTCCGGTCACGGACGCTCTGCAGGTCCCGGGGGTGACGGTCCTTGCGGTAGGAGTTGAAGTCGTACTCCGCGTAGCCCAGTTCCCCGTGCTTGAAGACGGAGAGCACGAAGTCGGCCTCCACCGAGCGGATCGGCGCCGAGTAGTAGCAGGCGTGGCCGGCCAGCAGCAGCAGCCGGCGGTAGGACAGCGACCCGTCGGGCAGCCGCAGCCGCACCGCGATGTTCGCCGGCGCCTGGTGCGGCGCTCCGGGGTGCTGGTAGGTCCCCTCGTGGACGAACACGCCTCCGCGCTTCACGAAGATCACATTGTGCTTCGGGCGCCGCACGTGCGGGGTCAGCACGTTCTCGTACGCGTCCATCCCCAGCGCCTCGGCGACCACCTCGGCGTCCGAGGGTATGCCCTTGCCCGGATCGCCGGGCTGGGCCTCCTGCCAGAGGATGATCTCCGGCGCCGGGGTGAGGGACTTCATGAAGGCGATGGCTTCGTCACGGCGCCGGCCGTGCTGGACGTTGCAGCCCAGGATCCGGACCGTCTCCGGGATCGTGCTGGTCACGCTGGTGCTGGTGTCGGACACCGCTGCTCCTTTGGGTGAGGGGTGTTGCACGCCGGCCCGGGACGGGCCGCTCAGACTTGGCGATTCGCCGCAGCGCGGCCGAGGCCGGGCGGCGCGCGGGGGCCGCCCGCTGCGGGACGCTTGTCCTCACGCGGTGTCATGAGCGGCTGGCGGGTGCGGCCGTGGCGGCGGTGAGGAAGAAGGTGACCGCGTAGGTGAACCGGCCGCTGCGAACGGACTCGTCGAACTGGCCGGTGAACCGCTCGGCTTCGGCACTGGTGAGGTGTCCGTGTTCGGCTGCCGTGCGGGCCCAGGTCCGCAGCCCCAGGCAGTTGTCGGCCTCGCGCGGATCGCGCACGACGAGCGTTCTGGCCTCGGTGCTGACGTCGAGCAGGCCGTGGCGGCTGAGGAGGCCGGCGTGCCGGTGGGCGAGGGTGCCGTGACGCAGCTGGACGTCGGCCCGGAACCGCAGGACCCGGCGGGCCAGTTCCTGGTCGGCGATGTCGAGGACCTGGGTGTCGTATTCGGGGTCGGCGAGCGCGATCCGCCCGCCGGGGCGGATCACTCTCAGCATCTCCGCGAGGACCTGCTCCGGGTCGGCGACGTGCTGCACGACACGGTCGGCCCAGGCTCCGTCGAACGAGGCGTCACGGAAGGGCAGGCGGTGGGCGTCGGCGACTGTGACGTTCGCCAGCCCGCGGGCGCGTGCCTGGCCGGCCATCGTGGTCGAGTGGTCGATGGCCGCGACGGTGCTGCCGTATTCGCGGGCCATGGCCTGGGCGCCGTCGCCCGTCCCCGCCCCGACGTCGAGGAACCGGTCCCCGGGCCGGGCATGGAGCAGTTCGCGCAGGCGGGCCTTGTAGGCCGCGTAGAACGGGTGGTCGTCCAGCGTGTCGAGGACCTGGACGAACTCGGCGGGTCGGGGCTGCTGGTCGACCGCGGTGAAGCCGTGGGCTGCGGGCCTGCGCATCCTGAGTCTGCTCCTGCTGGGGGTGAGGTCGGGCGGTGGGCGTGGCGCGGGTGACGGTCAGCGGGGCTGCTCGCCCGGGCGGGCCGGCGCCGGGCGCAGGTCGATGCGCGTGAAGTACTCGCGGCCGATGATCCGCTCCCGGACGTCTGCGGGGAGGCGGGCGAGCAGGCCGGGAAGCGGCCGTTCCCGGTCAACCTGGCTTCGGTGGGCGCAGATGGCCGCCCACTTCGCGTCCAGCCACGGGCGCACGTCCGCGACCAGGTCGACGCTCTCGTCGGGCACGCTGAGCACCGCCTTGTCGACTTGGGTGAGGAGCGGGCCGAGGTCGGCTACGGCCGAGTGCGGGTGGGTCGCCAGGTGGAGCGCCGAAGGCCCCCAGGGGGCTCCGGCGTCCGGATAGAGGTGCTCGAGCCCGGCCGCAGTCGCGGCGAGCACGACGGCCCGGTGGCTGAGCCTGTGGTCCGGGTGACCGGTGAGTCCCCCGTACGCGTCGTGGGTGAGCACGATCTCGGGCCGGAACTCGCGGATCTGCCGTACGACGTCCTCTACCACGCGCTCCAGCGGCGCGTCGCAGAGCCGTGGGCCGGTGGAGGACTCCGGGACGCGGTGGTCGGCGTACCCCAGCATCCTCGGCTCTCCTGCTCCGAGGATCCGGACGGCGTCGGCCAGCTCGGCCGCGCGGTGGGTGCCGGGGGCCCAGGTGGCGGTGACTACCGCGGTGCGCGCTCCCGCTTGGGCGTGCTGGGCAAGGAATCCGCCGGCGACGAGGGACTCGTCGTCGGGGTGTCCGAACACGGCGAGCAGGCTGGGAAGGTGCGGCACAGCTACCTCCTGGAGCAGCGGGGGTGTCGACGTCCGGCGGCAAGCCGGGCGCTGGTGCAGGTCGTGGTCACAGGACGGGCGGGCGTCCGGCGGCGGTCAGGCGCCACACGGTGCGCCAGCTCATCGGTCGGCGCTCCTGGACGCGGCGGCCGGCCCACCCTTCGCGAAAGCCCCGCCAGGACTCGCGGGCGCCGCCGCCGCGCACCGCCCGCACCGCGGTGACAGCGGTCCACACCGCCAGGTACACAGGGATCAGCGGAGCGGGCAGGTTGCGGTAGGCCACCCACACCCGGTTGCGGGCGGCGAGCCGGTAGAACAGCGCATGCCGGGAGGGGCTGGTCAGCGGGTGGTGCATCCGGAGCCCGGCCGCGTACCAGCCGGTGTAGCCGCAGGCCCACAACCTCCAGCTGAGGTCGAACCCCTCGTGGTACAAGAACAGCTCATCGCACCAACCGTGGACCTGTTCGAAGGCGTCGCGGCGGACCAGAACGACACCTTCGGTCATGCTGGTGATCGTGCCGGGGCGTCCCGGGTCGCCGGCCCGCAGCCGCGGTACCCAGCGCCTGGGCGTGGTGGTGTCATCCGGACCGGTCAAGCGCGGCTGGACGTAGGCGGCGCCCGGGTGCTGGTCGGCTTCGGCGACCAGTTGGGCGAGCGTGTTGGGGTTCGTGAATTCGGCGTCGTTGTCCTGGAAGAACAGCCAGTCTGCCGGTCGTTCTGCTGCGGCGAGGGCGCGGGCTCCGGCGTTGCGGCCGCCGGGGATGCCGACGTTGTGCTCCAGAACGACTGTCAGGGCGCCCTCGGGCACGACCTCGGGTGTACAGCCGTTGCCCACGACACAGATCCGCAGATCGACGCCTTCCTGGGCGAGCAGGGTCTTCTGCGCGGCCTTCTCCTCCTCGGGACGGTCGTTCATGGTCAGCAGGACGACGTCGATGCTCGGCCTCATGTGGTTCCTCTGTCGGGCTGGAGCCCCGGATCTCTGCGCGGTCGCGGTCCGAGGCGAGTTGCAGCGGATGCTGGTGGCTGCTCAGATCGCCATCTGGGCGACCTCGTCAACGGTCTCTGCGCCTGGGGAGTCATCCGCTGACCACTGGAAGACGAGACGGCTGGCCGACTTGTCGAGGAGGTGGCCGGCGGGGAGGTCCGTGTCGGCCATCGCGGCAGGGTGGACGGTCAGCTGCGGGTAGCTGGTGCGGGCGTGCCGGTCCCAGGCGCGCACGGCGTCGGCCAGGCGTTGCGCGAGCGCCGGGCCTTCGGGACCGTAGGCGTGGGCCGTGAACTCGACGGTGCCCTCCGGTGCGGTGCCGGGGGCGACGGGGATGTAGGTGAGGTAGGCCAGCGACGCGTCGCCCAGGAGTGCCGGTGCGGGGAAGCTCGCCGGGAACTCGGCGACGCCAGTGTCCAGCGTCGAATCCCTGGCCAGGCGGCAGAAGCCGTACTGGTGCAGGACGCTGGCCAGGTAGATCTGCAGCGTCGCGAAGGACTCGCCACGCCCGACCGTCACCCCGGTGGACCGCTCGTACCGGGTGCCGCGCATGGCCTCCTCCAAGCCGGTGGCGTCACCGGCGGGACCGTCCTCGAACCGCAGGCGCAGTTCACCGCCGGCCAGCTCGGTCTGCAGCGCGGTGCGGGCGAGGGAACCGGCGTCGCGGATGAACCCGCAGTACGTCCAGTCGCGGGCCACGAGCGTGTCGCCGCGCCGCTGGAAGGCGATCGCCCTGGTGTAGCCGTGCAGTTCGAGGGGGACGACCAGGTGGCCGCCATCGGCGAGCTGCGAGAACCAGGCCGGGGCGATGTCCCAGGCGTTGTAGGTGACGATGATCGCGTCGAACCCACCCGGGGACAGGTGGCCGGCAGGCGCGCCGAGCGCGCCGTCGCCCTGGAGTGCCACGATGCCCGGGTTGCCGGTCTCGGCGGTAAACCGGCGGGTGCGGTGCACCACGTACGGGTCCAGGTCGACGGTGACGACCCGTCCGGTGGGGCCGACCAGGTGGGCGATCAGCGACGCGTTGTAGCCGCCCGCGCCGACCTCGAGCACTGCTGCGCCGGGGTGCAGCCGGGCGGTCTCGAGCATGTTCGCCTGCAGCCAGATCGCGGAGACGGAGCTCGTGGCCCGCTCGCCGTCGCGGCGGGTGACGACGGCCAGGTCGTCGTGGTAAGCGTCAGCGAGGTCTACCTCCGGCACGAAGCGGTGCCGGGGCACGATGCCCAGCACCTCGCGGACCTCGGCGGTCGGTGCCCAGCCGCCGTCGACGACGGCCCGGACCATGGCCTTGCGCCGGCGGGCGGCCTCCGGGGGCTCGCCGGGGACGGCCGGCGCCTGGGTGGTGCTCACGTGGGAGTGGACGGCGGGCAAAGAGGGGAGTACGCCCGGCCAGACGGCGTCCAGCGCGTGCGCGGCCGGGGTGAACACCGGGCCCAGGCAGCCCAGGCCGTTCACGTCGTGCCACTCCCAGCGCAGGAACAGGTCGGGCTCGGGGTTGTCGAGGGTGCCGCTGAACTGGCTGACCCGGACCACCGCGGTCGTGCGGGACACTCCGTTCGAGCTGTCGTTGAGCACGGTCAGCACGGTGGCATCGCCCTGGTCGGCGTGCAGGCCGGTCTCCTCGGCGAGTTCGCGGACGGCGGCCGCCTCGAAGCTCTCCCCTGTGGTGTTCTTGCCGCCGGGCAGTTCCCACATCCCGCGGTGCGACCACCCCAGCAGGACGCGGCCGCACTCGTCGGTGACGACCGCTAGGGCGGCGGTAGCCGGCGCACCGGTGAGCGGGCGCCGCCGTTCCACGGCGACGGTGTCCGCGCACGGGCCGCGCAGCACCAGCACGCCCAGGTTCCCGGCGTTCAGGCGCTGCACGCTCGTCCAGCCGCAGGTGAGCGCGGTGATCTCCTCCTCGTCCAGGGCGGTGGAGCGACGCTCTTCGGGAGTGTGGGCGGCCAGCGGGGTGATAACCAGCAGAGTGCCGCCCTCGCGCAGACGCCGGCCCAGCGCGTGCAGGACGCGCACCCGGTCCGAGATGAACGCCGCCACCAGACGCAGCACCACGAGGTCGTAGCGGTCGTCGCCGAGCGGTGCGGGGTCGTCGTGCTCGATGTCCAGGCGCAGCCACCGCACGCCGGTGGCGTCGGGGTGGGCGGTGCGGGCGCGTTCGAGGGCGGCGTCGGCGATGTCGACGGCGTCCACCTCGTAGCCGGCGGCCACGAGATGGGCGGCGAGCTCCCCGCTGCCGCAGCCGACGTCAAGCGCCCGGGCGCCGCTGTCCGGTGCGGGGGCGTGTTCGGCGAGCAGCGCCCGCTCGTCGTCGCCGAGGCGGCGGTACTGGATGCCGTCGGTGTGGAGCTGCTCCCAAAGTTCGGCCGGGACGGTGTGCACGGTGCTGGTCTCCTCGGGATGGTGGGGGCCGGTCGGTGGGTCAGGGGCGCTGCTGGGTCAGGGCGGTGGGCGCGAGGGGCCAGTAGACGAGCGCCTTGTCGTCGGCGATCTTGTAGCGGGGCCAGCACTGGCCTTCGGCGTCCTCGTGCTCGGCGAGGTCGATCGCGTCGACGACTGCCTGGGGGCCGTCGCTGCGGCAGGCCTTGGCCATCTCCGGCCACGAGTACAGCTCGTAGTCCTCGACGCCGGCTGCGGCGCCGTCGGTGGCGATCAGGATCGCGGCCAGCTCCTCGGCAGGCCAGGAGGCGGTGACCGCGTTCAGGCCCGCCTGCGAGAGGGCCTCGGCGATCCAGTACCCGTGCTGGCGGTTGACCACGGTCTGCTGGAAGCCGCGCAGTTCCTGGAGGAGCTCGCGGTGCCGCTCGCCGAATCCTCGGCCCTCCCGCAGCAGCCTGCGGTACTCGGCAACCTGCGGGCGGTCCCGCACCAGGGTGGCGAGCCGGTCGTCGCGCAGCTGGTGCACCGCGCCGTCGTGGCCGAGAGCGACGATGGGGCTGTCGCCGAGAACGGCGGCGTCGATGCGACCGGCCCGGTGGCGCACGATCGCCACGGTGGAGGCGGGTGAGGAACCGGGGGCGAGGTCGTGGTGGTGGGTGATGGTGGCAATCGCGGCGGCCAGGGCCTTGCGCAGGTCGATGTCCGGCTGCTGGGTGAGGAGTTCGGCCAGCGTCGTCCCGAGGATGTCGGCGTACCAGGCGCCGCGAGGCTCGTCGTCGGTGACGGTGGACACCCCGTCGAGGGCGATGACAGCGCTTTCGGTGGTGAAGACGCGGTCCTCGCTGGGGCGTCCGGTGCCGGCGCGTTCGCCTATCAGCACGGTGGCGCCGGCCACCGTGGCCGTGCAGGCCGTGCCAGGTGCTGCTTCGATCTGCATGCGGGTGGTCTTCCTGTGGGGTGTCGCGGTGGCGTGGTCAGGGACGGGTGCCGCGGAGGCGGGCCAGGGTGCGCCGGCCGCGTTCGACGACCTCCGGGTCGTCGTGGGACGTGCCGTAGGCGATGCCGCTGAGCGCGTCCAGGGCCTCCTCGCAGTCCAGCCGCTCGGCCTCCTCGGCGGTGAGCACGTCGCCGTAGCCGTCGAAGAAGGCCTGCCGCAGCGCGGGGCGGTGCGCCCATAGGTCGGCGAGGCGGACGAAGTCGCGGGTGCGGGGCCCGTACTCGGCGCGCTCGAAGTCGATGAGGGCGACCTCGTCCTGATCGTTCATGAGGGCGTTGCGCAGCTGCAGGTCGCCCATGGTCGGCACCTGGAGGGCCGGTGGGAGGAGCGTGAGCCGCTCGGCGCAGGTCCGGATGAGTTTCTCGTCGCCGTCGGTGAGGTGGGGACGGGCGGCGTTCAGGTGGCGGTCGAGCTTCTCGAGCGCTGCTGGCGGGTGGTCACCGGGGCGGACGGGGGCGCTGGTATGGAAGGCGCGTGCGAGCTGGCCCAGCTGCCGGTGGACGGCCAGTTCCTGTCGTGGGGTCAGGGGCAGTCCGTGCAGGAGGTGTCCGGGCAGTGCGGTGG
Organism: Kitasatospora cystarginea; assembly: GCF_039533515.1. Lineage (NCBI taxonomy): Bacteria > Bacillati > Actinomycetota > Actinomycetes > Kitasatosporales > Streptomycetaceae > Kitasatospora > Kitasatospora cystarginea. Next base: position 83,374 of record NZ_BAAATR010000020.1, on the reverse strand, counting down.
TGACGACGGCCTGGAGGTCGGTGTCGGCGGCGACAAGGCGCGGTGCTCGATTGTGGAGGGCGCCGGTCCAGGTCCGGTAGGCGGTCACCTCGCGGTCGTGGAACTTGGGCGTGGGGTGCTGCTTGAGGTACCAGGTGCCGCCGCCTGGTCCGGTCAGACGCCAGACCCTGCTGGCCGGCCTGGTCCAGGAGGTGTCGGTGACCGCGGTGAGCGGGCCTACGGCGCGTTCGGCGAACGAGGCCAGAGCCGGTCCGAGGACGGCCGCCGGCCTCGGACCGGTCAGGGGCACCGGGCGCAGGCGATCGGGGCCGCCAGGGGTGTGGGCAATGGCGTCGGTCGGCTCCTGGAAGTGCAGTGCGACGTGCTGCCCGGCTCGGTAGGCGTCCAATCCTGCTCGGCAGTACGCCACCATGTCGTCCGGCAGGGCGGCCAGTGGGAACCAGTCGATCTGGCTGCACCGGTCCGGCTCCAGGATCCTCGGCGTGCCCGACCAGATGGTGGCTTCGAGGAACCAGCCGATTCGGGTCTGGCCGGCCGGGCTTCGGTGGTGCAGGACGACTGCGGCGCGCACGTCGGCCGGGTCGATCACGACGCCGATCTCCTCGGATGCCTCGCGGATCACCGCGGTCACCACGTCCTCGACCGCTTCGACGTGGCCCGAGGGGAGATGCAGGAGTCCCGTGGCGTAGGTGTCTCCGGCGCGGCGGGTGAGCAGGACGTCCTCGCCTCGGCGCAGGATCAGGTGTGCGTCGACGGGCGCTGCGTGGCGGGGCGGCCCGGATGGGGCCGGCTTCGAGCTCACGATGATGGACTCCTCGTGGTGACGGGCGGTCAGGGGCGGCGGGCGAGCAGGACGGTGAACTCGGCGTTCTCGGTGAGCCCGCCGGCCTCCGCGTGGCGATCCAGCAGCTCAAGGGCCTGGGTCTGGAAGGCGGCCAGCTGGTTGCCGAACAGGCGGTCGGCGGCGAAGGAGGTGCTGGACAGGTAGCCGAGCACCTGCTGCGGCGTCCACTGGCGCACCACCGGCAGGACATGCTCCTCGATCCGGGAGAACGGCGAGCCGGCGAGGACCTCTTCGCGGTGGCGCTGGGTGCGGGTATAGGTGCCCTCGGTGCCGGCGCGGCGCTCGGGCCCGAGGTAGGTCTGGATCAGCTCGCGCAGGGCGTCGGTCCAGGCCGACTGGGCGGTCCACAGGCTGCCCTCGCCCATGACCGCGAGGACCGCGTCCGGCGCGGTGACCCCGTCGAGCAGGTGCAGGACCCGCTCCTGGTTCATCCAGTGAAAGGCCCGCGAAATCGAAGCCAGGTTCGCCGCGTAGCTGGGGTAGGGGGCGGTGAACTCCTCGGCCGGGCAGTGGTGCACGCCCAGTGGCTTGTCGCGGAGGAGCGGGCGCAGCACCTGCTCCGCTTCGGCGATCATCTCCGCGTCGGGCTCGACGATGTCGACCCGCGCGAATGCTTGGTGCAGGGCGGCGGGGACCTGTCCGGTGCCGGTGCCCAGGTCAAGGAGCACCGGGCTGGGCGTGCCGCGCACGGTGTCGGTCAGAAGCGTGACGGCGGCCTCGGGCAGGCCAGGCCGGAAGGTGCGGTAGGCGTGCGCGGCGCCGGGGAAGAGGGACATGGTCATGGCTCCAGGTCGGCTCGGGCAGCTCGGTCCGGGCGGGATGAGAGGGGTCAGGGTGCGGGGGCGCCGGGCTCGGCGGCGGATTCCAGGGCGGGGGCAGACCGCGGCGGGAGTGCAGTCGCGGGGGCGGCGCCGGGGGCGGGCAGGGAGGTGAGGTGGCGGATCGGGGAGCGCCACAGCATCCACGCCGGGACGGCCAGCAGGCAGGTGATCGCCGTCAGGGTCGGGCGCAGGCCGATCGCGGCACCGGCAACGCCGGCCAGGAGCGCGGCCAGCGGGCGCAGGCCGAACGCCAGCCACATGCCGCTGGACTGGGCCCGGCCTTGCATCTCGGGCGGGGTGATCAGCTGGCGGATGCTGCGCAGCAGAGCGCCGCTGGCCACCGCGCAGCCGGTCTGGACGACCATCGCCGCCCCGATGGCCACCTGGCCCGTGGTGCCGGGGCGGGCCAGGAGCAGCGGGAGCTGGCAGAGGGGGGACAGGGCTAGGGCGGTGACGATGACGCGGCCGGGGCCGAAGCGGGCCGCCAGGTGGCGGCCGGTGATCCCGCCGATCGCTCCGCCGATCCCGCCCGCGCCCATGACCAGGCCCAGCACGGCGGGCGGCCAGCCGAGGGTGCGCAGCAGGAACAGGCTCCACAGCGCCGCGCAGGCGGCCATCGCGCTGGCGTTCACGGCGTTGGACAGCACGGCGGCGCGGACCAGCGGCGTGCGCAGGGTGTAGGCGAGGCCGGCGCGGATGTCGGCGACCATGCTTGTGCGCTGCTCGGGTTCGGTCCGGGCGGGCTCCGGCGTCTGGATGCGTAGCAGCAGCGTGGCGGAGAGCAGGTAGGAGAGGGAGTCGGCGGCGACGGCGCGGGCGGCGCCGAGGAGGCCGACCAGCAGGCCGCCCAGGTTCGAGCCGGCCGTGTCCGCCAGCGAGTTGCCGGTGCCCAGCCGGGCGTTGGCCTCCACCAGCCGGTGGTGCTCCACCAGTTGCGGCACGAAGGCGGTGGACGCCGTGCTGCCCAGGACCTGGAGGGAGGCGACCAGGAACGTCACCGTGTACAGCTGGACCAAGCTGGGCGTGGTAACCAGTGACTCCAGTGGCACGGTGGCCAGAACGGCCCCGCTGGCCAGCTCGCAGCCGATGACGATCGGCTGCTTGGGCCAGCGGTCGGCCAGCACGCCGGCGTGCAGGGTGAACAGCAGCGGGGGCAGGCGGCCGGCCACCGCCAGGCCGGCGACCTGCATGGTCGAGGCGTGCAGCTGCAGCGCGGCGACGACCGGAACGGCCACCAGCGTCACCCCGCTGCCGGCGATCGAGATCCCCTGCCCGAGGGCGTAGTTGCGGAAGTCCGGCTGCCGCCACAGCGTGCCTGGGCGGTCCGGCCGGCGGCCGGTGTCGGTGTGCCGACGGCGGGCCGGGAGCGCGGTCACCGGCCGTCCCGGATCAGGTCGAGGATCTCTGTGGTGGGCCGCACGTCGCCGAAGGACCGGTAGAGGGTCCGAAGGGTGGCGTTGTGGACCTCGTCGCTGCCGGCGGCCGTGCCGTCGGCTGCCACGATCACCCGCAGCCCCAGGGTGAAGGCGTCGCGCGCCGTCCCGGCCACGCACACGTCGGTGACGACCCCGCACACCAGGACGGTGTCGATGCCGCGCGGGGCCAGCAGGCCGGGCAGCGGGCTCAGGCCGGGGAAGAACGCGCTGGCCGCCTCCTTCTCCACGAGCAGGTCGCGGTCCTCGTCGACGGTGAACTGCGGCCACAGGCGCCCGGCGAGCGGGCCGCTGCCGCCGGAGGTGCGGAAGATCTCCACGACCTCGGGGCCGTAGAACTCCCTGCGGGCCGCGCTCGGCTCACTGGGGCCCGGCAGCACCCAGGCCGCCAGGCCGCCGGCCCGGCGCAGGGCATCGGCCAGTGCCTCGATCTGCGGGATGATGCCGCGCACGTACGGCCCGTCGAAGAACGGCACCATGTCGACCACCACCAACGCGGTGCGGACCGGGTCGAGCCGGGTGTAGGCGTGCCGGCGTCCCCGGCGCTGCTCCTGGCGGGCGTACTCGCGCTCCGGGATCACCCAGTCGTGCACCTGGGACGGCGCTTCCGCCGCCGGTTGGGCGCTCACGCGCGCCTCGCTGCGCCCACGGCCTGGCTGGCCATCAGGACCGACACCACGGCCCCGGACAGCAGGAGCCGGCCGTCCATCGCGGCGGCCACCGCCTCCTCGAGCGGCCACCACTCTACGGTCATGCCCGTCTCGGCGCCGGTCAGTTCCTGCTCACCGACCGTCAGGTCCCGGGCGAGGAACATGTGCAGGTGTGCGGTGGACTTGGTCATCAGCGCGATCCGGCCGAGCGGGCTCCACGCGGCGGCCGTGATGCCGGACTCCTCCTTGAGCTCGCGGCGGGCGCCCTTCAGCGGGTCCTCGCCCGGGTCCAGCTTCCCGCCGGGCGGGGTGAGGACCTCGTCGTGGAGGTAGGAGCGGTAGCGGACCATGGCGATCCGGCCCTGGTCGTCCATCGCAACGGTCAACGCCGCGTCGACCCGGGCCTGGTGGAACTCGAAGAACCCTTCGGTGCCGTCGGGCTGGGTCACCGTGTCGCGGTGGATCAGGTACGAGTCGGTGTCCAGCAGGGTCGCTCGGTCGTGCTGCTGCCACGGCAGCGGCACGGCTGGCTGGCGGGTGACGGTCGGTGCGGCGTTCATGGGCGGGCTCCTTCGGGCTGGCTGCTGGTGAGCAGCGGGAGGTAGTGCTGCAGGTAGGGCGGGACGTGGAGGCCGAGCACCTCGTCCAGGGGGACCATGCGCAGCGCCTGGCCCTCGTCGCCGAGCTGGAGGTCGTTCTCGGAGCCGGTCCAGGTCGCGTGCTGGACGCGGGTGAGCGGGAGACCGTGGTCGGGGAGGGGGTCAGGGAGGGTCCGCAACCCGGTAATCTCGATCCCGGCCTCCTCGCGGACTTCGCGCACCGCGCTCTCCTCGGCGCTCTCGTCGCCCTCGCGCCAGCCGCCGGGCGGAGTCCAGTAGCCGGGCCAGGGGCCGGGGCCGGTGTCGCGCAGGTGCATCAGCAGCCGGCCCGCCGGGTCGGTGACGAGGACCAGGACACCTTCGAAGTCGTCGTCCGGACGGGCGGGGCGCTCCAGGTAGAGCGGGTGTCCGCACCGGTGGGCGCGCAGGATCTGCCGCAGCCGCTGGTAGTGGTCCAGGTCCATGTGGTGGCGCCAGTCGTGGGCCGTTTCGAACCGGAACTCGGTGTGCTCGGTGGGGTCGAGGCGGATGCGGGCCTGCTGTTCGGCGGTCAGGGTGCCGCCGTCGAAGACGTGGCCTGCCACGGGCACCGGGTAGTCGGCGTCGGCCTGGGTGTGGATCACGGCGACCAGGCGGCGGCGGAGCACCTGCGGGTTCTCCGCGGCCAGATCCAGGCCCAGCTCTTCGCGGGCCTCTCGCACCGCGGCGTCGAAGGGGGACTCGCCGTTCTCGACCATCCCGCCGGGGAAGTCCCAGACGGCCGGGTCGGTGGCCGACCGCATCCCGAGGATCCGGCCGGCGGGGTTGGTGACGAGGAAGGAGCCGTAGGTGGCGGGTCGGGCGATGGTGGTGAGGTGGCCGCTGACGGGCCGCCAGCCGGGGACGGCGAGGCGGTCGGCCAGCCAGGTGATGACCTGGCGCTGCCCGTCGCCAGTGTGCGGCAGCGCCTCGGGCCGAGCCCACTGCTGGCCGTCGTGGTCATCCGACAGGACCGCCGCCGTGCCGTCCGCGACGACCGTGGTGAACACGAACTGCCGCACCTGGAGGCCGTTGTGGTTGGTGAAGTCCAGGGTGCGCGCGTACTCCAGATGCAGGCCCGTGAGGCCGGTCTCCTCGGCCAGCTCGCGCGCCGCGCCGGCCTCGATGTCCTCGTCGCCCTCCCGGCCGCCGCCCGGGTACTCCCACAGACCGGGCAGGACGTCGTGGGCTGCCCGCCGGATCAGCAGGACCCGGCCCGAGCGGTCGCGGACCACGACGCCGACCCCGAAGCGTTCGATTCCTTCGCGGCCGGCGGAAGCCGTCAGCACCTCGAAGTCGATCATTCGTAGAGCCCCTCTTCCTGGAAGGTGAGCACAGCGCGACCCAGCGCCGTCACGTCGCACGACAGCGTCAATGACCGTGTTTTTACACGGGAGTTGATGCCTCATCGGCAACGATGGCCAGGCTGGAGATCCTGCCGCTGTTCGAGTCGTCCGATCAAGCCAGGCGGTTCCCGGCGAGCCCGGGTCGAAGGCGGACTTTTCGATTTCACGTGCCTTCGGGCCCCCTCCGCTCCGGGCTGCGGCGGAAGGCGGTGTGACTGCTCGTGCTACTTGGCGAACGCTCATTGCTGTTGGCGAAGCCGCCGAGAAGACCGCCTGATCTGCGATTTCCCCGAGCGAGCGCCCGGCTTCAGCCCCAGATTCGCCAACCATCGTGAGCAAGCCCCGCCAACTGCCGTGAGCAGAATTGCTTTGACCTGCAAGGACTCCGGAGACGACTCGCCATCTAGCACGAGCGGTCACAGGCGGATCAGCGAGCGGGAGCCGGCCGGTCACGGCTCTTCAATCGGGGGGCGGTCGGGCGGCGGGAACGGGAAGATGCCGGTGGCGTCGAGGCGGACCAGGCAGGTGTACACCCGGCCGTCCGGGTGGAAGACGCGCCGCGAGAGGAAGACGCGGTCGCCGCCGTCCGGGACGCTGACGCCCTCCTCGACGACCGGGCGGCCGGTCGTCAGCGCCTTCAGGTACTGGTCGGTGTCACCGTCGCTCTGCTGCCGGGGTTCGGGCAGACGGCTGTGTCGGCCTGCCATGGTCATGGCCTTCCTGGCCGGCGGCCCCGGCCCGGAGCGCGGGCGGTCATGCGTCCGCCCCGGACTCGGAAGCGGCGTCGGCACCGGGGCCTGTGCTCCGGTCGATCTCCACGACGGTGCCGCACTCCAGGGCCCGAAGGCCTGCGGCCACGCGGTCGGCGAGCACCGCCGGCAGCGCCTCCTGGGCGTCCTTCGGCGGCAGCCACCGGGCCGCGCGGATCTCCCCGTCCGCAAAGCGCAGCGCCCTGACCTGGGCGGGGTCCAGCGGTTCGGCGTCGTAGACGTGGCAGGTCAGGGCGCGGCCGTGCCGGGCCAGGCTGGCCGGGTTGCTGTCGGAGACCAGCAGCCGGCCGACCGGCACGCGCAGGCCGAGCTCTTCGGCGAGTTCGCGGGCGGCCGCCTGGCGCGGTGTCTCGTGGGCCTCCACCATGCCGCCGGGCAGCTCCAGGTGGTCCTTGTATTGCGGATTGAGGACCAGGATCCGGCCTTCGCCGTCCCGCACGAGCACGGTGGCTGCGGCCATCGGCGCCGGCAGCTGCCGGTAGTAGTCGAGCCCGTCCCGCAGGAGGCGGCGTCCGTCGCGCAGTACCGCGGTGTGCGCGCCGCGCTCCGCCCGCGATGCCTCGGCCAGGCGGGCGGCGACCGGGGCTGCGAGCAGCCGCATCGCCTCCTGCTCGGTGGCGAAGCGGGCCTCGCGGATCTCGCTGCGCTGCAGCGGCACGCGCTCGACGTCGACGGGCGATCTGGGGTGGGCGGCGTAGACCAGGGCCAGGATGGTGCGGCCCCACCGGTCGGACGGCACGGTGTCGTGGACGAGGAGCCTGCCGATCTCGGCGTGCAGGCCCAGTTCCTCCCGCAGCTCCCGGGTGAGGCCGTCGACGGGCTCCTCGTCGTCGAGCATGCCGCCGGGCAGGTCCCAGCCGTCCTTGTACACGGGGTCGACGATCAGGACCCGGCCCTGGGCGTCGCGGATCAGAGCGTCCGCGGCCGCGGCGGGTGCGGCGTGCGCGGCCAGGTAGCGCACCAGGTCGGGGTCCGGCTCGGCGGTGTCGGTCACGGCTCTCCTGGGTTCGGGCGGGCGGTCAGCGGGCGACGTAGGCGGGGACGCCGGTGCGGAGCGCGTCGAGGACGGCGAGCGTCAGGTCGTGTGCGTGCGGGTCGGCCAGCTGCTTGAGCCCGGCTTCGGAGACGGTGACGACCTCGTCGTGCTCGTCCGGGTTGAGGCGGATCGCGGCGAGCTGCGCCGGGGTGAGGCTCCCGCCGGAGAACACGAATCCGACCTTGGTCGGCCAGCCGGCGCGGGGCTGCTCGACGACCGTGGCCACCAGCGGCAGCAGTTCCGCGGCGGGGGCCAGGCGGATGCCGGTCTCCTCCCAGGTCTCGCGCACCGCCGTGTGCAGCGGGGTGGGGTCGGTGAACTCGGCGTCTCCGCCCGGGTATTGCAGGCCCTTGAGTCGGTTGGTAGAGCGCAGCAGGACCGCCTCACCTGCGGTGGTGGTGAAGAAGAGCCCGGCCCACAGCGGTGCTGCCGGGATACCGGTCAGGTAGGCGGGCAGGGGCTGGTAGCCAGCGAAGGGCTTGGGCTGGGCGGCGTGGCGGGCGATCAGGTCCCGCTCGTGGCCGGCGAGCCGATCGGGCAGATCGGCGGGCAGCACCCACTGGTGGGCGTCGTGCTCGGCGCTGAGGACGACGTCCTGCTCGTGGTCGAGGGTGGCGGCGAAGGCGAACTCGCGCACCCGCAGCCCGCGAGAGTTGTCGTAGTCGCTGTGGCCGAGGTAGGCGGTGACCCGCGCCCCGGTGATACCGGTCTCCTCGCCGAGTTCGCGCCGGGCGGCGTCCAGCACGCTCTCGCCGTCCTCGATGGCGCCGCCGGGCAGCTCCCACAGCCCGCCCAGCAGCGTGGTGGCCGCGCGGCGTACGAGCAGCAGTTCGCCGCGGCGGTTGACGAGCAGCACCGATGAGGCCGGGCGCTGGATGCCGGCGGCTACAGCGTCGGCGAGCAGGTCGAAGGGCGGTTGCTGGTCGATGTCGGTCACGGGGCGCTCCAGGTCAGCGGGGCCGGGCTCGCCACGTTGGCGTAGCCGAGCGAGCGGTACAGGGCCGCGGCCTCCGGGGAGGCGGTGAGGTTGATCTGACCGCAGCCACTGGCGGTGAGCCAGTTGTGCACGGCCGCGACGACGAGCCGGGCGTGGCCCTGGCGGCGGTGGCCGGGGTCGGTGGCCACCGAGGCGATGTGCCCGACGTACGGGCCTTGACCGGGCCGGGGCATGCGGTCGGTGTACTGGCCGACCGCGCAGGACAGCAGCCTGCCCACGCCAGCGTCGATGACGAACGCGGCGAACCGCTGGTCGCCTGCGAGGCGGTCGGCGAACCACCGCTCGCACTCAAGACTCCAGGGCTTCGGTGGGACAACGCCGGCGGAGGCGAGCATGACCAGGCGCAGCTGGGTGAGTTCGGCGGCGTCGGATGGCAGGGCCCGGCGTAGGCGGGCCGTGGGTGCGGTGTGCTTCACGGGGCGGTGTCCTCTCGTCGGACGGCGGTGAACCGGTGCAGCGTGGGCCTGGTGTGTGGCCGTGTTCACCAGCCCATCTCGGTGTACGGCCGGTCGGCGCGGATACCGTCGATCGCGGCTCGGGCGTACGGAACGATCTCCTCGGGAAGGGCGTCCGGGTGCCACCACTGCCAAGCCACGCATTTGTCCGGCTCGCGCAGCTCGGGCGTGCCCTTCCAGCGGCGGACCCGGAAGACCATCCCGAGTCTGGGCTGGGCGCCCGGGGCGTCGACGAGGTGGACGGCGTGCGCGAACTCCACGTCGGCGGGGTCGATGACCAGACCGGCTTCCTCGTGCGCCTCCCGGATCAGGCACTCGACGGCCGATTCCTGCTCGCAGTGCCCGGCCAGGAAGTGCCAGGTGTTCCCGGCGTAGGCCGAGTCCGGATGGCGCAGCCCGAGCATGACCCGGCCGTCGCCGTCCTCCAGGTAGAGGTGGACGCCGATGACGTTGCGCACGGCCCTGCCGCCCGGCCGGGCCTTCGGTGTTCGGCCATCGGCCGTGTGCTGCACCACGTGACGGTGCACCAGGTCGCGGGTGGAGGGGCGCAGCCGCAGCCGGTGCAGCATCTCCGGCTCGAACCAGCGCAGCATGACGCCCTCGTTCAGGGGCATATCGTCGGGGTCGCCGGTCCAGCGGGCGGTGAAGATCTGGACCGGCACGCACAGCCCGTCCACGCCGGTGGCCTTCTCCACGGCGAAGGGCTGAAGCTCGTCCAGTACGAGGCCGGGAGCCTCCTCGGCGAGCTCACGCAGCAGCGTGTCCGTCAGCGTGACGTCCAGCGGCTCGCGGCCGCCGCCCAGGAGCGACCACTCGCCCGGCGCCCAAATGAGCCCCGGGTAGTTGTCGCGCAGATGGAAGAGGTAGCGGCCGGCGCCGTCGTGGATCAGGACGGAGGCGTTGACCGGCTCCGCCTGGCCGTTGATCCCGGCGGCGAGCAGCTTGGCGCGCAGCGAGGGCGAGGCGACTCGCTCCAGGGGGCGCCATTCGGCTCCGGTGACCTCCTCCGCCTGCAGCGCGACCTCGGCCCGGTCGGCGAGGCAGAAGGCGAACCGGAAGTCCCAGTGCTGGTGGGCACCTTCACCCTTGGCCGGGTTGGGGTCGATGTCGTTGATGTCGATGTCGACCGGGACGCCGAGGATCTGCGGGGTCAGGCACAGGTCGCCCGGCGCGATGCCGGCCTCCTCGTGGACCTCGCGCAGGGCCGTCGCGAGCAGGCTCTCGTCACCGGTCTCGACGTGCCCGCCCGGGCAGATCATCAGGCCGGTGGCCTTGTGGTGAATGTGCAGGACCTGGCCCTCGGGCCGGATCACGGCGGCGCTGCACGTGACGTGCGCGGGCAGCGTCGCGCGGCTGGTCGGCTCGGGCACGGCGCCCAGGAGCGCCAGCAGCGGCTCCAGCCGAACCCGTTCCTGCGGCTGCCGCCGCAGGTAGGCCTGGACGAGCTGGTGGATGTCGGAGGAGGTGGGCGGCATGGCGGGACCTCTCGGGCTCGGGCGGGGCGTCATCGACCGGTCGAGAGCCGGTGCGGCAGGTCGTCGGCGGGCGACCGGGGCGATGGGGTGAGCGGGTTGCCGGGCAGCACCCAGCGCAAGCCCCGGCCGGCCAGTCCGGCGTGGACGGTCTGCCGGGCGGGGTCGGCGAGGTCGAGCCGGTACTCGCCCGGTCGGCCGGCTTTCTCCCAGCGGGCGTGGAGTTCTTCGACGTCCGACCACAGGTCGTGGCGACCGGACCAGGACACCTGCCAGGAGCCGTCCTCGTCGGTCAGCAGGACGCGCGCACCGGTGGCTGGCTGATGCAGCATCCACCGCCCCGGGTCCTGCGCCACGCCGGTGGCGACGCCCAGCAGGTGCCCGGCGGCCAGCCAGAACCCGGCGTCCGTGAGGCGGTCCGGAACCGGGATGCGGCTGACCCGCCGGTGATCCGCCTCCACGGTGGCATCGGCGAGCGGCTGCGGACGCCAGTAGTCCTGCCCGGCCGCGGGGGCGGTGCCGCCGCGGGCGTAGGGGATCAGGACCGCGTCCCAGCCGGTGGCGGTTCGGGTGATGCGGCAGTGAGACGGCCATGAGGGCGATCCGGTGTGGATGCCCGCGACCATCGAGCCGCCCGGGGCCATCTGCTCTAGCAGGGCGACCGGCACGCTGCGCACGGAGAAGGACAGCACGATGGCGTCGAACTCCTCCCTGGGGCAGCCGGCCAGGGCATCGCCGGTCAGCAGACGCGGCCGGTACCCGGCGGCGGCCAAGCGCTCGCGGGCCGCCCGCGCCAAGAACGGGTCGACCTCGATGCCGGTCACCTGTTCCTGGCCGGTGATCTCGCACAGCAGCGCGGCTACCGTCCCGGCGCCGGTTCCGGCTTCCAGCACACGCGCACCACGGCGCAGAGCCAGGGGCTGGAGGAGGTGCACGAGGGCGGTGGTGTGGGTGGTCTGCGACGCGAAGCCGCCGCCGACCACGAGGTGGCCGCGCGTCACGGCGGCGGGGTCCTGGTCGGGCAGGTGCAGCATCAAGGACTCGCCGCTGTAGACCAGGTCCAGCCACTCCTGCCGGTCGGCCGGGTGGCCGGCGTCCAGGAGCTGCCAGACCCGCTGGTCGGTGCCAGTGACCTGGTCCCTGGGGGCGTAGCCGCGCGGCACGATGATCTCGCGGCGCACCGCCGCGAACGCCGCGCGCAGCGCCGGGTCGACCAGACCGGCCTCCGTCTCCAGCCGCTCGACCAGCCGGGCGCGCAGGCCGCGGCCGGCATCGTCCGCCAGCCTGTCCTGAAGGGCGCCGGTCGGCGGTGTAGGGTCCGCAGCTTCGTGGGCACTTCCTCCTGCGGATACACCTGAATCCGCACTACCTGAGCACTCATCTCGTCCGCCGGAATCGAGCACAAGGACAGGGACGGGATCAGATGGTGCGCCCTCGGCCGACGCACCGCCGCTGGTCGGAGCCGTGGTTGCTCGCGAACCCCCGGAATTGCTCGGACGGTGCTCACTTCCAGCGGACGTTGCTCGCGGAATCGCGGACCCTACAGGCGGGGTGTCGGCGGCGGTGTCCTGCTGCTGGAGGGCCCAGAGCTTGGCCAGTTCACCGCCCTCTCCGAGGGCGAGGAGCTCTTCGAGGGCGCCCTCCTCCGCCACCTGCCCGTCCTTGAGGACGACGACGCGGTCCACGTACCGCAGGCAGGTCAGCCGGTGGGTGACCAGCACGGTGGCGCGGCCCTGGGACTGCTCGCGCAGCCCGGTGATGATGCGGCTCTCGCCTTCGGCGTCCAGCGCGCTGGTGGGCTCGTCCATGACGAGGAGGTCGCTGGGGCGGTAGAACGCGCGGCTCAGCGCGACGCGTTGCCACTCCCCGCCCGACAGGTCTCCGGAGCCGCCCCAGAATGCGCGGGCCATCAGCGTGTCCAGGCCGCGCCTCAGCTTGCCGATCACCCGGTCCGCGCCGGCGGCCGCGGCGGCGGCCAGCACCGCGGGGCGCCCGCCGGCGTGGGGCTGGCCCAAGGTGATGTTGGCTTCCAGCGTGACCGGGAACTTGGCGTACTGCTGCGGCACGTACGCCACCCGCTTCCACGCGGAGGCGGGGTCCAAGTCGCGCACGTCCACCCCGTCCCAGGTGACCTGGCCGCTGTCCGGCAGGTAGAGGCCCGCCAGGCACTTGCCCAGGGTGGTCTTGCCGGAGCCGTTCATGCCGACCAGGCCGACGATCTCCCCGCGCCGCACTTCGAAGGTGACTCCGTCCAGGGCCGGGCGGGGCGCGTCGGGGTAGGTCAGGGTGATCTTCGCGGCGCGGAACACCCGGGCCTCGACCACGGGGGTGGTGCCGCGGGTCAGGCGGTGCTCGGCGGCCTCCTCCAGGAAGCTGCGCCACGAGGTCAGGTACGTCGAGGTCCGGAAGAGGCGGCCTGCGGCGACGACCATGCCCCACAGCGCGGTGCTGACCGCCTGGAGTGCCAGCACAGCTGTCCCGGCCCTGGCCAGCGACATGTGGCCGCTGGCCAGCAGCGCCACCAGCGCGCCCCACAGCAGCGCGGAGGACAGGCCCGCCACGGTTGATCCGATCGCGGCGATCTTCGCAGACTGCCACGCCGCCTGGTGCTCGCGCTCGCGCACCAGCCGGGCGTGGTGGCGGTAGCGGCCCAGGAGGAAGCCGGCCATCGTCCCGGCCCTGACTTGGTCAGCCGGGTACTTGTCGCTCAGGTACCAGCGCAGCGCGCCCATCATCCGCCGGTCGGGGATCGAGCGTTGGTAGGAGGTGTACTCGACGTGCTGCGCGCGGATCAGGGAGATCCAGCGCGGCACGATCCCCAGCGCCAGCAGCGGCAGAAGAAGGGGGTGGAGCACGGACACGACGAAAGCGGAGCCGACCAGGGAGGCCGCCGAGGCGATCAGGTCCTGAGTTCCGGAGACCAGGTCGCCGGCCGTGTTCGCGCCCCGCTCGGCGGCCTCGGCGCGGTCGCTGAAGCCCGGGTGCTCGAACGCGACGAGCTCCGCGCCGGCCAGGGCTTCCAGCAGCATCGCCTCGGCCTGCGCGGTCAACTGCGGTGCGACCCGGCGCGACAGCGCCGCGACCGTCAGTCCCAGCAGCGCCCGAGCGCCGCCCGCGCAGGCGAGCACCAATAGGGAAGGCAGCGCGGCATCCAGCCGGGAGCCGATGCCGCCGGAGCCGATCAGCACCCCGATCGCCCGCGTGGTGGCCAGCAGCCCGCCGGCCTGCAGCACACCGGCGGCGACTTGGCACGCCAGCAGCACCACCACCGCGCGGCCGTCGACCCGCCACGCGAGCCGGAACGCCTCGCCCAGCACCCCCGGCAGCCGGGCCGAGATCTGCCGCACGCTCGCCGCACGTACCTCCTGGTCTGCCGCGTCCCAGCCAAGCCCCAGGCCGTAGTCCTCCTCCACAGCCTCCTGCGCCTCAACGCCGGTCAACACCCACCCCCGTCCTGGTTCCAGCCGGCCCGAACCGGTGACCGGTCGTCGATGCCCACGCACGGCGCCGCACCACCTACCGGGCCGACCGGCGGTGCGCGGTGAACGTTCGGCGGCCCGGAGCGGGACGTGCCCGAGGACATGGCTCTCCCGAGGTGGTCGAAGGTGGCGTTGCGGTCGGTGCGCAGATCCTGGCAGCGCGCGGACCAGCCCATGGGCGTGTCCTGGCGCTTGTCATCACTTCAGGGAAACTCTCGTGTTGGACCGGCGAGTTGATGGACACCTCCAGCGCCGCCGGGTTACCGGTCGGACGGTGTCGCGTGGGATCGTTCGCGGGTCAGAGCAGGGCGCGAAGTGCCTCCTCTGCGGTGTCCGCGGCGGTGGCCAGCGCGTCCACGTGTTCCTGCCGAAGCCCGGCACCGAGTCCCGATGCGGCGAGCACGGCGCACAGCTGATGCTCCTGTTCGACGGTCAGGTGTGATCGGGTCTGTTGGTGGTTCAGGACGTCGCGGGCGGCGTAGGCGTCCAGGGCCGCCACGTCGATGAGGGCCTGCCGCAGCGAGGTACTGCTCTCGGTGTCGCTGTCGGCCAGGTCGAGCGCGGCAACGGCGACGCGGGCCTGGAACGCGGCGGTGGCCGGGTCGGGCGGGCTGGTCAGCGCGAGTGCTTCCCGTAGGGCGCGGTCGAGTTCGTGCTTTGGTAGTGGCGAGGCGGGTCGGCAGTACGCGAGCAGGAGAGCCGCGACGGAGTCCTCCCACGACTCCGTGCTGCTGGTGGCCTCGATCATGTCGCGGGCCTGCTGGTCGAGGCCGCGTTCCATAAGCGACATGATCATGATCTGGCGGCCGTCGAGAAGTCGGTTGCCGACGCCGCGGTGGGCGGTCATAGCTTGGGCTGCCTCGCTCCAGCGGCCGATCCGTGCCAGGGCCCGGGCGCCGTCGGTGAGCACGGCGACCCACAGCTCCTCGCAGACCTTGCGGTGGTCGCCCGGCGTCGCGCTGAGCTCAGCCAGGTCGACGGTGTGGCTGCGGATCTCGGCGACACCCCGCTGCTGGGCTGCGCGGTAGAGCCGCCGGAGCACGTCGTAGGCGCCTTCGCCGTCGCCTTCGCGGATCATCAGGCGGGCGATGTTCACCACCGGCATGAGCGCCATCACGGCGATGTCCCCCGAGAGCGCCCCGGCGTCGGCGAAGACCCGGTACTGACGCCAGCACAGCTCGGCGGCCAGGTCGGGCAGGGCGGCGTCGGAGGCGATCAGCGCGGCGTAGTTGAGGACCCCGCAGGTGCGGGCCACCAGATCACGGTGGCCCGCACCCGCAGGCTGCACGGCCAGCGCGCCGAGCTCGCTGATCCGCCTCTCCAGGGGTAACCCGGGTGCCTTGGGGCGGCGCACCAGCGGGATGCGACTGGCTATCGCGGGAACCATCGGTCAGCCCCTGCGCGGCCAGTCGACGACGATGCGGCTATTGGACTTCTCGACGATGAAGCGCGGCTCGGCCGCCGTCAGCCGGCTGCGGGCGTCGCCGACGGCCATGCGGAAGCCGGGCTCCGGGGCGTCGTTGCCCCAGCCCTGGTGCCACTCGCGGATCTCGGTGGCGACCTGGTCGGCGAGGGCGGCGGCGCGCGAGCCGTGGCCGATGACGCCGATCTCCCAGAACCGGCCCCGGTCGTCCTCGCCCTCGCGCACCGTCAGGTAGGCCAGGGTGTCGCCGTCGAGGGCGGCCATCGAGCCCCAGCCGAAGTGCGGGGTGAACCCCGGACGGGAACCGGGCATCCGGGACAGCCCGTTGGGCAGGACGCACGCCAGGTACAGGTACACCCACTGCCACGGGTCGCCCTGGCGGAACTTCACGCCGGTGTAGACCTTGGTCTGCGGCTGGTCCAGCACGATGCGCATTGCCTCGCGGTCGACCTCCTGCTCGCTGAAGGTCTCCAGACGCACGTTCCCCTCTCCGGCGTGGGGGACGAGGGTGTAGATGTCGTCGCAGACGCCCTTGCGCAAGGGCACGAACGTGGCCATCTCGCAGGAGACGGTCTTCCACGCCTCGCCGTCGCGCTCGAACGCGAAGCTGCGGGAGATGCTGCCGCGGATCCGCATCGGCAGGACCAGCCGTCCGCCGGGGGCGAGCTGGTCGAGGATCCCCAGCGGGATGTCACCGGCGCCGACGGTGAACTGGATGCGGTCGAAGGGGCCGTACTGGGGCAGGCCGACGGCGCCGTCGCCCAGGACAGCGGTCACGTTGGAGGCCCCGCTGTCCGCCAGGTGCTTGGCGGCGGTATCGACGAGGTCCTGGTCCACGTCCAGGGTCCACACGTGGCCGCCGGGGGCGACCAGTTTGCCCAGCAGCGCGGCGTTGTAGCCGGTCGCGGCGCCGGCTTCCAGGATCTTGTGGCCGGGGCGGGCACCCAGCTGCTCGAGCTGGGTGGCGACGATCGACGGGGCGCTGATGCAGGAGATCATCTCGCCGCTGTCGTCGTGCTTGATCGGCACGGCGTCCTCGACGTAGGCGGTTTCCAGGTCGACGCCGGGCAGGAACTGCTCGCGCTCGGTGCTCTGGAAGGCGGCGATGATGTCGGGCGTGCGCAGCTGGTTGGCGTCGACGAGGCGGGTGACGAGCGCCTGGCGCAGGTCGGCGGGGTCGGCTTGGGTGGTCAGGGTGGTCTCCATCCGTGTGAGGTTAGGGGTCAGGGTGGCAGAGGGGCCGGGCGACACGTCGGCGGATTCGCCGTCGGCGAAGGCGACTTGACGGGCCATCCAGGCGGCGGCGGCTTGTCTGTCGACGGGGACGGCGCCGCGGTTGAAGGTGAAGATCACATGGTGGGCGAGCACGGTGCGCAGGCCGCGCACCAGCCGCCCGTCGGCGTCCAGGCGCCGCAGGCGCAGCCCGGCGTCCTCGAAGGCGGCCACGCGTTCGGACCAGCCGGGCTCGGCATCGGGCCGCAGGGCGGCGTCGGCGTTCATTAGCCGCCGCATGGCCGCGACCGCCGTCTCGCGCGCGGCACCGGCGGGCGGGACGACCGCCGGGCGGGTGCTGGCGAACCTGACCCAGACGTCGCCGATCTCGAACGGGTCGAGGCCGGCGGCCCGGTGCATGATCGACAGCAGCAGGATGCAGCGCTCCCGCCCGCCTGGGTTGCCGGTCTCGGTCAGGGCGAAGCGGCTGTCCGCGCAGAACAGGTCGTGTGCGACGGCCATGGCCTCGGGGCCGCCGAACGCCTCCGTCTCCGGCTCGTAGATCTTGCCGGTCCAGCCGGTGGCCACCTGGTCGGCGACCAGTTGGTCCAGGACGTCGGCCGCGGGGTGCTCGGTGCGCAGGCGCAGCCCCTGGTCCTTGCGCAGGAAGTGGAACCGCCGCTCGCCGAGGGCGGCCGACAGGGCCCGGGCGGCCTGGGGGCTCACCGTGCCGCCGGGGAACGCCACACTGGCGTACCACCAGGTGCCATCGTCGATGGTGATGGCGGGGTCCTGCTCGTCGAAGTCCATGGTCGTCGGCGCTCCTTACTTCTTAGTCGCGGTTTTTGGGCAGGGCTCAGGCGATCAGCAGGGCACGGGTCCACCCGGTGGCGTCGGTACCTTCCAGCGCGAGCTGCGCGCCGGCGCGGCCCTCCAGGAAGCCGGGCTTGGGCAGCTCGCCCAGGGTGCCCGTCAGCCGGGCAGTGAGATGAGTGACGTACGGCGTGAACCGGCCGGGGGCAGTGCTGTCGGTGGCCATGGCGCGCACGATGGCCAGCAGCCCGGCCCAGCCGTGGCACAGCGAGGCGTCGGTGACGTGGTCGAGACGGGCCGGGTCGGCAAGGACCCGCAAAGCGGCGTTCTCCGCCGCCTCGCGCTGGGCCTGGTTGCCAAGGGCGAGGGCGGCCAGCTGCCGCGTGCGGGCGATGCCGAGCTGGCCGTAGCACCAGGACGGGCGCGCCGTTACGGGCGTGGGCGGTTTGGGCGCGGACAGCTGGTCGAGCGTGATCCAGTACCCATGCTCGTGCCGCTCCAGCCAGGCGGTGAAGACGTCGATGGCCGCGCGCTGCCCGGCCACCTCGGCGCCGTGGCGGGCGGCGAGGGCCAGCACGGCCAAGGGGCCGGCCACGCCGTGTGCGACACCGAGGTTGCCGTGACCGCCGGGCATCTCCTCGTCGGCCGGACCGGCGCCCGACCACCAGCCCGGCACTTCCCGGCCCCATGAGCGCACCGGCTGGGCCAGCGAGACCAGGTAGGAGAGCACCTGGTGCAGCAGCGGGGAGAGGGGCTCGCGGGCGAGCAGCAGCGCGCCCAGGCCGGCCAGGCCCCGGATCAGGTCGAACTCCGCCAGGCGCGCCAGCTCCCCGCCGTCGCGGCGTCGGGCGGCGGTGGCCAGGCGGGCGGAGACGACCTTGTCGACGGCCTCGCGCACCTGGCGCGCGGGCGCTCCGGCACGGCCGAGCACGAACTCCACGGCCGGGGCGCCGTGGAACAGCGACGCGTTGCCCCCGGTGCTGACTCCGCCCGCCACCGCCTGGGCCAGGTGTCGGCGGGCGGCGGCGAGGTCACCGCGCTCGATGTGCAGCAGTGCCACTCCCAGTGCCCCCTCGGACAGCTCCTGGAACCGCCGCACGGCGATGGCCGACGTCATGAGGCCGCTTTCATCGGGACGACGATGCTGTGCGCCCGCCCGCCGATCCAGCCGTCCGCGTCCGGCGGCGGCGCCTCGTGCAGGACCGCAACTCCGGTCGGGCTCGCGGCCAGGTGCGCGCGCAGCACGTCCAGGTGCATGTCCAGGCTCAGGTCGAGCGGCAGCTGCTGGTCGTCCTCGGCCAGCAGCACGCGCTCCGGCACCTTGAAGCGGCCCATCCAGGCGCGCAGCTGCCCCGCCCACTGCTCGAGCGTCGCGGCGCGGCCGGGCAGCGCCCGGGCGGGCAGTTGCCAGCGGGCGGCCACCAGGACGGTGCGCCGGTAGTGCAGGGCTGGGGTGAACGGGAGGGTCCAGGCCGCGCCCCAGTCGAACCACGTCACCTGCGGCGCGGCGGCGCGGCTGATCTCGGCCAGGAACCGGGCCAGCGGCGGGGTGTAGTTGTTCCACAGGAAGTTGATCGCGGTCGGGGCCAGCAGCTCCAGGTGCCGGCCAGTGGCGGCCTCGGCCAGGTAGAGCCGGCCGTCGCAGGCGCCGACCGCCAGGTCACAGGGGAAGAGCACTCCCGGTCCGCGGTGGCGGAACTCCCCGACGCTGACCACCCGGGGCAGCGCCTGCGGGGCGCGGGTGAGCAGGTCGGCCGGGACGCGCCCGGCGTGGAAGGACAGCTGGGCCAGCTCGGCACCGGGCTCGACCATGGGCAGGGTGGCGTGCTGCTCGCCGAGTTGCGGGAACAGGTGCCAGAACCGGCCGGTCATCGAACCGGCCGCGCGGGAGACCGTCGCCACCCGGAGCCGGAAGTCGCCGCGGTCCAGGGCCCGGAGCGAGCCGGCCTGGACCTGCACGCACACCTCCAGGTGCGGCGGAGTGAGCGCCGCCGGTTCACCGGCGGCGGCCTCCAGCCGTTCGATCATCGCGCCGGACAGCATCACCGCGCGCGTGCCCTCTGCGGCGGCCGTGCCGGCCAGTTCCAGCAGCAGCCGGTCCCTGCGGGTCATGGGACGAGGAGGCTCCACGACTTGCCCGAACCCCTCGGGCAGGCCCAGCCCCCGCCCGGGATCCGTCAGTTGCTCCAGCGCCACCACGGCGCCCTCGCCGTAGCGCTCGAGGAACCGCTCGGTGTAGCGGCGCCACACCGGCGTGCCCGCCGGGTGGGTGGCGAGCCGGGTCAGGACGGCTGTGGCGGTCTGCGCCTCCCGCTCGACGGCGTGCGGAAGCCGTACCGCCGCGTCGAGGCGCAGGTCCACCGTGGCGGTGCGATCGCAGGACTCCCGTGGCAAGCCGGGGAGGGGGCCGAGCGGGTTGGCGACGGTGGCCGGTGCGCGCAGCTGCGACCGCAGCACTCGTACCTGCAGCAGCTGACCCAGCAGTGCCGTCCGCTGGGCCTTTTCCGTCTGCGGGAACTCGGCGGCGAGCTTGTCCGCCAGCTCCGAGTAGGCGATCGGCGTCCGGGCCGCGTCGAGAATGAGCGCGAGGGCGGGCGACAGGGCCAGCGAGTACTCGGCCGGTCCTTCGGATGGGACGAACACGCGGCCGCTCTGACGGCGGGCCAGGTTGTTGACGCAGACCTCGACATCGGCCATCCGCTCGCTGTCGGCCTCCCAAGCGCTGATGGCCGCGTCCAGCGCTACCGGGTCCGGCCGGCCGACTATCTCGTGCTGGTCGCCGAAGCGCACCGCGGACGCGGGCCCGAAGCCGACCAGGGCAACGCCCGCGAATCGGCCGAACGGTGTGGACCGCTGGGCGTAGCGGATGGTGTAGCGGGCTACCGCCAGCGCCGCCCGGCGCAGACGGCGCGCGCTGGGCAACCGCCCGGCGATGATCTCCTCGACCCTGTGCGCCAGGTCCGGGCTGGCACCGGCCACGGTCTGCCGGAAGGCGTTGTCGGCCCAAACCCTGGTCAGCCACGCACGCCACTGCTCGCCTGTGGCGCCCGGCCCCGGCCACTCGGGCGTCTTCGGCGCGCTCAGGCTTACTGCGGCGCGCAACATGCTGTCGCCGGTGCTGCGGTACAGGCTGGGGCGCGAACGCGTCATCACCCACTCCGTTCTTGGGGAGGAGCAAGGGGGAGGGGTGCGGTGCGGGATTCGTCACGTCCCGCACCGCACGCCCGACCTACGACGTCGTGCAGGCGCTCGGGCAGGAGCTCCCGCAGGTGTCACCGGTGCTGCACATCAGGGCCGTCTCGGTCGCCGGGGTGTTCTCGATGAACGTGATGTCGAGGCCGAACGGGTCGCCGATGTTGTCGGCGCCCTCGTCCTGCTTGCTTCGCTCGACGGTCGGCGTACTCATCTGCGCTCCTTCTCGGGAACAGTTGCAGTGGACATGCCTCCCGGTGGTCCGGGCGGCCGGTGCTGCCGAAGTCGGTCGGCGAAAGCTCCCGTCCCGTCCCCGCAGCTCGCCCGCGCTCGTCATGAGGCGGGAACAGTTGCGATCTGTGCCGAACCGAGCACACACCGCCAGCGGCCGGGGAACAATGGCGTGCACCGATTCACTACCGATTCAGTTCCGAGGAGCCACCGCCGATGTCCAACCAGCTTCGGGACGATATGCGGGAGGCTCGCAGGGCTTTCGGCATGGTCTGGGCGAGGTTCGCCCGCGAGGCCGGCTACGGCGAGGCGCACCTTCGCAACGTTGAGAACGGCAACCGTTCGGTGACCGCGGACGTGGCGGCTGCCTACGACCGGGTGCTGCGTACCGGTGGGGCGTTCGCCAGCAGGTTGGCGGCTGCCTCCGCGACCGGCAGGAGCGCCCCGTGGACGACGGACGAAACCCTGTCGGTCCTCACCGATTTGGTAGATGGGAGCGGGGTGGATCGCAGAGGGTTCCTCGCGGCAGGTCTCGCACTGTCCGCTTCAGCAAGTAGTTGGGCCGCGGCACTTGAGTCGCGACCTGCCCGGACGCCTGCGGGCCTGCCGAGCAGCCCGGCCCTGCTGGCCCACATGGACGACCGGCTGGACCATCTGCGCCGCCTCGACGACGAACTCGGCAGCGGCGAGGTCTACCAGCTCGCCCGCAGCGAGCTGTCCCTGGCAGTGAAGCTGATCAAGACCCGGCGCTACACCAGCGCCGGGCTCGGCCGCCTGCACTCGATCGCGGCAGAGGCGGCTCGCCAAGTCGCCTGGGCCGCCTTCGACCAGGACCGCGCCGGAATCGCCCAGCGCTTCTTCGACGCCTCGCTACGGGCGTCCGCCGAGGCGGGAGATCCGATAAGCGGGGCCTACACCCTGAGTTTCGCCGCCGTCCAGTGCTACTCCACCGCTCATGAGGCCGGCCGGGCTGTCGCTCTCCTCGACACTGCGCGCACCCAGGTCAAGGGCATCGGGACTCCGCGCATGGAGGCCATGCTGGCCGCCCGTACGGCGCGCGCGCTCTCGAAGACGGGCGCGAAGAAGGAGACCGCGCATCAGCTCCACCTTGCTCGGGCGGCCCTGGACAAGGGGCGTCGGGACAACGACCCGAAGACTCTCTACTGGGTGGATTACGGCGAGATCGAGATGATCGCTGGCTCGTCCGCCCTAGAACTGGGCGACCCGGCCGAGGCACTGCGGCGGTTTGAGGCCGGCATGGAGGCGTCGTATCCGGGCGACGAGGAGTATCCCCGCAGCCATGCCATCTACCTCGCGCGGGCCGCGGAAGCGCATCTCGCGCTGGACGACCTGGACGGCGCCGTGGCCACCGCACGCCACGCGGCGGCCTGCCTCGGCTCTGTCGACTCCGTGCGTTCGGCCTCCCAGCTGAAGGGCCTACGGGAGAAGCTCGCCCAGCACGCGGCTTACCCCGCCATTCGCGACTTCCTAGAGGCCGGGTAGGCGCAGCAGCTCGCGCAGATGCCTGACGACCACCTTCTCGTCAAGGCCGAGCACGGGGGTAAGGCCCAGTTCGGCAGCGGCAGCCAGATTCTCCTCGCTGTCGT
Source organism: Kitasatospora cystarginea (assembly GCF_039533515.1). NCBI lineage: Bacteria > Bacillati > Actinomycetota > Actinomycetes > Kitasatosporales > Streptomycetaceae > Kitasatospora > Kitasatospora cystarginea. The sequence continues at coordinate 60,976 of NZ_BAAATR010000020.1, read as the reverse complement.
CGACGAACAGGCACTCCTCGGCCGGCAGGCCGAGCTTGCCGAGCGTCAGTCGGAAGACCGCCGGGTCAGGCTTGCGGACTCCGTGCTCTGCGGACAGCACCACCTCGTCGAAGGTGCCGTGCAGGTCGAAGCCGGCATACGGGTCGTAGGGCTCCCGCCCAAGACTGTTCGACAACACCGCCGTCCTGATACCGGCGGCCCGTGCTTGACGAGCTACCTCGATGACCGGGTAGACCGGGAAGGCGTCGTGCAGGTATCGGGCGAGCAAGTCCTTCGGCGGGACGCCCATCAGCGCGCCGAAGTCTGTGTTCCATTCGGCCTGGGTGATCCGACCCAACTCGAGCTGCCGGAAGAGCTCCTGGCCCCGCGGATCGGCCCAGGCACGCAGGAAGGTGCCGCTGGCAATCCCCTCCCGAGTCTCGAAACCGGTGATGACCTCGACCATGTTGAAGGTCAGGACACCGAAGAAGTCGAAGATCACGCCACGGTACGCTGCCATCCCCGAAGCCTACGGGTCAGCACGCGATCGTGGCGGCCAGCCAGCGGAACTGACCATGCGTGATACCGGAGCTCGTCCGCGATGAACGCGGCCACGGCGTCCAGGCTGGGCATCGCCCTCTCTGCGCGGCCGATGCCGACCCGGGTCGGGACGGGCAGGTCAGCGGTGCGGACCTGGCGCAGCAGCCATGTCCGGCCTGCCGGTTCGCGCCAGCCGACGCGGCTGACCGGACGGGCGGCGCTGCCGGGGCGCGGCAGCAGGGTGAGACCGCTCACCTGGAGCTGGAGGGCGCGGTGGGCGGCGGCCACCGCGAACGCCGCTCGGGCGGCGTCCCTGGGGCTGGGCGGCGGGGCCTCGACCAGGAGTTGGACGGGCACGCCGGCGTCGACCGCTGCCCTGATTCCACTCAGCGACTGCTGGTAGGTCCCCTGGTGGGGCAGGGTCAGCCGGTCGTGCTCGCTCTCGGTGGGTGCGTGCAGCCGCACCCGGAGGGCGTGGACGGTCCTGGCGAGGGCGTCGGCGAGTCGCGGCAGGCCGGGTTGGTTGGTCGTCACGGTCACCAGCAGCCCGTCTTCGCGGTTAAGGCGCTGGGCCAGGCGGACGAGGTCGTTGTCCAGGCGGTCGGCGAGCAGGTTCACGGCGACGATGCCGGCCCGGGTGAGGTACTGCTGGACCCGGTGCTGGTCGATGAAGAGCTGACTGGCGCCGCTGATGGCGAGCATCGGTGTCTGCTTGTCTTCGGCCCAGGCGGTGACCTGCTGGTGGTCCATGGCGGCTCGGCCGGTGGTTACCGGTTGCGGGCATTGGTGGGCGGCACCAGTCGTCGGGTCGAGGATGAGCGTCGTGCCGCCGGTGCTCGCGGCCGCGGCGAACATCCGGGTCTGGGCCATCACACGGCACCTTTCTCTTGGGCACCGGCCGGGGCGGTGGGGTGGATGAGACGGAGGTTCGGCGCGGTGCCCTTGCCAGCGGGGTCGGGCACGACTGCCAGCACCAGCCAACTTCCGTTCACGACTGTCGCGAACGCTCGCCACGTCCCGTCGGCGCTCACCGTGGCGTCCTGGAGCCGGCCGCGGACGAAGACGCTGTAGGCGTCCGAGTCGACCTGTCCGTTGGGCAGGGTCGCGGCGAGTACCGCCTGGGTGAACCGGTTCCGGCGTGACTCGCAGCGGACGGTGGCGGCCGGAAGGCGGTGGACCTCAGTGTGGCTGCCGTCCTCGTACCCGCAGGCGGTGAACGCCGGTCCGGTGAGGTCCACGACGTTGGCGCCGTTGCAGCGCGTGTCGGCGGAGGCCAGCAGCGCCACCGGCAGCTGGCACTCGTTCGCGACCTCCATAGCGCGGGTGGCGCTGTCGAGGACGGTGGCCTCGGGGGGGTACGCGGGGCCAGTCATTCCGCATCGCCCAGTATCGGGGCGTCCGTGAGCAGCGCCCGAACAAGGTTGGCGGGCCGGGTGAGCAGTCCGGGTTGAGGCACCGACAGCCAGTACCGGCCGCGGGCTGTGCGGCCGGGGCGCGGGCATACAAGGGTGAGGCCTGAGCGGACGGCGCCGTACAGCGCGGGGTCGTCGGTGGTGCCAGGGTCGCACAGCAACTCGAAGCACTGGCGTGGGCGGTTGGCCAGGATCGGGCCTACGGGGTCGCCCGCCTGCAGCAGCCGGGCGATCGCGGCGGTGGCGACCGGGGTGAGCAGGCGCACTACCTCGAACCGGCCCGTGCCGTCGATCTCGGCCAGCATGGTGCGGTCCGACCACGGCTCGGCGCCGGCTCCAACCACGCTGGGCGAGGCTGTGGCGAGCCAGTTGGCGAACCGATCGTGATCGTCTGGGCCGCCCGTGAGGGTGTCCAGCTCCTGGCTGGTGAGGCGGGGCGCGGTTGATACGACGCGGGAGAAGCCGGTCAGTGCACGAACCAAGGCGACGGTGCTCACGCGGTCACCGCCCGCTCGTGCATGGCGGGCATGACCTGGCCATCGGGTCCCAGAGTGCCCCCGGCGTCGAAGACCCGCGTGCCGTTCTTGAGCCGTCCCCAGCCCTGCCTGCGGGCAGTGAGCTGAGCTCGTCGGCCGCCCAGGCACCGGGCGTCGTACTGGGACAAGGTGCTGCGTCCTGGCTGACCGGGAGTTCGGGGCATCACGTGATCCTTCGGGCGATCGGGCCGAGGAGAGGCGAGAGGTGTGGGCTGGGAGGAATGGCAGGACCCGTCTGGGGACGCGGCACTGCGGGCGGCCGCAGGGCGACGGCGACGGCGGCCAGCGAGGTGGAGCCGACTCCCGGGCGGACCCGCCAGTACAGGCCATCGGCGCTGGTGGCCGTCAGGGGCGGCACGTCGATCTGCGTGCCGGGCGGCATCATCCGGACCCCATCGGCCCGAGGCACGTCCTGACGGAAGTGCTCCCCGGGCGGGAGGAGAAGATCGCTGTAGCCGAGCGCCGAGGTGATCACCGGCCCGCAGTTCGGGGCGATCGCGGCGAGCACCTTGTCCGCCTCCTCCTCGTTGCACCGCAGCGCTTCGAAGTCGCGGCCGCAATAGAGCCGGATGGTGTGGGCCGGCACCCACACGGGCCGGTGCGGGAACGAAGCCCCGGCAGGGAGCCGCGCGGCGGTTTCGCGTGGTCGCACGGTGCCCTCCTATGGCTTCCGGGCGATTGCGGCGTAGGCGCCGGCCCGGCGCAGCGCCTGCGAACGGTCGGGACTCAAGGAGGACGGCCACTCCGAGACCGGGGCGACGCCGGGCCCGGTCAGCTCCCAGCCGTCGAAGAAGCGGGCCACTTCGTCGCGGCCGCGTGGGTGGTAGCGCACCTCTGCGCTCCGGTAGGCCGCCGACATCAGTTGGGCGCTGTCGCCGCCCTGGTGGCTGATCGTCAGGGTGCTGCCGGAGGGCAGGGCCTGCTTGTAGGCCTCCACCGCCGGGTAGGCGAGGTGGTCCGGGATCAGGTGCAGCACGTCGTGAAGGCTCACCGCTACTGGTGCCTTCAGATCAATAGCGCCCGCCAGTTCCGGGCTCGTCAGGACCTTCGCGGGCGCGGTGAGGTCGGCCTCCAGGTGTCCGACGGTGCCGGGGCGCGCACCGCGGAGCAGGGCCCGGGCGTGGGTCATCACGGTCGGGTCGATGTCGACGTAGAGCACCCGGGCGTCCTCGGCACACTCGTGGACGAGTTGGTGGAGCTCAGGGGTGTCCTTGCGCCAGCTCGGCGCGGGCAGCCCGCAGCCGAGATCCACGAACTGGCGCACGCCGATGCTGGCCAGGTGGACGGTGGTGGTGGCCATGAACGCCCGGCAGGCCACGGCGGTCTGCTCGGCGGCCCGGTCGGGGGCGGCGGTGAGCAGGGCGTCGCCGAGCTTCCGGTCGGCGGCCAGGTGGGACTGCCCGCCGAGCAGGTAGTTCGTCAGCCGGGCCGACGACGCGCGGCTGAAGTCCGGGCCCGCGGCCTGGTCGTCCCCCGGGTCGGGGATGACGGCTCCCCATGGCGTCCTCGCCGGTGGTGGCAGGTGTGTGGTGTTCACGCCGCTGCGACCGGCTCGGGTCGGTACGGGGCGATGCTCTTGCCGCTGGGCAGCAGCGCGCCGGTGTCGTCGAAGACGACGACTCTGTTGCAGAGCAGGCTCCAGCCCTGCTCGGGGCGAGCGGTGACCGGGACGGCGGCCAGCCGGGCGTCATCGTCGGCCGACGGGCAGGTTGGCTTGTGCTGGCACATGCGGCGGGTCTCGATTCGGTGGGCTGGTTCTACGACGCGAGGCGGTGGCCTGGCTGGCCGGAGGAACGTGCTGGTGGCCAACGGCGCGGCGGGGGTTTGCCGTCGAGGGCGGCTCGGAGATCGTCGGCGAGCGTGCTGCCAAGGCCCGGCGGGACGGCCCAGTGCACGTCCCGCCCGTGGCGCACGTGGCCCTGGTGAACCGCGATGAGCGTGCCCTCGCGCAGGAGCCGGGCGGTGCGGGTGGGCTCCCAGGTGGCGCCGAGGTCGTCCAGGAGGAAGAACCACACGCCGGCGTACGGGTTGGCGATGACCGGTCCGCTGTCAGGGCCGAGCAGCCGGTGGGCCTTCTCGGCGTCCGCCGCGGTGACGCGGACCGCGGCCCAGTGGCGGCCGGTGGGGATTCGGGTCGTCTCGACGCGCGGAACCCAGAACGGGAGGAGGGCGTACTCGTCCTCGATCGCGTCGGAGTCGTCGTCGGTCCGCACCGGCCGTCTCATCGGAGCTGCGCCTTCATCCCGGCAGGGCGGGTGGGGTGGGCGCCGTGCAGGTGGAGGAGCGGTTTGCGGTGGCCGTGGCCGATGAAGCTGGGCACGTGGTCGAGGCCGTCGCCGGTCAGGCGCATGTCGGGGAATGCGGCGAAGAGGGCGGGCAGCGCGATGCCGGCCTCGGCGCGGGCCAGGGGGGCACCGATGCAGCGGTGGACGCCATGGCCGAAGGCGAGGTGGTCGCTGGGCTCACGGGTGATGTCGAACAGGTGGGCGTCGGGCCCGTGGTGCTCGGGATCCCAGCCGGCAGCCGCGTAGGAGGTCAGGATCGCCTCGCCGCTGCCGATGCGGGTGCCGTCCACGGTGACGGGCTCGATGGCGTAGCGCATGGGCAGGTTGGCGATGGGCGGGGCCCATCGCAGGGTCTCCTCGATGGCGCTGCTCCATTCCACCTTGCCGTCCAGGAGCAGGGTGAGCTGGTCGGGGTGCTGGAGCAGCGCGACGACGGCGTTGCCGATCAGGTTCACGGTGGTCTCGTGTCCGGCGCCCAGGATGAGGATCAGGGTGTCGACGAGTTCGGCTTCGCTGAGCTTGTCCTGGTCGTCGCGGGCGGCTATCAGCGCGCTCGTCAGGTCCTGGCCCGGCTGGCGGCGCTTGCGGGCGACCAGGTGCGCGAGCGCCTCGCGGGTCTGGCCGAGTACGGCGGCGGCCTTCTCCTGGGGGGTGGTGGTGTCCATGATCAGCTCGATGAAGCCGGCGACCTCCGTGCGCTCGCCCGCGTCGAGCCCGAAAAGCTCGCTGATGACGGCCATCGGCAGCGGGTGCGCGAAGGCGGCGCGCAGGTCGACCGGCTCGTCGTCGGGCTTCGCGTGCATGTCGGCGAGCAGCGCGAGGGTGATCTCCTCGATGCGGGGCTGGAGTTCGGCCGTCCGGCGGGCGGTGAACGCGGGCTGGACCAGGCGGCGCAGCCGCCGGTGCTCGGGGCCGTAGGCGGTGAACATGTTCTTGACGCCGACCCAGTTGTAGATCCACGCGGCGGAGGGGTTGCTGGCGATCTCTCCGCTGGTCCACGCCGTCCAGTGCGCGGGGTCCTTGCTGATGTTCTCGTCGAGGAGGAGGTCGGCCAGCGCCTGGTGGCGGGTGATCGCCCAGGCATGGATGCCGCCGGGCAGCTCTACCGGGACGGCGGTGCCCAGGCCGCGGAGGTGGGCGGCCTCAGCGGCAAGGTCGCTGCCGGTCGGGTCGATCGGGATGCGATGCTGGGCCACAGTTGGGCTCCTCGGCTGGAGGGGGCGATGGGGGTGAAGTGGACGGGCAGGCTGTGCAGGGCGCGGTGGAATGGGCCTGGGCGCCACTCGAGGTCTGTGCGGGCAACGGCGAGCTCAAGGTCAGGCAGGGCGCTGGTGAGGTCCTCGACCGCGGTGGAGGCGATGATCACTGCGGGGCTCTGGGCCGGGCAGGTGTGCGGGCCGGCCGACCATGCCAGGTGCGCGCCGCCGTTGACCAGCGGGTTGCGGTCCAGGCCGGCGGGGTCGGTGTTCGCAGCCGCGTAGCTGACCAGCACGAGCTGGCGGGCGGGGATGCGCGTCCCGTGAAGGTCGGTGTCACGCAGCGGGTAGTGAGCGCCGTAGTTCGCCATCGGCGGTTCGTTGCGCAGCACGTCCTCGAGAGCGTGCCTGGTGGTCAGCGCTCCGCCGGCCAGGGTGCTGTAGTAGCGGTCGTCGGAGAGCATCCGCGACAGGGCGTTGGAGATCAGGTTGGTGGTCGGCTCGTTGCCGGCGCCGACCAGCAGGACGATGTGGTGGAAGACCTCGACCTCGGTCAGTCCGAGAGGATGGTCGAGGAGCCACGACGGCAGATCGTTGCCGCGCTGCGCCTTCTTGGCGGAGAGCAGTTCGGCCAGGTACTGCTCGAAGTCGGCGGTCGCCCGGGCGGCCTGCTCCCGTGTCGCTTCGATGAGGCCGGCCAGTGCCCGTACGAGCTGGGGTGCGCGCTCGTCCGGCATGCCGAACAGGTGGTTGAAGATGATCAGGGGGAGCTGGCGGGCGTACTGGCCGACGAGGTCGGCGGTGCCGGTGCCGGAGAACTCGGCGATCAGGCTATCTGCGACCTGGTGCACGAGGTCGCGCAGCCGGTGCGGCTCGATCCGGGCCAAGCAGTCGGTGACGACCCGTCGGTAGCGTGCGTGCTGCTGCCCGTCGGCAAACAGCGCGTTGGGCCGGGGCCCGAGCATGCCCAGGACCGGCGAGTCGGGGGGCAGGCCGCCTGCCCAGATCGTCGGGTCTTTCGACCAGATGTCGGGGTTCTGGAGGACCTCGCGGGCCGCCCAGTAGCCGATCACCAGGTAGGCGGGGATTCCGGGGGCGATCTCGACCGGGACGACGGGGCCGTGCAGGCGCAGCCAGTCGTACAGTGCCTGCGGGTCACGGGCGAAGTCCGGCCCGTGCAACGCGGCCAGAGGGGTGGCAGTCATGGGCGGCTTGTCCTGGTAGCGAGGGCGATCAGGTGGGTGGTCAGGGCGATCAGTGCCCGCAGGGAGCTGGCGAGGTCGCGGGCGTCGCACACGATGAGCGGGGTCGCGGGCGGTAGTCCGAGGTGGTCGAGCAGGACCTCGTCGGACACAGGCTCGCTCCCGGGGAAGCGGTTGACCGCCACGACGAACGGCAGGTTGCTGTCCTCCACGGCGTCGAACGCCTCGAAGGACTCGCCCAGCCGCCGCGTGTCGACCAGAACCAGCACGCCTGCTGCGCCGCGAGCCGTGTCAGCCCACAGCTCGCGGAACCGCTGCTGGCCGGGCGCGCCGAAGAGGTAGAGGATCAGCCCGTCCCCGACAGTGCGCCGACCGAAGTCGGTGGTCACCGTGGTGGTGGTCTTGTGCGGGACGTCCTCGAGCCGGTCGACGATCTGGCCGGCCTGTGTCATCCGCTCCTCGGTGTACGCGGGTGCGATCTCGGACACCGTGGTGATGAAGGTGGTCTTGCCGACCCCGAAGCCGCCGACGACCAGCACCTTGAGCATGTCCGGCACGTCAGCCGGACGGCTGGCGGGCGCCGAGCTCGGCGGTTCGAAGAGCATCCAGGACCCTTTCCAGGATTTCCACGTCGGGAGCGTCCGTGCGCAGGATCGGGGCGTGCGCTTCGATCAGCACGGCGTCCACCAGATCGCCCGCCAGCACCCGCACCACCGCCACCGGCAGGCGGAGGACGGCGGCGGCCTCGGCCAGCGCCATGCCCGGTCCACCCAAGGCGTTCAGCAGATGCCGGTGAGGGGGGTCGAGACCGGTGGGTGCCTGCGCTCCGGTGCGCACGCGCAGGAACGTCAGCTGGTCCAGGTCGTGCCGGGCTTGGGAGCGGCCGCCGGTGGCCACGTACGGGGGGACGATACGTCGGCTCTGGCGGCCCGTCATGGCGCTGCCGTCCGGGCGGGCGCATCGTAGGCCCTGGTGCTGAAGGTGGCGATGTTGCGCGCAATCTCGTACGCGACGACGCCGAGGTCCGCGTCCGGTGCGGTGAGCACAGCCAGGGTGCTGTTCTCCCCGGCCGGCATGACAATCAGGTAGCCGCGGTCGAACTCGACGGTCACCTGCCCGACGGCCGGTCGGCCGCACTCGTCCTGACTGATCGCCAGGCTAGAACTGCCCGCGGCGGAGAGCAGACTGCAGACCATGGCGGCCGTCCGGTCTCGGGCGGCGTCAGGCAGCCCCATGGACGCGCCGAGGGGGAGCCCGTCAGCGGAAAGGCACACCACGGCCGTCACTCCGGCGACGGCGGCGAGCCTGTCGGCGAACGGAGACACGTCGGCGGCGAGCGGAACACCTCGGGTCACGGGATCGGCCTCTCTGCCGGGTCGGATGCGTGGGTGAGCGTGGTGCGGCCCGCGGCCGTACCGCGCTGCAGCCCGCTGTAGGTGCCGCGTACGACTTCGGGATCACGTCGTCGCACGCCGGCGGGCCCGTGCACGGGCTCGGGCATGGCGGCGCGCCTGCCCTGGCGGCGCGGCAGCCCGAGTCCTGGCCTGACCTCGCCGGCTTCGGTGTGCCCGGGCTCGGCGACCGTGGCGGCCACCGGGATCGGGGCCATCACGGATGCCGGCTGCGCCACCGGATCCATGAGCACGAGCAGATCACCGGGCACGACCACCGTGGTGGCGGTGCCGTTGTAGCGGGAGCGGGTCAGGGTCACGGTGATCCCCAGCGGGCGGCCCAGGAGCCCGACGGCCACCAGCCCAGTCCGAGGTGGATCGCCGAGCTCGGTCAGCAGGACCGGGCGGGCACCGGAGATCATCTGCTCGGCGAAGGTGAAGTCGTCCATCGTCATGCCGACGCCCGCGTCCTCGACCACGATGACGGCACCGCTGCCGGTCTCGTGGAGGCTGACGTCGATCGGTACGGTCGGTGAGGCCGGCGAGTAGTACTCGGCGTTGGCCATCAGCTCGCCCAGGATGATCGCGACCGATTCGGCCGCCCGGGCAGCCACCCCGAGGTGCCGCTGAAGGTGGTTGGTCACGCGGATGCGCTCGTAACCCTGGACCCGGGACCGGGCACCGGCCACGAGGTCGGCCAGCAGCGAGTCGTCCCGGCGCAGCCCGGGCGGAGCGCCGCAGGCAACGGCCGTGATCTGCACCCGACGCAGCAGCTGCTCGTTCAGCGCGTCGGCGCTCAGCAGCACCTCGGCGAACTTCTCGTCGGGAAAACGCTCCTGGGCGTTAGCCAGGAGGTCCTGCAGCTGGTAGCCCATCGCTTGGACCCGCTGCGCCGCTCCGCGCAGCACTGCCTGCCCGGCGGAGTTCAGGCGCTGACGCTCCGCCACGATGGCCTGGCTCATATGACGGAGCACGAGTTGGTACGGCTCGTCGCCGGGTTTTCCCTGGGAGGCCGGATGCAGGGGGCCAGGCACCGGCACATGCGGGTGCGCCAGGAAGGCGAGGTAGGCCGGCAGGCGGACGGAGGTGAAGTGTTGGAGCTCGGCGTCGTGGAGCTCGCCCTGCTCCTTCAGGGCCGCGACCTGTCGCACAGCGTTGCCGAGCTGTTCCTCTAGGCGGCCATTCGTGGTGAGGGCGAGCGCAGCGCGCCGACGCGCGGCCAGCCAGAGAGCGGCCAGCCCGGTAGTCGACACGGTGGTCACGGCAGCTGCTGTGCCGAGGACATCCGATATCAGCATGGGGGCGGTCCCAGAGGTGAGGGCTCTTCCGGAGCCGTAGGCGGTGCTCGGCGATGCGGGAGCGGCCGAGAAAGCCGCGACGCGTATCCGTGATGGTGCGAGCGGCATTGATCAATTGAGCGTGTCCACAGTGCCGCTGCCGCCTCGTCGTCGGTAGCCCGTACGACCGTCGTTCGGCCGTTGTTCGGCGCGCCTCACCGACGGAGGCAATCTGCTCTATTGCGGCATTTCAGGACGAAGAGTCGACGGTTCGCCACTGTCCATGGCCTCTGAACGACGGCTGAACGACGGCCTGGCGGGGTGCGACGAGGCCGCTTGCCATGCCAACGTGAGCATCAGGCGTTCGCGACCTCCACCTCGCCCAGGAGCGCGCTGCGCCCTGGCCGCACCGCGCCTGGTCACCGCGGCCGGACTGCCCTTGATGAGGGCGCCCGTCCCCGTCCACGCAGATGAGAGCGAGCCCCCGTTGACCGTGTCCCCCTCCACTCCGCCCCTGCACACTGTTATGTCGCCCGGCCGGATAGGCATCGGCTGCTGGCCGATCGGTGGCCCCTTCGAGTCGGACGGCGTGCCGACCGGATGGTCGACCGCCTCGGATGAGAAGGCCCTCTCCGGGCTTCGCCGGGCTTGGGAGCTGGGTGTGCGGCTCTTCGACACCTCCGACCTCTACGGGCTGGGCCACTCCGAGCGCCTGCTCGGCCGGTTGCGTGCGGAGCTGGGGTCGGAAGGAGAGGAGCTGCAGATCAGTGTGCGGATCGGCAGGTTCCGCGGCACGGCCCCCAACGCCTACCAGCCGACCCACATGCGCCACCAGATGGAGCAGTTGGCACAGAACGTCGGGGACGATCGCATCGCCATCGTGTCGTTCGACACGCTGTCGTTCGGCCCCGCCCGGGAGTTCCTGGACGACGCGATCGAGACCATGCACTCGTTCCGCGCGGCCGGCTGGGCCGGGGCACTCGGAATGTGCGGGCCGAGCCCGATCAGCCGAGGACCCGGCTGCGGCGATGCCACCTGGGACGCCAAGTTCGGCCAAGTCTTTGAGCGGCTCCAACCCGATGTGCTGTTCACCGAGTTCAGCGGGCTGCGGCCCGCGGTGATGATCGGCGACGAGGACATCTTCGACTTCGCGGCACGGCATGGGACTGCCGTGCTCATCCATGCGCCTCTGGCCCACGGACTGCTCACTGGCAAGTACGACCCTGCCGCTCAGACCCGCTTCGGCTCCGGAGACCATCGCTCGGCGCACCCCTGGTTTCAGCAGCCGGCGCTGGAACTGGTCCACGGAGCGCTCGCCCCGCTGCGCGAGCGCTTCGGCGGGGACCCGCGTCACCTCGCCAGCGTCGCCCTGCGGTACTGCCTCCAGCGCAGTCACGGCGCGGGTGTCCTGGTCGGCTTCACCGACCTGCTTCAGGTGGAGAGCAATCTGACGAGTCAGGACACGCAGCTCACCGAAGCGGAGCTCGAGCTCGTCAGTGGTGTCTATGCCAGGCTGCGGTCCTCACTCGCGGCAGGCGTCGGCCCGGTGCTCGGGCAGCGCTGAGCGCCGGGCCGCCCGAAGGCACGCTGGGGGCGGTCAATCGCCGAAGGTCAAGGTCGGCACCGAGTGGGGTCCCAGGCGTGGGCGCAGCATCTGAGGTCCGATGACCTCGATGAGCAGCATCTCGTGGATGAACTGCACTTCCCCGCCCAGCAGATGGCTGACGTGTCCGACCGCTCGGTGGGCTTTCAGGCCGACGGCGAGGTGGACGTGGGGGTCGAACGCCCCGGTATCCGGGTGCTGGGCAATGGTGCCGGCTCCGAATGCCTCGACGGTGGACAGCTCCACCTGCTCCCACACCGGAGCCTCCGGGTCGGTGAGCGGGCCGCAGGCGCCGACGAGCTGCACGCGGCGGAACCCTCCGAGGAACATGGGAATGAAGCCTTGGCGGACTTGGTGGTCGGCGCAGAACTGCCGGAGCGTGCTGAAGAAGTCGTCGCCGTCGTCGAAGGCCAGGGCGAAGTGCCGGCCCGGTGTGATCTCGGTGTGCCGCATCAGCTGCGCCCATCCTCGCTGGTGCCGATCGGGGCGAACGCCTTGCGGATCGCGTCGTCGTCGGCGCCAGTGCGCAGCAGGGCGGTGAGCAGAAGGCGGGCCTTGAGCGGGTCAAGGTAGCCGGCACCGATCAGCCCTCGGGCGAGGAGATCCTTCTCCGAGCCGTCGAAGCTGTACGTGGAGGTGTGCGTGCTGCCCGAGCCGGTCCGGGAGGCAAGGACGACGGGAATCTTGAGGGCGGTCTCCTCCAGCGGTTCGACCAGGGCCGCAGGAACGTGGCCGACACCGAATGCGGCGATGACCAGGCCATCGAACCGTCCCTGGGTCGCGCGGAGCATCTCGCCGTCGTCACCGAGAGCGACGGTCAGCAGTCCGACCTTGGCGGTGCGGGTCAGGGGCAGCGGGAGCGGCCTGGGACGGTGGGCCGGGACGGCCAGGAGGCGAACCTGTCCTTCGACGATGTGCCCGAGTGCGCCGGTGTCAGGTGCGGCGAAGGTCGCGGTGCTGGTGCTGTGGGTCTTGCGGGTCCGGTCCGGGTCGAGGATCTGGTCGTTGAAGGCGATGAGCACGCCGAGCCCGCGCGCGTGAGGGGAGGCCGCCGTGGTGATGGCGGCGAGCAGGTTCGCCGGCCCGTCGGCGCCGGCCAACTGTGGATGCCGCATCGCGCCGGTGACGACCACCGGCGCGTCCCCGGAGTAGAGCAGGCTCAGCAGGTAAGAGGTCTCCTCCAGAGTGTCGGTGCCTTGCGTGACGACCACCCCGCGGATGGCGCCGTCGGCCAGCCGGTCGTGCAGGCCCTGGGCCAGGCTGGCGATGTCGTCGATCGTCAGGGAGGCGCCGGGCAGGCTGGCGAAGTTCCACGTCTCGATGACGACACCGACACGGTCCAGCCCCGGGACGGCGGCGAGGAGGTCCTCTGCGCTCAGGGCCGGACGCACACCGCCGTCGACATCGGCGGCCGTCATGGCGATCGTGCCGCCCAGGGTGACGACCAGGATGGTGTGGCGATCGGTTTCGACTGGCACGGGCGCTTCCTCCGTTTGGGGGCTCGGTCGGGTGGAGCTTACTGGCGCTTCGTCACCTCTGGTGCCAGGTCACCGACATAGCGCAGCGTCCGGTCGACCTCCGTGAGGGTGAGCAGGCGGCTTCGGGGGCGGAGCATGCTCGCAGCGCCACCGTCCCCGAGCTCGCGGCAGCGGCTGGTCAGCCAGGACCAGTCCAGCTGGAGGTAGTCGGCCAGGGCGTGAAGGCGTCGCTGGGGCGTGTCCCCGGTCATGATGGAGTGGCTGCGGGCGTGAGCGACGACGTGGCCGTATCCGAGGACGTCGGCCCGCCTGTCGATGGTGTCGACGTGCCACATCGCATCCCCACGTAGCCAGTTCGCGAGGATGGCCCGCTCGCCGGGGACGAGGACGAATCCGTCGACCTCCGCGTAGTCGGGCTCGGTGCACAACCAGACCTTGAGCCCGTACATCTCCATCAGCGCCACGGACAGGAAAAACAGGATTCGCTCGTAGCGCTCACTGTCGCGCACGGCCTTCTCCGGTACGCAGAACGCCCGTCCGAGGGTCTGCCCAGATCCGCCGAACCGGCTGCTGATGGTCCTCAGGTAGTCATGCTTGTGGCGGAAGAGCAGCCAGGCACACCCTTCCTCCCCGTACTGCTCGCGTGTCCAGAACACAGGCACCTCAGTGGCGCTTTCCAGCCCCCGGACGATGTGCTGGGCGCAGAAGCTGGAGCCGAGCCAGGCCGCTCCGACTGCGGACAGGTCCGGCATCGAGGCCCGCGAGGGGGCCGAGCGCGTCATCGCCAAGTACTGCTTGACGGATTCGCTCTCCTCCTCCAGGACGTGATCATCGGCCAGCAGGCTGTCGTCCGTGTTCAGCAACGCCCACAGCAGGCCGTAAGTCAGGTCGTCGAGACGGTGTGCCGTCGGTACTGACAGGCGTTGTCCCGGGCGGTTTCCAGCCAAGTAGGAGCGCGTGAGCGCGGTGTCCAGGACGAACAGGCCCGGATCGTTGCCGGAGACGGCGGACGTCAGCAGCAGCGATCGGCTCGAGGAGGTGGCGAGTTGCCTCAGGTGGGGATGGTCGTCCTGGTCGAGGACCAGGACGTCGCCGTTCGCGGTCGCGTCGTAGAGCTGGGTGGCGACGGCCGTGCCGTCGAAGACCCGGTTGCCGGCGAGCCGCCAATGCCCTCCGGTGCCAGGGGTGAGTTCGGTCGGCGTCAGGCTGGAGGTCATCCAGCCTGACGTGGCCGAGTGCGCGGCGGCGACGGAGCGCGGGTTCGGCTGGCGGGCCGGGATCACCTGTCGTAAGGGGGCAGGCTGCAGGAGTGTCTCGACGCTGAAGCCGAGCCAGTGCTCCAAGACGATCCGTCCGTCACCGCGGGGCTCCTGCTCGCCGGTCAGCCACCGGCGGAAGGTGTTGTCGGTGGGGCGGACCGTCGCCAGCCGGGTGTTGCCGAGTTCTGTGGCGGCCCGCTTCGCGGCCTGCGGGAAGTGGATCTGGAAGGAGGGCCACGTGGCACAGCCCTGGCGCTCCAGCAGAACTCGCAGCAGCGTGGGCGGTGGGGGTGTGGTCATCCCCGGTGACCTCCGATCAGTGGTTCGTTCAGCACGCGCATCCGCCAGCGGTGCTTTTCGGCGTCCAGCGTCGGTGTCGGCCTCGGCCAGAGAATCCGTGAAGCTCACGATGCAACCCCCTCCATCCGCGTTGTCTTGGGCGGCGCCTGACGGCCCCCGGCGCTGCTGGGGCTCACCGGTGCCGGCGACCTGAAGCTCCGAGGATGGCCCGCGTAGCGAGGCGGCTCGCCACTTGCCACAGAGATGACGTGGTCGATGCAGGTCAGGTGGCCGGGCGGGGTGAGGCCACCGGCGACCGCAGCGGCGATCAGCTCGCGGCATTGCCGCTGGAAGTGCAGGGCGGTGGCTTCGAGCAGGAGGTACAGGGCGGCGTCGCTGGCCGTCGCGCCGACCAGCCAGTAGGTGGGCCAGCCGTGGTTGGTGACGACCTCCCGCAGAAGGCCTGTCGCCTCGGTGCGCCCCCGCAGGTACTGCTCCAGCCAGCTGTAGCGCCCCTGGGTGGCGGCGAGTGCCAGCCTCCGGACCTCGTTCGCGTGCCGGAGTAACTGACCGGCCAGGACAGACTCGACCGTCAGCATCATGCGGCGCCCCGCCCGGGTACGGAGCGGTCACCTACGCGTGGTGCGACGTGCGCGACGGTGTCCAGCGAGGTGCGGGAGCTCGGCGCGGGCAATGGCATCGTCCATGCTTTCGTCCGGAAGCCTACGGGAGTGGTTGGTCGCCGCCTCATACGCGAGCGGGCGGCGTCGAGGCGAGTCGTTCAAGGATCAGCGCTGCGCATACTTCTACCGGGAGCCCCGGCTCTACCGTGATCCGCAGGCACGACCCGCTCCCGTTCCTTGGAGCAGTCCCACCGGGTCGCGGGAGCCGGTCGTGCCAGGCAGCCGGGCGGCTGGCCGCGTCGGGGCTCCAGGCATACTGGGCGATGGTGACGATCCACAGTTGCTGGCCCAAGTGGTCGGCGAGCCGACGCATCGGTTCATGGTGGCGGTCGCCTTCGGGTAGCCCGTCGATGACGACGGCCAAGGACGGATCGCGGTCGAGCAGCCACACCATGGCCTGGAGGAGGAAGTCCTGGCACAGCCCCCGCTGTTCCGGCGACGGGTCGATGTAGCGCTCGGGGAAGGCGTGGGAGCGAACGTACTCGATATCCAGCACGACTCCGCCGAGCAGCCTGCCGAGAGCGGGGCCCAGAGCACCCCCCGGTGCCGGCCCGTTCTCCATCATGATGATCACTGTCCCCCCAGGGCAGATCGGTCGCGTCAGACGGCGGCGAGGAGGTCGACCACGGGCCGGCCCGCGGCCACCGGATCTCGGGGCCGGACCGTCCCGACCGCACCAGCGGTCGACGGCGGCAGGAAGGCACACGTCCACTTCCCCAACCGCCCGGAGCGGCGGAGCACGGTCCAATAGGCCGAGACGTTGTCGACAAGTGCCAGCCCGCGGCCGTTCAGAGCCGAGGCGGATGCGGCCCGTTGAAGGGGGAGCGCCGGGCACTCGTCCTCGACGACGATGGCAAGGAAGTCCTTGGCGCGGGCCAACGCGACCTTGACCGTCCCGCTCTTCGTGACGGTGCCGTGTGTGACGGCATTCGTGACGAGTTCGCTCACCACCAGGAGAGCTTCGTCCAGGCGGTCGAGCAGGCCCCAGCCCGTGAGGACGCCCTTCACGAAGTTCCGAGCTGCTCGGGCCGCGAGTGGCTCTGCCGCGTACACCGCACAGGCGAAGTCCGGCGTGGCGGCCTGGTCCTGGTCCCAGGGGAGGGTGGCGAGCCAGCGTGCGACCCGTCCGTCGATGTCGGCGGTGCAGACGCGGGCGGGAACCGCGATCGGCCGATCTGGCGGCATCTTGGGGAGATCCGTGCCCATGTCAGCGCTCCTTCCGACTGGTTCGGCACCTGGCGCGAGGCCGAGGCCGGACGTGATGACGTTCCTGAGACGGCGCTTCCGAGCTCCGGCCGCCAGCGCCGAGACCCGCAAGGCTCCCGAACGAGCGGACATCGGACAACTCGCCGAAGTTGAGGAAAGCGGGAGAAGTTGGGGAATCCCCAACTTCGGGCCGCTGATTCCCCAATCTGACTGACCGTTCGGCATCCAACTGTGAGCCCCATCACTAAGATGGCTGTCACTGTGACGTTGGGGGTGACCGCTGTGACGTTCAGTCATGAGCGCCAGTGCGCGACCAGGTTCCGCGCGGAGGCCGCCTCCGCGCAGTGGGATCTGGCCAGAATCGTGGACGCGCTCGAAGCGTGCTGCCGTGTGAGCCGTCTGCGCGCGCACCGCTTGGCCCGCGGCTGGACCCTCGCTCAGGCCCTCACCGAGCTCAAGGGGATGTGCCGGTCGCAGAACCTGGATCCCGGTGGCGTGACCGACGAGCAACTGCGGGCGTGGGAGACCGGACGCCGCCCACGGGACCGCGTGATCACCATCCTGTGCCAGCTCTATGAGACCGACCGGCCGGGCCTTGGTCTTGCCCGATCCACTTCGGTAGCTGTCGCAGCGCGCCCCGGCGAGCCCGCCCCAGGTCGGCGCGGCACTCGCAGCGAGGAGTCGCTCGACGAACTTGCCGAGTCGATGCGGATCGCCGTCGACCGGACCCTGGCCGACACGACCGTCAGCACCACCCAACTCGACCAGCTCGAGGAGCGGCTGGCCGCCTTGCGCGTGAGCTACATGGTCACGCCACCGACCGACATGCTCGTCCTTCTGCTCTCCGACCTCGGCGAGGTCCGCATGCTCGCGGCTTCCCGCCAACCGGCCGCGACCCAGGTACGGCTGTCCGAGATGACCGCGGTCCTCTCGACGCTGATCGCGGACGCACTCATGAAGCTCGGCAGGATCCAGCAGTCCCAGCGCTGGTACGGAACAGCCCGGGCAGCGGCGGACGACAGCGGCAACGCCGAACTGCGCGCCCGCGTCCGCGCTCAGGCCGCCATGCTGCCCTACTACTACGGCCCGCTGGACCTCGCCTCCCGGCTCGCGCGCGAAGCTCGCTATCTGAGCAGCCGCCGGCCCACGGAAACGGCCGCCTTCGCCGCAGCCGCCGAGGCACGCGCTCTCGCCCGGCAGCGGGACCACGAAGGCGCCCTGACCGCGATCCGGCATGCCCAGGACGTCTTCGACCGGTGCCAGCACGGCGCAGCTGTGGAGGACGCCTGGGCCTTCCCACGGCGCAGGCTGCTGCTCTACTTCAGCGGCACCTACACCTACCTCGGCATGACCACGATGGCGCGCCGCGTCCAGCAGGAGGCCCTGGGCCTGTACCCCGACCAGAGCGGCATCGACCCGGCCCTGCTGCGCTTGGAAGCAGCCATGTGCCTGGCCCACGAGCGGAGCCTCAGCGAGGCCTGCGACCTGGCCGTGGATGCTTACCTCCGGGTCCCGGCGGCCCACCGGACGAAGATCCTGGGCGCCCGTGCCGGTGACGTCCTCGCGATACTGCCCGTCTCTCAGCGCACGGCCCGACCCGCCCGGCAGCTCGGCGAGATCCTGGCCCTGCCGCCCGGCACGATGTGACAACCCCGGGCTCTCTCCACCAGCCTGGCCACCATGACCACCACCACTCCGGCCGGCGGCTTCGCCGCGCTCGAACTGACCGAGATCCTCCGTCGCGCCTGCGAAGCAGTCGGCGAGGACCCCACGGGCGCCATCCTCCTGCGCGGCCACACCAACGCCGTCGTCCGGCTCGCCACCGCGCCCGTCGTAGTGAAGATCGCGCGCCGCGGAACCCGACTCGCCGACGTCCAGCGCACCGTGCGCCTTGTCGAGTGGCTGCAGAGCATGGACTTCCCGACCGCCCCCCTGCACCCGGTCCGCCAGCCGCTGGATCCCGACGGGCACCCGGTCACCTTCTGGACCTACCTCACACAGTCGCAGCACCCGGTTGCAGCAGAACTGCTCGCCGATCCGCTGCGCCGCCTCCACGCGCTGCCTGAGCCACCAGTCAGGCTTCCCGCCGTCGACACCGTCGGCGCCATCCGGCGCTCCCTGGCCGCGATTGCCGTCCTGCCGGATGACGAGCACACGTTCCTCTCCACCCTGGTGGACGGCCTGGAGCGGGATCTCGCGTCGGTGCGATACGAACTGCGGCCCGGCGTCATCCAGGGCGACCCACAGCACCGCAACGCCCTCCACTTCGAGGGCCGGGCGGTCCTGTGCGACTGGGACACCGCCTCGCTGGGACAACCTGAGTGGGACCTGGTGACCATGGAGATCCACTGCCGCCGCTTCGGCTACGGCCAGGACCACTACAAGGCCTTCGCTACCGCCTACGGGTTCGACGTGACTGCCTGGGAGGGCTACCGGACATTGTCCGCGCTGCGGGAGCTGCGCATGATCACGACGAACGCCAAGAAAGCGCCGCCGCACTCCGCCGCGCTGGCTGAGGTCCGGAACCGAATCGACGGACTGCGGCAGGCGGATTCCACGCTGGCGTGGAACATCCTGTAGCCCGCGGGCGGCGGGCCGCCGGTGCGCCGCCGGACCTCCGGCCAGGCCCCGTGCTTCCACCGCTTTCCTCCCTCGCCTCGTAGAACGGTTCGCGCGCTCGTCGCGATTCGTGCCGCGCAGCCAGCTCTTCACCTGGTCGGGTAGAACGAGTCCCATGCGCTGACGCGTTGCTTCCGCAGGTGCAATCTGGTGAAGAGCTGCCGACGGATACTCAGAGCGCTTCTGCAGTCACTACATTGAGCAAACTGCCTGAACGGGCGCCGAGGCATGCTGTCAACGCCCTCGGCTTGCACAAAGTGAACAAAGATCATTCGGGGCAAGGAGACGCCATGCCGACGGCTCGCAGGCGGAACGACCGGTTGGACGCCATGCTGTCCGAGGCCGGCTGGTCTCGGGCCAAGGCGGCCACCGCGTTCGCCCGCGTGGCCGCAGAGAACGGAGCCACAGAGCTGGCTCTGATCGGCCGGTCGCACATCCAAGCCTGGGTCGAAGGCGCGATCCCTGAGGACCCCCGCACGCCGGTGTTCCTCGCCCAGGCCTTCAGCCGCAGGCTTGGCCGCCCGGTGCCAGTGAGCCAGCTGGGGTTCGGCACGAAGGGAGTCGACGACGCAGGGAATGTCTGGGATGCCGATACGCTAATCGCGCTTGCCGATCTCGGGAGAGCCGACTTGAGCATAGATCGACGCCGCGCCCTCAGCGTTCTGGCCTTTCAAGCGGGCGCCCTTGCCTCGCCTGCCAGCCTCTCGAGGCCCCGCGGGGCGCGACCTACGCCTGTGTCTCCGCACACGCGGCGCGTGGGTGCGGGAGATCTTGAGGCGGTACGCGACATGAGCGCGCTCTTCTCGGCGATGGACCAGCGCCGCGGCGGAGGGCACGGAAGGTCCGCAGTCGTGCAGTACCTCGTCACCGAAGTCGAGCCGCTCCTGCACGGCTCCTTTGTCACCGACGAACTCCGCCGCCAGACGTTCTCTGCCGCAGGCGAGCTCGCATACCTGGCCGGATGGATGGCCTTCGACGCAGCTGAGCACGGCTTAGCCCAGCGGTATTTCGCCCACGCGGTGAAGCTGGCAACGGAGGCCGAGAACCATCCGCTGTCCGGCCACGTGCTACGGGCCATGGCGCATCAAGCCAATGACCTCGGCCATCACCGTGCGGCGTCTCGGATCGCCGCCGCCTCGGTGGAGGGCGCACGCTACCGCGAGGCCTGCCGCCGAGAGCAGGCTCTCCTAGGGGTCGTCCACGCCCGAACCCTGGCTACTACAGGAGACCCCAAGGGCGCAGCCCGGGCCTTGAACCAGGCCGAGGACGACCTGGCCAGCGCCGACGCACGTGACACCGAACCGCGCCGGGTCTGGTTCTTCGGGGAGGCAAGCCTCGCGCACGAGACCGCCTGCACCCTGCGCGACCTCGGCGATCTAGAGGGCGCCCTTCGCCAATTCCGGCGCAGCGTCCGTACACGGCAGACCGCCTTCCCGCGCACCCACGCCGTGACTCTCGGCTACCAGGGGGCGATCCAGGCACAGCAAGGCAGCATCGAGCAGGCCTGCGACTCCTGGACTCGCGCCCTGGATCTGATGGACGGAGTCCGTTCCGGCCGAACGGCGCAGACCGCCCGTCAGATGCGTGAGGCACTCTCTCCGTACCGCCCGCGCGGCATCAGAGCTGTGCACGAGGTAGACAGTCGAGCCGCCACATACCTCGCTCAGAGTGTCTGAGCCCCTGAGCCCCGAAGTAGGAAAAGGACATGAGTCCGCAGCAGACAATCGCTCTCCCCGTGATCGCCCACGTCGTCAGCCCGCGAAGCGAGGTCAGCGACGACTACTGGGGCGGAGTGCAGTCGATCATTCGGCTCGTGCCGGAGATGCCGCTTGACACGCTCGAAGGCCTCGAGGATTTCTCTCATCTCGAAGTGGTCTTCCATTTCCACCTCGCCAGCCCCGCGGACGTCCACCTGGGCGCGCGAAGCCCCCGCAACAACCCGGCCTGGTCACCAACCGGAACGTTCGTCCACCGCAACCACCGGCGGCCGGCGCAGATCGGAATCTCTCACCCCCGCCTGATCAAGGTCGAAGGGCGAGACATCCATATCGAGGACCTCGATGCCGTCAACGGCACCCCGGTCATCGACATCGCACCGTACTTTTTGGAGTTCGGGCCCCGCGGCGCGGTCCACGAACCCGCTTGGCCCCGGGAGATGCTCCAGGAGTACTGGAACCCCTCCCGGTAACCGACGCCGGAGACGAAGCGCCCCAGCGACATGTCGGCCTACCGCGCCCTGCAGTCGCGGGCAGGGTGGGTGCCGCCAGGGCTCCTGGCGGCTGTCACCCGGGCGTAGCCCTATGCCGCAGGGGGAGCATGCAGCGGCTGACTCCCCACTGAGTTCACTGGCTTGGCTCTGTCGCGGGGATGGTGATCCGCAGGACCAGCGCGCTGTGATCGCTCAGCCCGTTGGCCCGGGTCTCATGGAGGTAGGCGCACGCCGTGATCCGCTCGGTGTTTGTCTTCGTGAAGGCGTGGTCGAAGCGGTAGCCGTTGCCGCCGCGGCCGTACCAGCTGTGCTCCACTGCGTCGGGGTTGGCCGTGCGGTAGGCGTCGGTCAGTCCGGCTTCGGCAAAGGCCCGGTAGAAGTCGTACTCCCACGGGCCGAACACGGGGTGGTGCGGCTGGTGGCCGGGCTCGACGACGTTGAGGTCGCCCAGCACCACCAGCAGTCGATCGGGTTGTGTGAGCAGGCCCGGCAGAGCGGATGCAACGGCGGCCTGGAACTTCCGCTTGTCCTCGTTCCGGCGTTCCTTCGGGCCTCGTGACGGGACGTAAAGGCCGGCCACCGCCACCTGCTGCCCGCTCACGGCCAGATGGGCGAGGGGGAAGCGGTGTGGGAGTACTTCCACGGGTGCCGGCGCAGCCGTCATGCCCTCGGCACGGGCCGCCAGCACCGTGCGGTAGTCGCCATTCGACGAAGGGGCCACCATCGACCGGTACCCCATGTTCCGCAGTTCCTCCTCCAGCGCGTCACCGCCCGGGCCGGCTCCGACCTCGGTCAGCACGACGACATCGGCATGGGCCTGCTCAGCGAGCCAGGCCGCCTGGCGCCGGGAGCGGGCGGGTGAAGCGTGCTGCACATTCAGTGTGAGGACGCGCAGTTCGGTCGTCGACGGCTCCGCGGCCTGTTCGGCAGGGAAGAGCAACTGCTGGGTCACCGGGGAGCCTCCAGTTCATCGAGGAACACCTCGCCCAGAGAGTCCAGCTGCTTCTGCACACCGCCTGTCACCTGGCGTACGAAGGTGATGTCGTCGTCCGACAGCGGCTCGCCGAGCGACTGGTAATTCTGCTCGGCTTGGGCCTCGGTCGTGAAACCGACCAGGACCGCAGCGTTGCTGGCACGCTGGAGGCAGAAGCGGAGGGCAACACGCGCCAGGTCCCCGGTGGAGGCACCGAAACGTTCGCGCAGGGGCCGGAGTCCCTCGTCGATCACGCGGATCGCCGCCGACGCGAACCAGGCCTTTCGCAGTCGGTGGTCGCCCGACCCGAAGCTGGGTGGCGCCGACGGGGTGTACTTGCCGACCAGCAGGCCTTGAGCGAGCGGCTTGTTGATCAGTACCGAGGCGCCGTGGCGTTCTGCGAAGTCGAACACGCTCTCAGTGCCGGCGGGCGGCGTGGGGGTGAGCGCGTTGTACCGGGTGGCGATGTAGTCCGGACGGATCCGCTGGAACAGGTCCAGGAAGCGGGCCTGCTTGTCTTCTCGCTGCTCCTTGGGCACGGTGAGGCGGTCGAGGACGAACCGGTGCGGGCCGCGCATACCGACGGCACGTACCAGGCCTTCTCGCTGAAAGGCGCGCATCTGCTCGATCGCCCCGTCGAGCCACCGGTCGTCGTCGCCGAAGCTGTTGTTGTGGAAGAAGTAGATGTCCACGTGGTCGACGCCCAGGTTGGCGAGCGTGCTCTCGAGTCGGCGGCGCATGTGCGCGGGCTCGTAGGGATGCTCCGCGCCCTCGGTGAGGTAGCCGACCTTGCTGGACAGCACGACCTGGTCGCGGGGAACCGCTCGGATCGCACGACCGATCAGCCGCTCGGACCGGCCGTGGCCGTAGACGTCGGCCGTGTCGAACAGCGTCGCGCCGAGGGCCAGGGCGCGCTCCAGACCGCGCAGCGACTCGCTGTCGTCCGCGGTGGACCACCCCATCGGCAGGCCGAGGTTCGTGTCCGGCCCGCCGATCGCCCAACAGCCTACACCCACCGGGTTCACGGTCAACCCGCGTGCCAGAGTCCGGAGTTCGGTTGTTGTCATCTGCTCGTCTCCTCAAGGGTAGAAGTCCATGCAAAGCACCACGGAACGCCATGAAGCTCACTATGGTGGCGTTCGTGCATACACACCCCACAGGCCTCGACATCGAGGCCGTCATCGCCAAGGGCTGGGCCGAGCGTTCCGACTTCAGCGACGACGAGTTCGCCAGGGCCTCCGCCTTCTACGCATCCATGCGCGAGCACGATGCCCGGCTGCTCGCCGCCCGAGCCAAGGCGGCCAGCGTCATCGGGACGTGGACCGGCCGCGAGCCGCGGGACGTCGGCTCGCTCGGCACACGGCTCAACCTTGAGAGCTCCGACCTCGACCTGGGTATCGGCTTCCCGGTCGAGGATCGCGAGCAGCTGATGGCCGCGCTCGACGGCAAGGCCGCCTTCCTGGGCGAGCGGCGGACCTCGTTCAGCACGACCCGCCTCGTCTTCTCCTTCGAGCTGGACGGCATCGAGGTCGATCTAAGCGCGCTCACCGAGCAGGACTTCACAGTCGCCTGCCGGATGCTCGACCAGATCGCCGAAGGCATGAGCGAGGAGGAGCGGATCTGCCACCTGTGGATCAAGCACCGCCTTCGCGAGGCCGGCCGACTGGAGGACTACGCAGCGTGGAAGCTCGTCGTCTACGCCCGGTTCTGCCCTGAGTTCAACTGGGTGCCGATCCCCGAGAAGGCAGCGTCCTGACAGGTCGGTGGTGGGCCGCCCCCGCCCGGGGCGGCCCACCACGATCAGGTGCCGCACGACTCCGCGGCATTTATCAGGCGCCAGTCCGAGTTCGCCACCCACCGCGTGTGCTCGTGCTCCAGCAGCACGGCGAGGTCGCGGGGCAGCACGCGGGAGACCTGGCGGACGGTGCCAGCCAGCCGGTCGGCAAGTTCCCCAAGGTCGCCTTCCAGGGTGCGGCGCAGGTGCCGGTCCATGCCCTCCGCGCCCAGCGACTCGGCTGTGCCGAGCGGAACCGCATCGATCGCCTCGATCAGGTGACCGAAGACGGTGTAGGCGGCGTCCTTGAGCACCACGCGGGCCGCCCGAACTGCCTTCCTCGTCTCACCGGCGAGGATCTTCTCCAGGGACTTGAGCGTGTAGTCGAGCGCGAAGTGCCGGTCCACCCACAGCTGCGCCCAGTGGCTGGCCTGGCCGATGCGCCAGTCCTGGAAGCGCGCCTCGACCCGGCCCATCTGCGGTAGCTCGTCGCCCGTGAGGCCGGCGGCCGTGGCCTGGCGTGTGTACGCCGCACCGGTCAGGCACTCCATGCTGACCAGCATGTAGGAGACGGCGGTGTGGAACGGGCGGCCGGTGGAGTGCTCCGCGATGAAGGCGGGGTCCTGGACCCCGAGGACGATCTCCTGCGGCGTCAGATGGGGAAGGGGCTTGAGCAGCAGGTCGGTCCTGCCCTGGAAGGCGTAGGTGGCCTTCAGCTCCTCCAGCGTCATCAGCTGGTCGAAGGTGATGTAGGTGTACCTGGTGGGCACGCCGAGGGTCGAGAGGGTCCGGATCGCGCGGGCGTTCTGGTCGCTGGTGGTCTCCTTGTTGAACCGCTCGAGGATCGAGTCGACGCCGGACTCGATGCCGAACAGGCAGCGGCGCAGTCCCTCGTCCTGGAGTTCGCGCCACATGGCCGCCCGCTCCAAGTGCCATGCGTCGTCCCGGTCGAGCCGGACGACCTGGTCGACGCGGCAGCTGGTCTCCCACTGGAATCCGGCACCGTGCAGGGTACGGGCCATGGCCAGGGTGCGGTCAACGGCTCCGTCCTCGTGGCCCACGAACTCCTCGTCGACGGCGTAGAGCACCTTCGGCACGTGCGGGTACCGGTCGTAGACGCGTCGGACCTCTGCCAGGAACCACGGGAAAGCTCCGGGGTCGCCGCCGAACCAGGCGCCCTTGTGGCCGCGCGGGCAGAAGGAGCAGTAGTTCGTGCAGCCGCGGGAGCACTCGCACTGCCCGACGCCCTTCGCCGCCAACGTGGCTGGCAGAAGGTCGAGTTCGGGGAAGAGGTCGCCCGCGGGCTGCTCACTGGCGCGGGGGCGGGCCGTGGTGCGCTGCCGGGTGATCTGGAAGGTTCCCTCGCCGCGGGCAGCGCCGGTGTAGCCGATCCCCTGCACCTCCTCCCGGCTGATCTCGCCGTGCCAGTACGCGAGGACGTCGCGGATGGTCGGTTCTCCCGCACCACGGGCCACCAGCAGGTCCGGGTAGCGGTCGAGCAGCATGCGCTCGTTGCGGGCGACCAGGCTCCCTCCGACCACGATCAGGGGCGGCTCGGCGAGGCTGAAGGCGGCGTCCAACAACGTGGTGAGCAGGTCGTGCTGCCCGAAGGTGGCGCTAATGCCGAGGATGTCCGGAGTCTGGTCAGCAATGGTCTTGACGAGTTCGTGGATGCTGGTGCCCAGCTGCATGTCAGCGAGCCGGACGGTGCCGGTGAGGGTCGAGCGAGCTGCCCGGGCAACGTCGCTGATGCCGAGGGGGAACCGCGGCAGGGGGAAGTTCTCCGGGTGGTAGAGCGCGGCCAGCAGGACGTCGGGCTTGGACAGCCGGTGGGCCGCTGACTCGTCGATGAGAGCGTTCGAGAGCCAGGAGTTCGGTGTCTCGAGCTCGATGTGCCCGGTGGCCCAGGCCGGCCAGCTCCTGCTCGTGTGGGCTTGGCCGGCAAGGTCTGCGACGATCCAGCGGCCGTCCGGGCGCTCGATGCAGACGAGCCGTCGGTCCAGGGTCCCCGACACCCGGACTCGGTGGGCAGACTCGCCGAGGTGGCGCCCAAGCGTGGCCCGCAGCGCGTTCGGGTCAATCAGAAGTCCGTCCAACTCGGCGATCAGGTGCTCAGGAGTTCCCGGTTGGATCACGTCGAGTACGTCGCGCAGCCGGTGAGCCGCTGCGGACAGGGGCACGGCTGTGGTCATGGCTTCCTCCCAGGATGGCCGGTCGACGTTGGTGCGACCTGTCATCGCCGCCTTGTCCGGTCCTTGAGCAGTTGTGGTCTGGACGCGGCAGAGCTCGACCGCGATCCGGCCAGCTCGAAAGCGCCAGAGGCACTCGTGGCGTAGTGATGGCCTTGGTTGGATCAACTGGCCATGCCGCCAGGGTTCTTGAGCAGCCGGCGGCAGCACCGTCGGGGCGATGACGGGTTCACCCTGCCGTGGTCCGGGCGTCGTCGCTATCCCAAATGACCGTCGTTCGAGCGTTGTTCGCGGGGTCGGACGATATCGGACTAACCAGTTGCTATCCACCGTTTTCCTGACCCCCGCAGGGGGTGGTGCAAGGCGTCCCAGGCAGCGAACGACGGCGAAACGACGGTGTTCCCGGGTGCGGCGACGGTCGATGCGGTGCCACCGTGGAATGAGCGGTCCGCACAGGGCCGAGCGGGGCCATCCAGCCCATCGTGTTCGATTTCAGTGGCCGCCCAGCGAGGCCTTCCGTTCGAGTGGTTCAGCAGTTCGGCCGGGGTCGCGGCGCGACACGGATTGGCAAATCTGAATGCCAGTCAGGCCAGCTCTTTGCGGCTCGTCCGCGCGCCAGCCCGCGGCCAACTGGGTGCGCCACGCCGGTACTGACGGAGTTTGCTGTTGATCACGAGCAGCGAGTAGCGTCACAACATCTAGTCCAAAAGGCCAACTCAGCTACTAGATGATGTGTTTCACTTAGCCTTGAGGGTGGATTCGTCATGCACTGCCACCTGTGCCAGCATCCTGACTCCCGCGTTATCGACACGCGCTCTACCGACGACGGCAGAGCGATCCGGCGGCGCCGGCAGTGCAACCGCTGCGGCCACCGGTTCAGTACGGTCGAGAGCTCGGTCCTGCTCGTGGTGAAGCGTTGCGGTGTGACCGAGGTGTTCGATCGCGAGAAGGTGATCTCCGGCGCGCGCAAGGCATGCCAGGGGCGCCCAGTCGCTGGCGACGACCTCGCCAAGATCGGCCACGCCGTGGAGGAGCACTTCCGTGCCGCCGGGCAGACCGAGATCGCCTCCGACATGATCGGCTTGGCCGTACTACCCCACCTGCGTCAGCTGGACGCCGTCGCATACCTGCGTTTCGCGTCCGTCTACAAGGCCTTCCAGAACGTCGAGGACTTCCGGCGCGAGCTGGACACCTTCGACCTCGTCCCGCCCGCCGACCGAATTGGAGTGACGTCATGACGACTTCGACCCAGGCCGCCCCGCGTACCAAGCGCCCGAGCCAAGGCTTGACGATCGAACGGATCTTCACCAAGGTCGGCGAGCACCCCTATGACCAGGTCACCTGGACCCGCCGGACCGTGGTGCTGACCAACTGGCGCGACGGCTCCGAGAACTTCCGCCAGGAGGACGTCGAGTTCCCGGACTTCTGGACCGACACGGCAGTCGACATCGTGACCTCGAAGTGGTTCCGCGGTGCGCTCGGCACGGAGCATCGGGAGTGGAGCCTTCGTCAGATCATCGACCGGGTCGTGTCGGTCTACCGCAAGGCCGGCGAGGACAACGGGTACTTCGCCACCGCCGATGACGCGGAGATCTTCGCGCAGGAGATGACCCACGCGATCCTCCACCAGTACTTCACCTTCAACTCGCCGGTGTGGTTCAACGTCGGGACGAAGTCCCCCCAGCAGGTCTCTGCCTGCTTCATCCTGGCCGTCGACGACTCCGTCGACTCGATCCTCGACTGGTACAAGGAGGAGGGCCTGATCTTCAAGGGCGGCTCCGGGGCCGGGGTGAACCTGTCCCGGCTGCGTTCCTCCGGCGAGCTGTTGTCCTCCGGCGGCACCGCTTCCGGGCCGGTCTCCTTCATGCGCGGCGCGGACGCGTCGGCCGGCACCATCAAGTCCGGCGGCGCGACCCGCCGGGCGGCCAAGATGGTGCTGCTCGACGTCGACCACCCCGACGTGGAGGAGTTCATTCAGACCAAGGTCCGCGAGGAGGAGAAGATCCGCGTTCTGCGGGACGCTGGCTTCGACATGGACCTGGACGGCGCCGACATTGCCTCAGTGCAGTTCCAGAACGCCAACAACTCCGTGCGCCTGTCGGACACCTTCATGCGCGCCGTGGAGAGCGGCGGGCGGTTCCCGCTCACCGCCCGCCTGACCGGCGAGGTCGTCAAGGAGGTCGACGCCAAGGGCCTGTTCCGGTCCATCGCCGAGGCGGCCTGGGCGTGCGCCGACCCGGGCGTCCAGTTCGACGACACGATCAACCGCTGGCACACCTGCCCCGAGTCCGGACGGATCAACGCCTCCAACCCGTGCAGCGAGTACGTCCACCTCGACAACTCCTCCTGCAACCTGGCCTCGCTCAACCTGCTGCGCTTTCTGCGCGAGGACCGCAGCTTCGACCGCGGCCTGTTCGCCAAGGTTGTCGAGCTGGTCATCACCGCGATGGACATCTCCATCTGCTTCGCGGACTTCCCGACCCAGAAGATCACCAAGGTCTCCCGGGCGTACCGGCAGCTCGGCATCGGATACGCCAATCTGGGCGCGATGCTCATGGCAGCCGGCCTGCCCTACGACTCCGACGGCGGCCGCTCCCTCGCCGGGGCGGTCACCTCGCTGATGACCGGCACCTCCTACCGGCGATCGGCCGAGATCGCCGCTCAGGTCGGCCCGTACGACGGCTACGCCCCCAACGCCAAGGCCCACCAACAGGTCCTGGAACTCCACCAGGCCGCCAACGACCGGGCCACCAGCGACACCTACGGCGACGTGTGGGCCGCCGCCGGCCAGGCATGGACGGACGCCCGCAAGCTCGCCAAGAAGCACGGCGTGCGCAACGCCCAGGCATCGCTGCTCGCCCCGACGGGCACCAGCGGCCTGACGATGGGCGTCGACACCACCGGGGTGGAACCCGACTTCTCCCTGGTGAAGTTCAAGAAGCTCGTCGGCGGCGCCTCGATGACGATGGTCAACGGCACGGTAGAGCGCGCGCTGGCCGCGCTCGGCTACAGCAAGGCTGGCCGGGAGGCGATCGTCGCCCACATCACAGAGCACGGACATGTCGTCGGCGCCCCGGGTATGGACCCCGCGCACTACCCGGTGTTCGACTGCGCGAACGGCGAGCGGGCGATCGACCCCATGGGTCACGTGCGCATGATGGCCGCCGTCCAGCCGTTCCTGTCCGGGGCCATCTCCAAGACGTGCAACCTGCCCGAGTCGGCCACGGTCGAGGACATCGAGAACCTGCTCCTGGAGAGCTGGAAGCTCGGCCTGAAGTGCGTCGCGGTGTACCGCGACAACTGCAAGGTCGGCCAGCCGCTGTCCGCCAAGAGCGCCACGTCCGCCACCACCGGTGGTGCTGCTCCGGCCGCTGCGCCGGCAGCGTTGCGCCGGCGCCTGCCCCGGAGCCGGCCAGGAATCTCCACCTCGTTCAGGGTCGGCGGCGCGAAGGGGTACATGACCGCCAGCTCCTACCCGGACGATGGTCTGGGCGAGGTCTTCCTGAAGATGTCCAAGCAGGGTTCGACCCTGGCGGGCATGATGGACGCCTTCTCCATCGCCGTCTCGGTCGGCCTGCAGTACGGCGTGCCGCTGGAGACCTACGTCTCGAAGTTCACCAACATGCGCTTCGAGCCGGCCGGTCTGACGGACGACCCGGACGTGCGGATGGCGCAGTCGATCGTCGACTACATCTTCCGTCGCCTGGCACTGGACTTCCTGCCCTTCGAGACCCGCTCCGCGCTCGGCATCTACACCGTTGAGGAGCGGACACGCCAGCTCGAGACCGGTTCGTATGAACTGGTCGACGAGGAGGAGGTCGACGTCGAGGGTCTGGCGCAGTCCGCGCCGGTCAACCAGCCCGCGGTCCCGACCGCTTCCGAGCCCCGAACGGCGAGGAGCGCCGCGGAGCTTCTGGAGTTGAAACTCGGCGTGGCGACCGACGCCCCGCTCTGCCTCTCGTGCGGCACGAAGATGCGCCGCGCCGGCAGCTGCTACGTATGCGAAGGGTGCGGGTCTACCAGCGGATGCAGCTAGTTTTCACTATCCTGTTCGAATCGCTGGGGGCGGGGCGGCACGTGCTGTCCCACCCCCAGCGGGTGACCCGTCTCAGTGGCGTTTGAGCAGTCTCACCAGGGTTTGGGTAGCGCCTCCTTTACTGTGTCGCGTCATGACAGTCCTGATCATCGGCGGCAGCGGGTTCCTGGGTACTGAGTTGGTCCGTCAGGCGGCAGCCGCGGGTCAAGCAGTGGCTGCGACCTTCGCGACCAGGCCCGGCAGCACTTCGGAGGTCTCGTGGCACGCCCTGGACCTGCGGGACTCCGACCGCCTCGAAGCAGTCATGGCCGAGGTGGAACCGCGCGTGATCGTCAACGCAACGAGCGGTGGATCCGATTGGGCGGTCACGGCCGAGGGCCCTGTCCGCCTGGCGATGGCTGCGGCAACGTACGGCAGCCGCCTGGTCCATGTATCCAGTGACGCGGTGTTCTCCGGCGCCCGCGTCCACTACGACGAATCCTGTCTCCCTGACCCTCTCACCCCTTATGGCGCGGCGAAGGCGGCAGCGGAAACCGGTGTCCGCCTCGTCAACCCGGATGCCGTCGTCGCCCGCACCTCGCTGATCATCGGTGACCGGCGGTCGGAGCACGAGCGCGCGGTGCACGATCTCGCGGCCGGTACTCGCAACGGTGTCCTGTTCACCGACGACATCCGCTGCCCGGTGCACGTCGCCGACGTGGCCGCCGCCCTTCTGGAACTCGCGGCCTGCGACGTGCCCGGCGTCCACCACCTGGCAGGAGCCGATGCTGTGAGCCGTCACGAACTCGGCGTCCTCATCGCCCGGCGTGACGGGCTCGACGCCTCCCGGCTCCCCGCGGGACTGCGGGCCGACAGCGCGCTTCCCGGGGCGCTCGACGTTCGCCTCGACTGCCGTGCCACTCAAGACAGGATCCGCACCGGGTTGCGCGGCGCCCGTCAGTTCCTCGCCATGGGGGCCTGAGCTCCTCGTCGATGCGACGCGCGCCCACGCTCAAGCCTCGACGAGACTGCGTAGACCTCGAGGAGACGGGACCGCGGGCTACGCGCCGAAGTCGAGGCCGGGCACCCGGCGGACGCTGTGCACGTGGCCGGCCAGCCCGGTAGTCAGCGAGTACTCGATCAACAACCTTCTGCCCTGCACCCGGTAGTAGCGCGGGCCGGAGCCGTCAACGGGGCCTTCCCACGCGAAGTGCAGGCCTGAGGTGCCGGTCTGCCGCTCTGGCTGCGCGGCCAGCACGTCAGGGTTGAGGACGCTGTCGTAGCAGTCCACGAGGCGGCCGAGGAGGATGCGCGCCTCACCCGGCATCTCCTCGGCGGCCAGTCCCTGCGGCTTGATTGTCTCAGTGAAGTGCGGGCTCGCCCCGGAGTGGATGTCCGCTGGTGCCTGCACACTCACCCGCGCCTTGTCGACGAGATCCGGAGGTAAAGCGGCCAGGAGGGCCAGGCCGAGTTCGTCCTCATCGCCGAGCGGGGCCAGGACGGGCCCGGTGGGCCCTTCGACACGGGCCGGATGGGCGCCAAGGAACAGCGGCGTGGTCGCGATTCCTTGATCGGTGATCGTCATCGTGACGGAAAGATGGTGGCCCTCGAATCGCCAGCCCCACGGCGCCGCGCCCGGTTCGCCGAACACCGCCACCCAGTAGTCGAGGACGTGCCGGCGCTTGCGCCAGTCCTCCTGGCGGTCGAGCAGCTCCTCCAGGCCCATCACGGCAACGGCCTTGGAATAGCCGATCGGGCTCAGGGCCGTTGCGAGCAGCCTCATGACTGCCTTGCGGTTGATCTGCGGCATGCCGGACAGGCTCAGCCCGGAGTGGAGGCGGGGCAGGTAGCTGAAGCGATGGCGCAGCTCGGTGTTGTCGAACGGTATGCGCGCTGTGACCCGATCTTTCTCTCGCAGGCCCGCGAGCAGACCGGCAGCTGCTTCAGCCATGGTGTCCTGCGGGCGTTCAGATCGTTGTGAGCGCGGTGATGTGGTCACGGACCAGCTCCTCGTTGAGGTATGCGGCGCGGATGGACAGGTAGCTGCCCCGCAGCGCCCGGTCGAGTCGGCTTTCGGCCAGGCGGCCTTCCCGGTGGGCTCGTCGAAGCGCGAGCAGGCCGTGGAGGTGGTCCTCGAAGAACTGCTGATCGGGAAGGGGCTGGCCACCGAGCCAGTCGGCGGCCACCCGCTGCTCCATGACCTCCCATACGACGGTGTCCGTGGTCTCACCGCGAACCCGGGTCAAGGTCAGGTGAGGGATGCGGAGGACGTCGGTGCAGGTGCCCGTCTCGGGGCGGGTTGTCGAGACGGCTGCCACCGCCGCGGGTAGTCCCAGTCGGGTGCGGCGGTGCTCGGCAAGGTGGAGAGCGAACTGCACATCCAGACCTGCCGGGGCTGCCGGCGTGCTGTGGTGGAGCGTCACCGCTGCAGTCGCGGGCATGGCGGCTTGCGCGAGGGCGTACGCGGGCAGCTCGGAGACGGGGAGGCAACGGAAGAAGCTCGCGCCGGTGGCGGCCAGGGTGCGCACGCCGGTGCGCGCCTCACCCTGGCCGCCGTCGACGTCGAAGACTCGCTCGGTCACTGGTCGAAGGTCCACGGGATGCCGGTGTACGGGCGGCCGGCGGGCAGGAGCAGGTCGCGCGGGGCGGACGGATCGGCGTAGGTGTCCAGGTAGGTGTCCAGGACGGACGAGCTGGCCAGGATCGCGTTGGTCAACTCGAGGTTGTGACCCGGCTGGAAGCCTCCGCTGTCGGGGCTGAGGAGCGTGGTCCCGCCCTGGAGCAGCGCGGCGATGATCATGTCGATGTACCGGTTCGGCAGTGACTCGGCGTGGTAGAAGTTCAGCGGCATACCGTGGCCGACCACGCACAGTTCGACGCCGCCGGCCAGCTTGTAGGTGTGGCCGAGGATGCCGTGGTCGACCACCTCCTCGGCTGCCTGGGCGAAGGCATCGAGGTCGAACTCGTAGGTGCGCGATGTGCCGGAGACGAGGTAGGCGTCGTTCTTGAACGCCTTCAGGTTGTCCCGGCCGAGGCTGCCGCGACCGGCGTTGCCGCACACCAGCAGCGGTTGGTGCCGCTCGATGAGCGCGTTGAGGTCGCGGCTGGTCTCGAAGCCCTCCTCGTGGGCGGAGACGAGGGCCACGGTGTTGGGGTCGTAGACGGCCACGCGCATCCGCATGTCGCGCAGGATCAGCGCGACCTGTCGGCCGATGCGGCCGTAGCCGAGAACGAGAACGGGGCGACCTTCCAGCTTCTCGTGGGGGATCCGGTCGTGCAGGGCGCGCACCGCGGCCGCGGCCACGCCGTAGGGTTCCACGGTCGCCTTCAGGTCGGACTCGGCGACCGAGAACACCGGCAGGGGCAGCGGCTGGCCCTCCAGCTTCCAGATCCCCGACATGGTCTGCTCGACGATGCCGATGAAGTGGTCCATCTCGTGGGGGAGGTGCTCGGCGACCACGGGCCAGGTGTAGCCGCCGTCGTCCATGATCAGCGTCTTCAGGCCGGACTTCTTGGCGCGCTCGACGTGGCCCCGGATGGATGCAGCGCGGTCCTTGTAGTAGTCGACCTGGATGCCCAGGGTGTGGCGCAACCAGCCGTCGACGCGCTCCCGGTTGGTGTAGGGGTAGCCCTTGTCCATGATCGTGATGTGAGCCGGGTTGGCACCCATTGCGATCATGGCGTCCATCATGGCCACGAAGTCGCCCATGTGGTGGATCGACATGTAGAAGGCGACGTTCGCCATGGTGGCGGGGTTCATGCTCGCGGCGAATTGCTGGCAGAGCGGGAACTGGCGGCGCAGATGGGCGAGTTCGGTGCCGGTGTACGGCAGGTGGTCGAGCTCGCTGTACAGGTTGTCGATGAGTTCCTGGTTGCAGCGCTCGGAGGAGATGACGGCGGTGGCGGTGTAGGTGTCGACGTCCGCGGAGAACGCGCGGGCCGGCTGGCAGATGGTCAGGTTCGCGGTGAGCTGCTGGTCGCCGGTCAGCGTGATGCGGGTCTGCGAGGTGAAGACACCCTCGGTGTGGTCGGTTGTGTTGCTGGAGCAGGTGAGCCCGAGGGTGATGAACCGGTGGGTGTAGTGCTTGAGGGCGTCGGCTGCTTCCTGGGGGGTGGCGCGGAAGTTGACCTGGTGGGTGAGCCTGCTGGTCTGCCGGTTTGCGATGACGGTCGTCACAGGGAACCTCCGGAAGGCTTGTGAATCATGGGAGTTGACCCTTCGGCATACGAGCGCCGCGGATCTCCGGTACGGTCATCTCACTCTCGGCGTACCGCCCGCGTCGAGGTGCCAGGCAGGGTGCCAATCCTGTCTGCGGCCCCCACAAGGGGGCCACGCAAGCCCTGTATCTGCACGTATGTACTCACAGGGGGTGGCTGTGACCATCAGCCCCGACGGGATCGGGAACCTTCTCCATGCGGCCCGAAAGGCGACAGGCCGTTCACGAGTTCAACAGGCCGAGCACCTGACCGGCTACAAGAGGGATGGGCATTTCGATCCGGAGAACCTGAAGCGCTGGGAGACCGAACGGCGATTGCCTCAGCCACTCTGGTACCCGCTGCTGTCCGCCGGGTACGACATCCCCATCGGCGAGATTCGCCGTGCGGTGGAAGCCAGCCGACGCTACCGGAGACTCACAGAAGCCATGACGGAGAACGCTCAGACCGGTGACCGCACACTCGGCGCCGACGCCAAGGACCTTGCCACCGGCGCGGCCGCCCAACCCTGGGGCCGACTCTCCGCAGCATTGATCCCTCCTCAAGTAGACGAGGGCACCGTCGAAGACGCCGCGAGCCGAACCACCGAGCTGCATGCCCTCGGCCAGATCTACCCGGCAGGCATGCTGACGGCACCCGTCCACTCGCACCTCGACTACTTGACCTCCCTGCTCTCAGTCGCTGGCGATCACCGAGCGGAAATCGCGCTCCAGGCGGCCGGCACAGCGGCGCTGGCGGGGTACACAGCCTTCGAACTCGGAGGCAACGCGGAGGCGTTCAGCTACTACGAAGTCGCCCGGTACGCAGCCCGGGAGGCCGGCCACCCACCGCTCCTGGCGAATGTCATGGCCGACATGTCCTACGCCCTCACGCCGCGCAAGGCAGCCGACATCCTCGCCGACGCCCAGCACCACACAAAGGGCGGTCCAGGTCTGGCCACCGCCGCCGCCTGGCTGGCGGCACTCGAGGCCGAACACGCGGCATCCACCGGCCAACGCGAGCGTGCACTCATGTCCCTGGAACGGGCCTACGCCCGCTACGAGGAGGCCCACCCGGACACAGACCAATTGTGGACCAAGTTCTTCACCGAAGGCCGGCTGCACGCCCGAGCGGTCTCGGTGTACAGCTTCCTCAACCACCCTGCCCTGGACGACGCCGTCACGAAGGCACTTCTGGCAGCTCCTCAGACCTCGAGCCGAGAGGACGCCCTCGTCATGGCCTCCTGCGCTCACGCGACCGCGCGTGCTGGCGAACTCGACCGGGCAGCCAAGCTCGCCCTGGACGCAGCACAGATCAACCAGGCGATCCCGAGTCGCCCGACCGCCGACCACCTCACCGCCGTCCTTGAGATCCTGAGCGCCCGAGCTCACCGGTCCGCAGACCCCCTGCGAGCCACCCTGTCGTAGGCCACCGTCGTCGCCCTCCCCCTCGACAAGGGAGGGCAACGGCGTGGGCCGTGTCATCAGATCGCCGCACAGACCGACTGGCTACCCTCGTCCCGTGAAGAACAGCTGGGTCGGCGGCAGTCTCTCAACCGACTACATCCACCACGCAACCACCCTTCGGGGCGCCTTGCGCCAAGCGTTGGTGGCCCGCGCCCTCGACACCCACTTGCCACCCGGCCCGCTGCGCGTTCTCGATGTCGGCGGCGGCACCGGCATCCAGGCGCTGCGCCTTGCCGCGCGGGGACGAGCGGTGACAGTTCTCGACCCGGATCCGGCAATGCTGGAGCACGCTGCGGCACGCTGGAAACGGGAGCGAGCGACCGCCGCCGGCACGCTGGACCTGATTGAGGGACGGGGCGAGGACGCCCAGGAACTGGTCGGCGACAATTGGGATGCCGTCCTGTGCCATGGCGTCCTGATGTACCTCCAGGACGCTGGGGCATTGGTCGCCAGCCTCGGCCGCTGCGCTCGCAAGGGCGGCGGCCTAGTTTCCATCTTGGCCAAGAACGCCGACGCGTTGGCCATGCGCCCCGCTCTCGAAGGGTCTCCGCAGGAGGCCTTGGACGTGATCAACCGGCGGTCGGAGCTCGGCAAGCTCGGCGTAGAAAGTCGGGCTCACCGACGGACGGACATCGAGCGCTGCCTGAGGGAACAGGGGCTGGAGACAGTGCAGTGGTATGGCGTCCGGGTGTTCACCGACCACCTGGGCGACACACCGCCAGGCGAAGACTTCTCTGCATGGCTGGACCTGGAATGGGTGGCGGGCAGCCGTTCGCCCTACAGGGATGTCGCGCGCCTGTTCCATCTGGTGTCCCGTCATGCCTAGCACCGCTTGCCAGGGCGACCTGTGCCTCGGCAGCAGTTCAGAGCACGGCCGGCGGTCTCTCGGCGGGTATGCCTCCGGCCACGGCCGCCGCTGCCGACCGGTGCGGGCAGTCGTAACGCTGCGGCGAGCGCCCGGATGTGCACACGGCCCGCCCGCGTCGGCAGGCCAGCGCCAGCACCCCGACAGTGGTCAGGCAACGTCGGGCCGATTCCGGGCGATCACCGGACCGTAAACCTAGAGCGCACGGTCGCGCTCCGAACGGGGATGGTCGACGAGTTGCTCGATGACTCGTCGGTCAGCGAGGAAGCGTTCGGCCTCCTGGAGGAGGATGGTGTCGCCCAGTTCGCTGAGGTGGACGCCGTCGTTCCAAACCCCCGCTGTGGCGTCGTCGGCAGGCAGGTGACGAGCGGCCGCGGCGACTGGAGTCCACACGTCAAGGAACAGCGCGCCGCACACGTCGGCCGCAGCTCGGGCGGCCTTGTTGTAACGGACCAGCTCGACGTTCATCTCCACGACGGTTCCCGGGGCCTCGACCGGCCCGAACGGGGTCTCGCTGACTACGACGACCTGCCGGGAGTATCCGCTCAGCTGCTTCAACATGGTGGTGAGGTGACGGCTGTACTCGTCGATGTCGACCGCCTCGGCCAGCCGGCCTTGGTAGCGGCGCCAGACGTCGTTGATGCCGCAGCCGAGGAAGACCAGGTCGTAGTCGGTGCCGGTGGTGGCCCGGTCGGTTTCGACGATGCTGGCGATGTCACGGCTTGTGGCGCCGCCCTGACCGTGGTTGCGAATGTCGAAGGTGACATGCGGACGGGCGGCGCGCAGTGACAGCGCGAGCCGGTGGACCCAGCCGCGCTGGTGCCATCCCTCGACGGTGACCATGGTGCCAGCCTTGGGCAGGTTGGCCTGATTGGTCATCTGCGTGTTGTATGCCTCGAGGTGCTCCATGATCGACGTGCCGAAGAAGCCGACAGTCAGATCAGTGGCACTGGTCATCGCGGAATCGGTCCTGTTCGCTCGACGCGGATGATGGCCAGAGGCTCGCCTTCAACGTTACCGGCTGCGAGATGGACGTGTCGGACAGTCAGCTCACATCGCCCCTGCGGACGGGGAGCGGCCTGACCGTCGAGCCTGTCCAGAGGGCGAGCGACAAAGGGTGGTGACCGTGTCTCTGGGCCGGGCCGCCCCGATATGAACTCCTCATTCACCTACTGGACCGACGATCCGGGCCCCGTCCCCGACAATTAGACCCCGACCGTCGCGCCGCTCCTTTAGGGCCCCGCACTCCTCTACCCGACACTGGTAAAGGCGGGATGCGCGGCTCGCCGCGCGCCCCGCCCTCGTGTGGCCGGGTCCGTCAGATGTTCAGGTAGTCCGTGATCAGTTCGGCGAATACCTCGGCCGCGGGTGCCCAGGGCGCAGAAGAGGCGGACTGCTACCTTCGACAGGCCCGTGCCCGCCCACGCGCCCCGGAAGAAGCGATGACCGGACAGACAGAACAGCCCTACGTGCCAACGGCTTTCCCGATCTCTATCAAGGGCGTCGTGCTCGACCCGCAGCAACGGGTGCTGCTACTGAAGAACGAGCGCCAGGAATGGGAGCTGCCCGGCGGGAAGCTGGAGGGGACGGAGACACCCGAGGAACGGGTGGTCACGGAGATCCAGGAAGAGAGCGGATGGACGGCGACCGCCGGCCCGCTGCTGGACGCATGGATGTACGAGCCGATCCCCGGCCGCAAGGTCTTCATCGTCACCTACGGCTGCACCGCCACCGACGCGCACCGACCCCCGATCGTCAGCCACGAGCACAAGGAAGCCGGCCTCTTCCACCGCGACGAGGTGCCCGGCCTGCACATGCCGCAGGGTTACAAGGACTCCATCGCCCGCTGGTACGAACTGCACGACTGCACCTGACCGGTGGCCCGGATCGATCCCCACGGCGGCATCCGCTGGCACTGGACCACCTCCAGAGCCCAAGACATCCTGCGTCGCCGCGCCCTGCCCGAGATCCTCCAGCTCTACCGCGAACTCCACGGTCTGCCGCAAACAGGAATTCGCCGACCTCCTCGGCTGCTCCACCAGCTACGTCTCCCGCATCGAAACCGGCTCGCGCACGATCACCGACATCGGCGCCCTGCGCCACACCATCCGCTCCGCCTCGAACAGCAGCTGGCCGCCCTGCTGGCGCGAGTGTGTCAGCTCCTGGCGGAAGGGCACGGCGAATGGGTACTTCGCGAGTTCCTCGTGAGCGGCGTAGAACCGATCGAGGTTCCCGCCGCCGCGCCCGTCGGACGAGTAGCCGTCGTGCTCCAGGTTGAAGCTGCCGACGAGCAGCGTCTTCCCACTCGATCGTTGTCTCCTTCATGTGAGTGCTGGCTGCCGGCCACGGCTCCGGGTGCGGAGCACCGGGTTCACGTCGCCGGGCAGTGGTCTGGGTGGGGCCCGCCGCGGGGCCGAGTCGGTCGGAGCTGCGGGCGTTCCGTGGTCAGCGAGAGCTGACGGCGCTGGCGCGCTGGCGCGGGAGGGCTAGCGTCGGGGCCGCGGTGGGGGCGAGCGCACAGGCGGCGTTGATCAGCGCGAGGTGGCTCAAGCCCTGGGGGGTGTTGCCGAGTTGGCGACCGCTGCTCGGGTCGTACTCCTCAGCCAGGACTCCGACGTCGGAGCGCAGGGCAAGCAGCGCGTCCATGCGTTCGCGGGCCTCGTTGTCCCGGCCGATGAGGGCCAGGGCGGTGACCAGCCAGAACGAGCAGGCGAGGAAGGCGCCTTCGTGGCCGCGTAGGCCGTCGACGTTGTCCTCGGCCCCCTGGTGCGTGCGGTAGCGCAGCACGAGTCCGTCGTAGGTGGCCAGTTCACGCTGAACGGCTTCGACGGTGCCGATCGTCCGCTTGTCGTCCAGCGGCAGGAAGCCGACCTGCGGGAGGAGCAGCAGCGAGGCGTCCAACTCCTGGCCGCCGTAGTACTGCACGAAGGTGTTGCGTCCGGCGTCGAAGCCGTGGGCCAGGATGTCCGCATGGATGGCGGACGCGAGCGAGCGAAGGCCTGCCAGGGTCGGCGCGTCAGTGTTCGGGCGGCGCTCCAGCAGCGCGAGGGTGCGGTCGATCGCCACCCATGCCATCACCTTGGAGGAGGTGAAGTGCCGTTCCGGGCCACGCATCTCCCAGATGCCTTGGTCAGGCTGGCCCCAGTTGGCGGCGACGACGTCGGCCAGGCCGAGCAGGAGGGCGTCGGCGTCGGGGTCGGGCTCCAGGCCGGCGTCCTCGGCGGCCAGCAGGGCGTCCGCTACGTACCCGAAGACGTCGAGCTGGAGTTGGCCAGCCGCGCCGTTGCCGATCCGCACCGGCCGGGAGCCCTGGTACCCGGGCAGGTGGCTGAGAGGGGTCTCGGTGAGGTCACTGTCGCCGTTCAGCCGGTACATGATGCGCACGGTCGCGGGGTCGCCGATCGTGTCAACCAGCCAGCTTCGCCAGGCCCGCACCGGGGAGAGGTAGGAGCCGGCGCGCACCAGTTCTCTGACGGTGAGCGCGGAGTCCCGAAGCCAGCAGTACCGGTAGTCCCAGTTCCGTTCGCCGCCGATCTCCTCGGGGAGGGAGGTGGTGACGGCGGCGACGATGCCGCCGGTGGGCACGTGGATGAGAGAGCCCAGGAAGGCCGCGGAAGAGAGGACGGCTTCGCGGTCGGGGCCGGTGTAGGTGCATCGGGAGCTCCAGTCCTCCCATTCCACGAGGGTGTCGGCCAGCGCTCGCTCGGCGTCGGGCACCAGCGGCACCGCTTCGCCGGGCTGCTGCCACGTCAGGGCGAACGACACCTTCTGCCCTGCGGACAGGACGGTGTCACTGGTGGCGGGGCCGCGCCGGCCGGTGGCGTGCGCGGGGCCGTCCAGCCACAGCGTGGCGCGCTGGTGCTCGGCGGCGAACCTCGGCGTGCCCGCCTCGCCGTCGACTCTGCGCAGAACGGCGCGGGCCAGACCGTAGCCGGGGGCGAGCAGGAGCCGGGAGGAGACGGTTACCTGCCCGTCGAGGCACTGCGCGATGCGAATCACCTGGGCGCACGGGTCCTGGCTGGCGGGCATGAAGTCGGTGACCTGCAAGGTTCCGCTCGGCAGCTCCCAGACCTGGTCGAGGACGAGGGAGCCCGGCCGGTACGCGCGATAGCCGGCGGGGGCTGACCGGGCTTCGACGGGGGCCAGGGACCAGAAGCCGTGGCGGCGGTTGCCGAGCAGGTCGGCGAAGACGGACGGCTGGTCGAAGTCGGGCAGGCTCAGCCAGCCGATCGAGCCGGTGCGGTCGATGATCGCGGCGGTGCGGCCGTTGCCGATCGGGGCGAGTGATTCGATCGGCGGGGTGGAGACGGTCATCCGGTTGTCCTGACGTGAGAAAGGGACGCGGTGGTCTCAGCGGCGCGGGCGTGTGCGGGCGGCGACCTGGCCAAGAGCGGCGTTCGCGGTGGCGTCGAGAGTGGAGTGCACCGGCAGGCCGGGCACGTCCATCGCCAGGCAGCCGGGTGGTGGCCTGCCAGCCCGGACCGGCCGGGCAGCCGACGACAACCGGCGGGCGCAGGTGGTCGGCAAGGTAGGCGCGGTACGCCCGGACCACCGGCCACGGGCCCAGCGGAAGCCAGGACAGCAACACATCGGCCGCCCCCTCCGCCCGGTCGAGCCAGCCGGTGCGCCATGGCAGGTCGGTGTCACCGGGCACGAAGGGGTCGAGCACGGGCCCGGCGAAGCCGCCCTGGGCGAGTAGCCGCACGGCTTGGCTCTGCCAGTTCGGGCGTCCGGTGGCCGCTCCAGTGAGCAGGACGACCGGCCCGCTACCCGGGGCCGGGAGCGAAGGTGCCCGCTCGTGCTGCAGAACGTCGGTGGCGGCGGGCCTCACCGAGCTGCGGCTGCGGGGGTGGGCGTGCTCCTGGTTGTCGGGCAGGTGTGCGTGTGAGGTGCCAGGCGGCCACCTGGCGGCCGGGACGGTGGCGTGCGTGGACGACTGGGCAGTGC
The DNA here is from genome assembly GCF_039533515.1 of Kitasatospora cystarginea. Lineage (NCBI taxonomy): Bacteria > Bacillati > Actinomycetota > Actinomycetes > Kitasatosporales > Streptomycetaceae > Kitasatospora > Kitasatospora cystarginea. The sequence goes on along the minus strand of NZ_BAAATR010000020.1, from coordinate 19,399 downwards.
GGCAGTAGGCATCTCGGGTTCCGGAGGGGTGCTGGGTGGCGGGATGGGCAGGGTGACGGCGCCGGTGACCAGAGCGACGGCTACGGCGTGGGTGCGGCTGCGACGTGGGGAGAGCGTCTGGACGGCGCGGGCCTCAGCGGCGTGGGCCTCACGCCAGGTGAGGCCGGCCGCGTGCACGCCGTCCGGGTGGAGCGCACCCACGCACATCAGGGCGAGAACGGCGCGTTCCGCCTGGTCGAGTTCGAGGTAGCGGTCGGGTAGTTCGGCGCGCAGGTGCCGGGTGTCGATCAGCTCGGCGCTGATCAGACGGGCGACGAGCTGGGTGTCGTCCGCTGCCGCGAAGCGGTGTCGGAGCGCGGCCAGCTCGGTGAGGACCAGGTGCTCGCCGACGGTGAGCCGTTCGGCGATCTGGGTGGCGTCGTAGCCCCGCGCGGTCAGCTCAGCGAGTTGCCGGTCCCGCGCGGTGATCGCGGGCAGCGGGTGGCGGCGGGGCACTGTCCGGACGGGGGCGGTCGCGGTGGTCAGGACCCGCCGGGGGCCAGCCTCCGCAGCGATCGGGGCTTGGTCGCCGGTGCACACCACCACGCACTGGTCGGGGACCGTGCCGAGCTGGTGGGCTGCTACCACGTACGCGCTGCCGGGGTTGGTGGCCCCCTGTCGGATGGCGCCCGACCAGGCGCGGGCCAGGCCCGCCGAAATCACAGCCTTGACCGGATCGGCGGCTCCGGGCGGGATAACCAGGGCGCACGGCACTCCGAGCGCCAGCGCCTGGTGGACCAGGAGTACGACAGCCGGCGTCTTGTCGCGGGGGGCCGCGCCCAGCAGGATCTCCGGCAGGCTGGGCGCGGGCGCGACTCCGGCCAGGGCGCCCAGGTGCACGATCACTCCGGAGACGGAGCAGAGGGCTTCCTCGAAGCGGCCCGCCGGCGCGGAGTCGGGGCCGGGCGTCGGGTGGGCTCGGGCGGTGCGGAGTGCGGCATCGCTCGTCTCGCCTTCCTGGAGTCGGAGGGTGCGGCCCTGGCCCGGATCGGCCGCCGTGGGTGTGGTGCACAGGACGGCCAGGCTCTCGCCGTCGGGGTCGATCAGCCGGTGCTCAAGGGCGGTGCGCACGGCGACCACCCGGTGGCAAGTTCCGAGGGCGTTGAGCATGTCCTGTTCGCGGCGGTTCGCGGTGCTCGGGGAGACGCGGAGCGCGCGGGCGGTGTGCGGCTTTCCGCCGCCGGCCGCCCAGATCCGCAGGATCAGGGTCTGCTCGTCGCTCAGGGCCGGGGGCTCGGTCACCGGTTGCGTGTGTGGGACCTGGTCCGACTGCCAGGCCCGCACGAAGGCAGCGATCCGGTCCGCCACGTCCAGGCGGACGAACGCCTGCGCCAGGTACCGCTTGACGGTGTCTGGCCCCAGGGCGAGGGCGGCGGCGATCTCACGGTTGCTCATCCCCGTGCCGACCCGGTCCAGGACGGCCGCCTGCTGTGCGGTCAGCCTCCCCGGCGCAGCGCGGGCGCTCACCGGTCCCCTCCCCTCGCGAGGCCGGAGCCCAGCAGGCGGGCCGCGAGCAGCAGCACCGTGCCGAAGGCGTCGGTAGTGCTGACCAGCACCACGGGTCCGTGTACCACGTGCTCGTGGTGGACCGCCGCCGCTGTCGTCGCACCGGCCGCCAGCGCCAGCAGCAGGCAGGCCATCCCGGCGAGCGAGCCGGCCAAGAGCTGGGTGCCGCGCGACATCAGCTCACCCCGGCCAGCTGCGCGGCCGGATCGTCGGCCTTGCCGAGCGTGGTGTCCGGCCAGCCGTCGCCCAAGATGCTCAGCGACACGATGCCGGAGAGGACGGCGAGGGCCGCCGCCTGCTGCCGGGAGCGAACCCCGAGGGTGCGAAGGATCTTCTGGATGTAGGTGCGAACCGTCTTCTCGGAGAGGCCGAGCCGCTCGGCGGTCGCCTTTGGCTCCTCTCCGGCGACCAGGCCGGCGAGCACCTCTTGCTGACGGAGGGGCAGCGGCAGGCTGGTGGGGTTGGACACGGGCACGTCCTCAACCCGTACCCACCCCCAGCCGACGCCGAGGGCGGCGGCGCGGTGGCGGTGCGGCGTGCCGAGTTTGAACGTCAGCGCCGTGATGGCGGGGCCGACGGCCGCCTCGGCGATGCCGGTGGCGCGGCTGACCGCCGCGTTCAGGTGACCACCGGCCACCTGGCGCAGCAGCAGGACCTCGGCGTCGGACAGGTCCGGCTTGTCGGGCAGGGCAGCGGGCATGGCGAAGCTCCTCGTGAAGAGATCGGGTGAAAGCGGGAATGTCGGCGGGCCGCTACTGGGCGGGCCGGGGCTAGTCAAGCGCGGCCAGCAGCCGGGGGCCGATCCGGCGGGCGGCGTCGGGGCCGATGGTGAGGATCAGGTCGCCGCGGTGGGCGAGGGAGGCGGCCAGGGTCTCCGGGCTGGGCTGGCACGGTCCGGGCTCGGGGATCACGAGCGTGCCGCCGGAGCCGGCGCGCGCGAGGGCTTCGGCACCGTCGTCGTGGCGCTGGGAGCGGGCAGGGGTCGAGTGGACGGGAAGCAGCACCGTGTGGTCGGCGGCGGTCAGGGCTTCGCTGATCCGATGGGCGAGTGCGACGGTGCGCTGGTGGCCGACCGGCTCGTACACCGCGACCACGGCGCCCTCGGTGAGCATCCGGGCGCCCTGGAGATCGGCGGCGATCTCCTCCGGGTGCTGGGCACGGGACTCCATCACGGTGACGCCGCCGACCGTGCCCAGGCGGCTCAGCGACCGCTCGACCCCCGGGAACGCCCCAAGCCCGTCGGCCAGGTCCGCCGGGGACACACCGAGCGCCCAGCCGGCCGCGAACGCCGCGGCGACGCCGAGCGCGGACCGGGTGCCCGTGACGGGCACGGTGACGGTGGACCGCTCGCCGCCGGCCTCGATGGTGAGGCGGTGGTCCTCACCGCTCCACAGCAGCCCGAGGACAGCCACGTCCACGCCCTCGCCCCGACCCACCGTCACCACCCGGGGGCCCGGTGCCCGGCGCAGGCGCTCCAGCAGCTCGTCGCAGCCCGGCTGACCGGCCCACACCACCACGCTTTCGCTGCGACGGGCGAGGGCCTCGGTCTCGTCCAGCGCCTCCTCGCGGGTCGCGAACGCCGGGGGCGCGACGTCCACGGCGGTGACCAGGGTGACCGCCGGGCGCAGTCCCGCTCCCAGGGCGCGGTGACGCCAGCCGGGCGGGGCGGCCTCGTGGAGCGCGGTATCGGGACACAGATCCACCACCAGGACCTCGCCGCTGCCGTCATAGCCGGGCGCGTCGCCGCACGGGGCGGCGGTGAGAATCCAGCCCGGGTCACGCACGGTCAGCGCGCACGTCAGGGCGGCGGCGGCCATCGCGGTGCTGTGGCTGCCCGCGACGGCCACGACGGTGGGCGCCGTGCCGGCCAGCAGCTCGACCGCCCGGGAGTGGCCCAGGCTCGGCAGGCCCCGGCCGGTCGCGAGATCCAGGATCTCCGGCACCGCCGCGTTGTCCCCGCCCCAGACCAGCGAGGTCGTCGTGCCCGGGACCACGGGATGCAGCACGGCCCCGGTGCGGTCGAGCCGCTGGAGCAGCTCGGTGCGGCGGCCGTCCTGCTGCGGTGCGATCGTCACCCGGGCGCCGCGCCGGGCGAGGTAGGACGCGAGGCCGGTCATGCCGGGACTGTGCGGGTCAGGGAAGTGAGGGGCCACCAGGACGTCGGGCAGCGGCAGCGGGCGCGGGCGGACCTGGCCGGCGGTCCCGGCCGGTGTCGCGCTCACACCGGCGCCGCCGCGGTGAGGGCCTGGTCCGCAAGTTCGATCATCCGGCCCACGATCTTGCCCAGGTCCGCGTCCTTGGCACCGACCACGGCGAGCATCGACTGGTCGGGCGCGCCGACCAGCGTGAGGGTTTGGCCGTACTGGTCCTCGATCACGCTGTGGCCCCACGGGCACTCACCGGACGTATGAGCGCCGACGATGCCGACGCTCCTGGCGCTCACGGCACCAAGCGCCGCCATCACGGCGGCCCACTTGTCGGCCTCGTCGCGGGCGATTCCGGGGGAGGTGCCCGCGACGAGGCCCTCGGGGCTGACGTGGATGGCGGCGACGGCACCGGGGATATCGGTGACCAGATCGCGCAGGACCGGGAGGTGCGGGTGGGGCTTCACGGTTGCTCCTTGGCCAGTCGGTGGGTGGCGGTGGAAGACGGCGCAGGGGACGGCCAAGCGTCGTCCAGCACGGCGATCACGGGGTCACCGCCCAGCGCCGAGACCGCCGGTAGGGCGGCCAGGTGCGGCCGGATGCCGAGCACGCGGGTGAGAAGAAGCCGAGTCACTTCGCACTGTGATCCGTTGATCGGCCACCCACTGTCGTGCCCTGGCTGAAGCAGCGCCACAACAGCTGGGTGTCATCTGACCGCTCACCGAGTCATCACCACGTCACCGGGGTGTCATCTCGTCAGATACCGCAGTGAGAAACGCCCTTGTCGGGTATTGCTAGACCAGGCTCTCCCCGCACAGGCGGCGGCCGGGCCAGGTCGAGACCACGGGGGCGGAGGCGTGCGACATGGCGAGTAAGACGTTACTGGGTGCCCTGATCGAGAAGGCGGGATGGGAATTCCCGGACTTCCACAGGGAACTCAGAAACGCCGGGAACGAGCTGGCGCGCACCCTCAAAGACCCACGCTTCCGCAACCTGGATATGTCGGAGGCGACTTTCAGGCGCTGGGTCGCCGGGACGGTGAGCCGACCGACCTCCGTGTTCTCCCAGACGATCCAGCACATGTTCGACAGGACGATCGCCGAACTCCTGGCGCCGCCGCGTGAGGGAGACCCGACGGCAGTATCCCGGCAAGACCTCGAAAGAGAACTCGCGATGACCGCACGCGAAGCATCAGACCACGCCGCTTCCGTAGCGTCCGCCTTCCTCTCAGACCTGTCCATAGAACAGGTCCAGGAAGACGTTCGCCAACTCGCCCGTACCTACAACAGCCGGCCACCGTTCGACGTGCTCCGCGAAGCCCGGCAGCTTCGGACGAACGCCGAAGGACTTCTGGATCGCACCCACATCCCCGAGCAGAAGCAGCAGTTGCTGATCGCGATCGGTCAGACGACGGCGCTGCTGGCCTTGGCAGCCTTCGGCCTCGGCTCCCTCGGTGAGGCCAACCGACTTGCCCGTTCCGCAGGCATGTACGCCGAAGTCACCCGCTTCACCCCGCTGGCCGCCTTCGCTGCTGGCACGCTCGGCATGCTCGCCTACTGGGAAGGGCGCCCAGGTGAGGCGATCCGCTTCATCCGTCAGGCGCAGTCCTTCCCCGGTGTTGGCACAGCCGGCCAAGCACGCATCGCTGCAATCGAGGCCAGGGCCTACGGGCACCTCGGCGACCAGCGGCGGGCCGCGGCGGCGGTCGAGCGCTTCCTCGACGTCGACACCTTCGAACGAGACGGCCTCCATGACGAGGTGGCCGGAGAGTTCCTCCACGGTCCCGAGCGGCTCGCCCGCTCTCACGGCACCACGTTCGTGCTCCTGCGCGATGGCTCCCGCGCGCGGGAGCACACCCGGCGGGTGCTGGAGCTGCAAGCCAGCCTGCCCGCTGGGCAGAGGATTTCCAGGATCGACGCCGAGGCTCGCACGGACCTCGCAGCGGCGTTGATCCTCGGCGGCGAAATCGAAGAAGCGGCCGAAGTCCTGAAGCCCATCGCAGTGCTCGCACCCGACCGGCGCGCTAACGGCCTGGTCGAGCGGGTCGTCCACGTCGGCAGACTGCTCACCACCGAGCCTGTCCGGACCTCGCCGGTCGCTGCCGCCCTTCGAGAGGCGCTGGAGGAGTACACCCGAGTCGCGGCCCCGAGACAGCTCGGCGGCACCGCCGCGCGGCTGGTCATCGAGTAGGACAACACAGCCGCAACGGACTGGGGCGGACCCGCGCTTGTGCGAGTCCGCCCCAGTCCGTTGGATCCTGTTCAGCGCAGAGAGCCGACAGCCGCCAGGATCGTCCGTTCGCGGTCCGCCTCGATGCCGAGAGCGGCTGCCCGCGGGTGCGGAACCGGCACGTTGCCGGCCTGGAGCCACTCCCATGTGTCCCGCACCGTCTCCTCCAAGGGACGGCAGGTGAACCCGGCCGCGTACGCCGGTTCGGAGTTGACCTGCCAGACGCCCTCGCCCGTCCGCCACAGCGGCACTTCCGTCCACTGCCGGACGCCATGCTCCAGCAGCACCTCATCCGGCACCCACCGCAGCTCGCCCCGGCCACCCGCCATCGCGAGACAGGCCCCCAGAAAACTGCCCATCGTGTCCCGGCCAATCGGCGCGGTGGCGTTGTAGACGCCCCCACCGGGCCGTTCAGCGAGATCGACGGCGAAGCGCGCGACATCGCGGACATCGACCGGCTGGATGCTCTTGCTCGCAGACCCGGGCGCCAGGATCTGACCGCCGCGCTCGGCTCGCCGAAGCCACCACGGAAGCCGACCAACATACTCGCGGGGACCGAGGATCACGCCGGGGCGAACCAGCCAGGACCGCTCCGCCCCGAACGTCTCGACCACCGCGCGCTCGCCGCCGGCCTTCTGCCTCCCATAGTGCAGATTGGGCCCCCGCCAGCCCTCGGGGTTCCTGCCGTACTTGCGATCGGCGTCGGCCGGCCCGTCCATCAACGGATCACCCACCTTGAGCGGATGGTCCGGCCACCCGGCGTACACCGACACCGTCGAGACGTAGACATAGCGCTCGGTGGTGCCTTCCAGCGCCTTTGCCCCCGCGAGCACGACCTTCGGCGGCTGCTCCGCAGCTGACGTGTCGATCACCGCATCCCACGGGCCTTGCGCTGCCAACCGGGCGAGATCCTCGACCGAGGTCCGGTCACCGAACACCTGCCGTACGCCGGGCACCATCACACCGGACCGCCCTCGGTTGAAGGTCGTCACTGCCCAGCCGCGCGCCAGCGCCTCCTCGACGACGGCCTTGCCCAGAAACCAACCCCCGCCGATCACCAAGATGTCCATGCCCGGAATCCTGCCCAGCCCGCTGCCCAATGGCCACCCCTTCGCTCCGGGGCGACCGAGAAGCCGCACGTCGTGGGCGTGATCGTGGCGAAGATGACACCCCGATGACACCTCTGTGCGAATCGGCTCCCGAGATGACAGGTGGACGACGTGGCCCCGACATGGACTGCTCGGAAGACTGGGGCGCTCAGTCGCTGCGATCCCTTCCGATTCCCCGGAAGGCCGGGCAGCGCCAAGGGGAGAGGAGATCCGATGGAGAGCACCGCACCCCCGGTCCAGCCGGAGGAGGAGGGCGGCCTGCTGGTCGCCGTCCGTGGCATCCGGGCCGCGCGTTCGCGGGCCGACGTGCCGTCCGACAACACTGGCGGCAAGTCCGACCAGAACGACACCTGAGCAGGACGCCCACGATGCCTGAGACCGCCTCGTGGGCGGTGCGCCTGGGTGGGGACCAGTTCCTCACCCAGGCGCTCCACCGCTCCTACGCCGTGATCCCCGCTGAGGGGGCGGACACCGCTCCCCTCTTGTCCTGGGACGATCTGAACACCATTCTCGCCACCCACCGCATCGAGCCGCCCCGGCTGCGGCTTTCGCAGGACGGGCAGACCGTCCCCGTCGGCCGGTACTCGACCCCCGCGACCAACCGGCGTGGGGTGACCTGGAACCGGCTGCACCCCGCCCAGCTCCACGCCCGGCTCGCCGAAGGCGCCTCGCTCGTGGTGGACGCGATCGACGAGATCCATCCGTCGATCCGCACCGCCGCCGAAGCGCTGGAGCGCTTCATCGGCACGCCGGTGCAGACCAACGCCTACGCTTCTTGGACTGAGCAGGAGGGCTTCGGCCGGCATTGGGACGATCATGATGTGGTCGTGGTCCAGCAGTACGGGGCGAAGCGCTGGCGGCTGTGGGAGCCGACCAGGCAGGCCCCGACCTTCCGCGACGTGGACTCCCCGGAGGACCCCGAGGGCGAGCCGGTCGCGGACTTCGTCCTCCACCCGGGCGATGTCCTGTATCTGCCGCGCGGATGGTGGCACCGCGTCACCGCTGACCAGGGCAGCGAGTCGCTGCACCTCACGTTTGGGCTCGTGGCCCAGACCGGCGCCACTCTTCTCGGCTGGCTGGTGGACGAACTCCACGAGAGCCCCGCCGTCCGGAAGGACGTACCGCTTCACGCCGGAACGGACGATAAATCCGCCTACCTGGCCGATCTGCGGAGCGCGGTGCTCACCGCGCTGTCGGACCCCGACCTGATCGACCGCTGGGCTTGGTCCTCCGGTACCACCCACTTCGGCCGACCGGCTCCGTCCCTGCCCTACGTGGACGCCCTCCCCGCGGAGAGGGACATCGCGGTGCGGATCACCGCACCGCGCGCCGACATCGCGAGCAACCCGGCCGCCGGGACCGTCACCCTGTCCGCCGCCGGAACCGCGTGGGACTTCTCCGAGCGCGCCGCGCCCGTTCTGCAAGCTCTGCTGACCGGGGACCCGGTCAGCATCGGGCAACTCGCCGAAGCCGCTGGCTTGGAGGTCAAGGATGTGGCTGGTGTCTTGACCGTCCTCGTCCAGGGCCAGGCCCTCGCCGTCGTCAGGGCCAGCCGGTGAGCTCCGTTCTCGGCCTGGGGACCTACCGGGTGCGCGCCGTAGGCGAAGCGGCGCGCACCGCTCTCACGGCCGGGGCGAAGTGGATCGACACCGCCCCCAACTACGCCCACGGCCGGGCACACTGCGACCTGGCCCCGGTTCTCGCCGAGCACCCGACGGCCAAGGTGACGACGAAGACCGGCTTCTACCCGGACGGCCGCCACAGCATTGCCCCCGTGAACGTCCGCGCCCAGACGGAGGAATCGCTCGCCGCCCTCGGTCGTGCCGACATCGTCTTCGTCCACAACCCCGAACGGTCCAACCATGACCGGCAGCAACTGCATCACAACCTCCGTGCCGCGTTCGCCGTGCTGGAGGAGTTCGCGCAGGCCGGTCGCATCGGGGGCTACGGCGTCGCCACCTGGGCCGGCTTCACCACGCAGGCGTTCACAGTCGCCGAACTGATCGCGCTGGCCGGCGAAGCGGCCGGGTCGGCGAACCACCACCTCGCTGGCGTACAGCTGCCGGTCAGCCTCGTCATGGCCGAGCCGATCGCCCAGGCCCTCGACGGAGCCGGACCGCTCGTCCACGCGCGCGACGCCGGGATCGTGACGTTCGCGTCCGCACCCCTGCACGGCGGTGAACTGCCGGGCCTGATGACACCTGAACTGGTGAACCTCATCCAGCCGGGATCGACCCCGCACACCGCAGCGTTCCAGCTGATCGGTGCCTGCCCCGCTCTGGACGTCGTCCTCACCTCGACCAGCACCCTCCAGCACTGGGAGGATGCCCGGGACGCTCTCGCCCAGCCGATCCCCGACGCACGACTCAGGACGGTGCTCGATGTCCTTTCAGCCGGATGACGACACCCGGCACGACCTGACGGCAGCGCACAAGAAGGCCGCCGGATTCCTCGGCCTGGTGTGCACTGGACCGCAGGTCTTCGGCACCTCCGGAACCACTGTCGGCCGCCGGGCCGAGAACGTCTGGCTCCGGGTCTCCAGAAGTAGCCGCCTCCGGGCGCCCCGGCCGACCGGCCAGGGCGCCCTCGGCGCTGAACAGCTCGTACCCGCATCCGTCCCGCGCCCCCGGCTCCACGACACCGTGGACTGGACGGAGGCCGGCTGGTTCTACCAGGCCGACGTCTTCGACCTGGTAGGTTCCGCGGTCTCCTCGACCCCGGACCTCCGCGATGACCCCGGCCTGGACGACGGCTGGTGGACCGGGCTGCGGAACGCGCTGGCCGGTATCGCGGAAGCACCGAGCACGAAGATCACTCTGCGCCAGACATGGGTCGAAGAGGTCTTCCCGAAGTACCTCGGTATCCCGGCCCCAGCCGAAATCGAGCGGATCACCGGGCACGGTGATCTCCAGTGGGCCAACCTGACCTCCGAGCCGCTCAAGATCCTCGACTGGGAACGTTGGGGCCTGGTGCCGGTCGGCTACGACCCTGCGGTCCTGTGGGTCAGCAGCCTCCACGTCCCCGCCGTCGCGGACCACATCCTTGTGCAGTTCTCGGACGTGCTGGATACGCCTGCTGGCCGGATCGGCAAACTGGTGGCCCTCGCCGAGATGCTCCAAGCGGTCGACCGCGGCTTCTATGAGGACATGGCCCCTCTGCTTGCACAAGCTGCACGAAACCTGGGGATCGACCCGCCGTTGAGCGACCGTGACGAACTCCGTACCTGATAATCGCGCGGTGGACCTGCGAACTGAGCTGGTCGACCACATCGTCGACCGCGTTGAGCAGCGTCTTGGCACAGCACTCGACCGAGCCAGCGTGGTGCGGAAGCGCAGGTGGCGGACTGGGTGGCCAGTCGTCCGTCTGCTACACCGTTGCTGATGGACAGCCGGTTGTGGGTTACCACAGACGAGGTGTCGGTCGCCGAGAGCCTGCTCGGAATGTTCCGCCAGCTGGACCACACCCACGGGGCCGGCCCGTTCGCCGCTCAGGTGACGACCTATATCGACACCGAACTCGCGGTCCTTCTCTCACGACCTGCGGCGAGCGACGATGCAGTGAACGCCCGAGCCCGCGTGGCCACCGGCTTCCTCGAACTGGCCGGCTACCAAGCCGTCGACACCGGAAGCCCCGCTCTGGCGCAGTCCTACTACCAGCGGGCGCTGACCCTGACCGCCGCGACAGATGATCGCGCATACGGGGCGTACCTCGTTGCGGTTAACCTGGGCCACCTCGCCTTGCATTGTGAGCAGCCGCGCACAGCCCTTCGCTGGGCGGAGTCCGCCAGCGCCGCAGTCGGCACCACCACGAGTCCGGCCACCCGCGCTGCCATCACTGCGGTTCGAGCCCGCGCGCACGCCCGGATGGGCCAGGAACAGGAAGCCAGTGCCCTGATCTTGCAGGCGGAGTCATTGCTCGACTCCTCGTCGCCGGGGGACGAGCCCGCATGGATCAAGTACTTCACGCCCGCCTACCTGGCGGATGAGGTCGCGCACTGCCTGCACGACCTCGGACGATCCCCGGCCGCCCGAAGCTAACTCTCTGATGCCCTCGAGGGGGTGGGACGCGACAAGGTCCGTCGCTTGGCTATCGACGCCGCCCTGCTCGCCTCGACCTGGCTTCGAACAGGCGACCTCGACCAGGCGTGCGCGGCGGGCCACGATGCCGTCAGCTACGCGGCTCGGACCTCGTCTGGGCGCTGTGTCCAGCGAGTCGCTGGCCTTCTCGCGGGCCTCGACGCCCACGCCGACTACACCGCGGTGGCGGACCTGCGTGAGTACACGCGGCACGTTCTCCCCGCAGCGGACCAGGCTGCGACGGCTATGGCTCGCGGCGCATGAGCCTCTCGTAGAAGCCCAGCTCGGCCAGCAGAGCCTGCTCCAGCGCGGCCGGGGCTGAGAGGTAGTGGCCGACGCTGTCCAGAAACAGGGTCTCGTAGGGGCGGCCGAGAGCTTCGAGGCCCTCCGCGAGTCGCTGGGCGTCGTCAGCGGCGGCGATCTCGTCAGCGGTCCCGTGGATCAGCAGGACCGGCCGGCGGACAGCCTCCGCGCGGATCTCTCCGGCCGGTCCGGCCAGGATCGCGGCGTGTGGGCGTTGAAAGCGCGGGACGGCCTTCTCCCATCGCGCGGGGTCGATGATGGCCGAAGTCGCGGTCGCTGCGGTGAATGGATCCGTACGGCACGCGGCATGCAGCGCGGTGTACCCGCCGGCGCTTGCACCGGTGATGAAGACGGCCTTCGGCAGCGTGTCGCCGCTCTCCAGAAGGTGGTAGGCGACGGCTGCGCAGTCCTCGACGTCGTACTCGCCCCAATGCCCGTGCAGGGATTGACGGAAGGCTCGACCTTGCCCCGTGCTGCCTCGGTACGCTACCTCGGCCACGGCGAAGCCCCGGCTGACGAAGAACTGAACACTCCAGTCGAGGCGGAGCGGGACGTCGTCGGTAGGGCCAGGGTGCGCGCGGACGATCAGCGGAGCAGGCAGCCCACCGTCCGGTACGTGGAGCAAGTAGCGGACGGAGGAGCGGTCGGTTCGGACTGTCCGCACCGCCGGGGGCGATGCGGGTGGCCCAGCGGTCCCTTCGCCTTTTGAGTCACCGGTGATCGGAAGCGCGGGTTGCCTGGGTTCGCTTAGGTCGACCGCGCGTACGGACGGGCGGCTTGTCGGGGTCGATCCGATGATGAACGCCTGTTCGCCGAGCGCGGCGACGTAGGGCTTCATCGACGTCAGGTTGGTGGCGCGCCGGATCAGCGCGCCGTTGCGGTTGACGCTCACTAGTTCTGTGCGGATGCCGTCGTGGACGGTCAACAGGACCTCGCCGGACGAGGTGAAGGTGTACGACTGGTAGCCGCCCTCCCACGGAGCGGGTGCGCAGTCGGCCTCCATTGGTGCGACCGGCTCCACAGAGCCGCCTGTCCAGCGGTAGAGGTTCCACCACCCCGTGCGGTCGGACATGAAGTACAGCAGCCCATCTGGTCCCCACAGCGGTTGAACGACGGCCTCCTGGTCGGCGCCGGCCACCACTCGGCCTGCGCCCGGCCGGCCGGGCAACGAGTCGATCACACGGAGCCGGGAGGAGTCCCACGGCATCCTGTCGGCATCCCACTCCAGATACGCGAGCGCACGGTCGCGGAGTCGCGGTGCCGCGAGGAAACCAGAGGAGCTGACCAGGACCCGGACATCGCAGCCGTCTTCTGCGATCTCGACGATCTCGTCTCCCGCATCGGTGCCCCGAACGGCGAGCAGGACGTTCGCAGCATGGTGCAGGTCGCCGTACTGGAAGCCGTCGTCGGCGGCAACAACCAGCACCGGCTCCGACCCTGCCTGAATCCGGTAGACCTTGCTGTCGTCTCCGACCACCCACTGGGTGTCCGCAGCCACCGCGAAGTCGCCTCCGCCGTAGGCGTGGAGTTGCCCACCTACGGACACGCCGGGCGGTGTCTGCGCGCGGGCCTCGGTACCGAGGCCCGCGCGCATCAGCCGGCGCACCCCACCCAAGTCGGGATCGGACTGGATCCACCACAACGCACTGCCCGAAGCGAGCAGTTCATCATGCGAAACCTGCTTGCGAGCCACCCACCCTGCCGGAAGCGGCCCGCTCTCCTCGCCGGTCATCCGATCCCCTCGGCCCGTCGATGTCCAAGGCTTCGAAGGCTACCCGGCGGCTTCGCCAGCTCTCTGTTGCTGCGGGGAAAGCTCAGGCGCCGCTCTCCTTAGGGGCGTAACGCAGGAGGACGACATCCCCGACCGTCCGGGCGTCGATCAGCTTCATTCGCCGGGTGCTGCCGCCCGGGTAGTCGGCAGGGTGAATGAAGCGCGGCGCGGCGGAGTCGCCGACGAGCAGGGGCGCGATGGCGAGGTGGATCTCGTCGGCCAGGCCCTGGGACAGGAACTGGGTGTGGATCTGTCCGCCACCCTCGACCATGAGCCGCTCGGCGCCGCGGGTGGCAAGGTCGTCGAGCAGCGCACCGAAGTCCACGGTCGGGCCCGTGCTGACGACATCGGCGAGGCCGTCCAGGGTCTCGCGGAGCTTCGGGGCGGCGGTGTCGGTGGTATAGACGACCTTCTTGTCGCCGAAGTGCCAGAACTTGAGATCCCGGTCCAGGTTGCCGCTGGCGGAGATTGTGACCTTGAGCGGGTACTCGGGCTTGCCGGCCGCTACGCGGTCGGCCCGGCGCTTCTCGCTGTTGACCAGCAGCCGGGGGTTGTCGCTGCGCAGGGTGTTGCCGCCGATGAGGATGGCGTCCGACTCGGCGCGGACCTGGTCGACTCGGTCGAAGTCTTCGGCGTTCGACAGGAGCAGCCGCTGCGGGGAGGTGTCGTCGATGTGGCCGTCGACGGAGGTGGCAACGCTCAGCAGGACGAATGGGCGGTCGGCCATCGTGCGGTCCGTTCTCTTGGATTGAGGCGAGAAGAAGTCCACTGGTGATCAGACTTCACGGAGCATGACGCTGTCGAGAGACTGCTGGAAATCGGCCACTTCGGGAACACTGCGCCACGGCTGCAGCAGGGCGTCGAGTGCGGCCAACTCGCCGAAGATCCGCGCCGATCCGGTGACCGTGGCAATCGACAGGGCCTCCGAGGCAGTAACGGCGGCCTGCTCGGGGCCGCCGGCATGGAGCTGTGCGACGGCCGAACGGGCGAGATAGACGCCGCGGTCTCGGCGGTAGGAGGCTGGCAAGGCACCGATGGCTCGCTCGAATCCGATTACGGCCGCGTGATGACGGCCTAGCAGGGACAGCGACCGCGCCTGCTGAGCCTCCACATAGGCCGCATCGAGCCAGCGTCCGCGGCCCACTTCTGCATCCGGTGGCCTGCTGACCAGCAAAAGTGCCTGATCATAGGCACGTTGTGATGCCATCTCGTCGCCGAGGAGGGCATGGCCGTGCGCGCCGTAGACCGCGCTCATCGCGCTGAGCCGGCTGCCCGGGCGGGCCAACCGCTGGGCGGACTCGGCGAGATCGACGGCATCGAGAGAGTCCTTCATGTCGCCGGCGAGCTGCGACTTCCGCGCCATGACGTAGACGGTCAAATCCTGATTCCCGGCGGCACTTGACCAATCTACGGCTCGGTCCGCCCAGTACTGGGCGGCTGCGTGATCGCCGCTGTCCTGGTACAGCCAGCTGCAGAATTCTGCGTACTCGGCCTGGACTTGCAGAAGATCCCGCCGGTCGCGACCGGTCGCCTCACCGCGAAGGTGCTGGATCAGCCGGACGTGCTCCTGCGCAGTCCCGACGCGTTCCTCGCTCTGGAGGAGGCGTGCAGCAATGGGACGATCAGCGCTTACGGCGTCGCGACGTGGCGCGGCTTCAGCAGCGGACTTCTCGATGTAGCGACTCTTCTCGAACTCGCTTCCAAGGCCGGTGGCCCGCAGCACCACCTGCGGGCCATCCAGCTCCCTATCTCGGTGGTCCATCTGGCGCCCGTCGCGCACGCGCTCGACGGCCACGGCGTCCTGGTCGACGCGATCGAGGCCGAGCTGGAGGTCTTCGCCTCCGCCCCGCTGCACGGCGGCGAGATCCCCGGCATGATCACTCAAGAGCTGTCCGACCTGATCAGCCCCGGCAGCACACCAGTCCAATCTGCCTTGGCAGTTGTTGCATCAGCTCCAGGTGTGCGTCGTGTCCTCCTGTCGACGGGGAACCCGGAACACTGGAGGCAGGCTGCCGACGTGGTCGGTCGGCCGCCGCTGTCCCAGGAAACGTTGCGAAGGATCACGGATGTTCTCGGAACCTGAGCCCGACACTGCCAAACGCATGCGCGAGACGCACGCGGCGGCGGCAGTCGCTCTCCGCTCCACTCCGGTCGGGCCTGACGAGGCATGGGGGTGGCGAGGACGCACCTTGAGCCGTCCGGTCTCCACGCCGCTCGGCGCGGGCTGGCTCCGGCTGGTGTGCGCTCCGGCCGACAAGGCGGGCGGCAAGCTCTGGGAAGGACCGCAGGAGGCGGAGCGCTTCATCCCTCCTGCGGTCCCCCGCCCCCGCCTGCGCGATCGGCGCACCTGGACCGAAGGAGACTACGGCTACCTGGCGGAGCTGTATGACAAGGTCGCCGATCGAACAGTCACCACCGTGGAACCCATCCTCCGGACAGCCCCTGATCTCGATCACAAGTGGTGGTCGGGACTCAGCACCGCCGTTGACGCCATCGCCGACGTACCGACAGAACGCGTGGCGGTCCGCCAGGAATACCTGGACCGGGCCATGCCGCAATACCTCGGCGTCTCCATCGACACCACGGTCCCCGCCTGGTCGACGGCCCACGGCGACCTGCACTGGGCCAACCTCACCGCCCCCGCGTTCGCGATCCTCGACTGGGAAGGTTGGGGCCGCGCGCCCGCTGGCTACGACGCGGCCCTGCTGCACGCCTACAGCCTTCGTGTGCCCGAGACCGCAGCCGAGGTACGCCGCCACCTCGGGAATTTACTCGACACCCCAGCAGGACGATTCGCCGAACTCGTGGTCATCACCGAGCTGTTGCAGACCGCGACACGAGGAGACAACCTCGAACTGGAGGCACCGCTACGTCACCGGCTGGGCCATCTACTCGCAGAGTGAGGGGTGATCGTGTCGACTGCGGCAGGTACCACTGGCTTCGATGTCGTAATAGCAGGACTGTTCCCAAACCATCGCGCGTGGCCGGTGCCCGACCCCGGCTGGATGCCGAACGACTCAGGAGCGTGATCCATGTACTGGCCAGCGGATGAGGCAACCCGGGTCCGAATGGAGGCCGCCCACGCCACGGCAGCTGCACTCCTCGGGCTCACCTGCACAGGCGCCCCGGTGTGGGGGTTCCTCGGCTGCACCATCGGCCAGCGCGCCGGCGACCGGTGGCTGCGCGTCGCGTCCACGACGTCAGCCAACGCGGCCAGACCCGCTGGCGAGGGCATCGCGGGAGCTGCTGCCCTGCTCTCGGATGACATCCCAAGGCCGCGGCTTCACGATGTCCTCGACTGGCCAGAGGAGGCCCACGCCTACCAGGCAGACGTGGTCGATTACGTTCCCCACCCCGTCGTTTCACCAGGGCGCCCCGACCTCGCACGTGACCCCGACCTGCCCGACGATTGGTGGAACGCCCTGCGCACCGCCCTCAGCTGGCAGGGGCACGCGGACGGAGCGCGGAGCACCGTGCGGGACTCCTGGATCGAGAGGGCCTTCCCGCAGTTCCTCGGCGTTCCCGCGCCGACGGCGATCGAGCGCGTCACGGGTCACGGTGACCTGCACTGGGGCAACCTGACGGGCCCGCCGCTCATGATCCTCGATTGGGAGCGCTGGGGCCTGGTGCCCGTCGGCTTCGACCCGGGCCTGTTCCACGCCAACAGCCTGCTCCTCCCTGACATCGCGGCGCGCATCCGGTCCGAGTTCGCTCCGGTGCTCGACACTCCTGCTGGCCGGATCGGCGAACTCGCCGCGCTGGCCGAGATGCTCCAAGCCGTCGCCCGTGGCTGGTACCCCGAACTCGCGCCACTGCTTGCCGACCGCGCTCGTGAACTGACCGGTGTTGAGCCGCCGGTGCTCGCTGCGGCCGAATTCGCCAAGTGAGGCGCCAACATCCCGGAGATCGTGAGACGCAGCACGCGAGTGATCTTGCTCAGTGGCGACCAGCTGCTCCTGATCAAGCGGAATCAGGCCGGGACAGGCTCCCTACTGGGTGACGGTTGGCGGCGGCGTCGAGGAGACGGATGCCGACGTGGAAGCAGCGCTGCACCGGGAGGTCTTCGAGGAGCTGCCTGGCATTGTCCGCGACATTCGGCTGGTGCGTCTCGTCACCGACTCGCTGGACGGCAGCCTCGGAGTGCGGCACGTCTTCGAGGCCCGCTTCATCTCGATGAACCCACAGGCAAGGACGGGCTCGGAGCCTGGCAAGCCGGAGCGCGGCGGCTACGAGGTAGGCGATACCGCGGTTCTCGAGTACCGGCGGCTCCTCTGCGTCTGGGGCGCCGTCAACCTGCCTCAAGCTCCCCCAAGATCCGTGCCGCTTCACGTCGGGCCGGATCGAGCCGGGGGTCTTCGGGATGGGTGCCAGGACTGATGATTTCGGCGCAGACGAGCAACGTCATCAGCCTGCCGTCCCGGCTCTCCAGATCGTGGCGCCGCTCTCGGCGCACGCGGTCGGCCAGCGCGGGGACGGCAAGCGAATTGCCCCAGAGTCGCGCGGCGTCCAGGCCCCGAGGAGCGTTCCCCCAGTCTTCCCAATCGAACAGGCAAAACTGTGGATCACCGGTCACATTGGCCCAGTTCAGATCGGCATGGGCTGGCACCCAGTGCGTGATGTCTGTGTCGAAGTTTCCGGGAAAGGCCGTACGGATGGCCTCGGAGACCCCAGCCTGGGTGATGGCCACGGTGTCCGGGGTGGCAATGCGTGTCGTGTGGTGAGAAGCGAGGGCGTCCAGCGAGGAGTTCAGCGCCTGCCACCATGTGTCGGGCAGCCGGGGATCGGTGGCCAGCACGCTAGTGCCGACCGGCTTCCCAGGCAGGAGGCCGGTCTCGTCGGCTCGCCACATCACGGCCTCGTCCAGATCCCGCCAGGCGGCGCCCGCGCACCATGCGGGCTTCGCGATGCCTTCCAGAACTGCGGCGCACTCGGTGCCGTTCCAACCCTGGCCTCCGATCTTGTCGAGCGCTCGCCGTTCGATCCGTACCCATGTACCGCGGCCCGTGCGGGCCCCGACAGAACGGCGCTTACGCACCACTGTGTCCCGGTCTAAGCGAGTTTCAAGAGAGCGCTCGACACGATCAAGAACCTCACCAACCGATTCAATCCGCAAATCGACAGCGCGATCGGAGGACATCGAGAACGACATACCTTCGACCGTAGCAGCGGGACACCGTGCGTAGGCCCGCTCCCATCGAGTCGTCGAACTCGATGCTGGGTCCGCCACCGTCGCCAAGCTAACGGACCTGACGCGGCAGGCAGCAGCCCTGCCGAGCAGGTCAACCCTCTACTACGGCACGCCTGACTGCGCAGCCATCAAAACCGAAGCCGAGACCGCACAAGGCGCCCACCTGGTCAGCACGTCGTCCGGGTGGGCGCCCTGCGCGTTGTTCAGGGAGTCAGGCGGTGCAGGTCCCGGGGAAATAGCGTCGTACGGCGGATGTTGTCGGCCTCCGTAAGCCGGGCCGTCCACCGCTCAAGCCCCAGGGCGAACCCACCATGCGGTGGCATCCCGTGCGCGAACGCCTGGAGGTAGCTCGCGTAGGGCTCCGCGGACTCCCCACGCGCCGCGAGCGCCGCCAGGTAGTCCCCATGACGGTGAAGCCGCTGTCCGCCCGTGACCAGCTCCAGCCCACGGAACAGCAGGTCGAAGCTGTTGGAGTACTCGGGCCTTCCGGGCTCCGGGTGCGTGTAGAACGGCCGCTTCTTCATGGGGTACCCGACGACGAACAGGAACTCACTCCCGTGCTCCCGAAGCGCCCACTCGCTGAGCCACCGCTCATGTGCTGGAGCAAGGTCCGGCTCGTCCGTCCCCAGCATCCGCATGGCCTCCGAAAAATGGACCTGTGGAATCTCTGCCGGCACCACTGGCAGCTTCACTGCCAGCAGCTCCACCGCCTGCGCGGCGCGAGCGGCCACTGACTCCACCATCCCCGCGACCGCCTCACGCACCACGGCCATCACCTCGCGGTGGTCGGCGATGAAGCCCAGTTCGGCGTCCAGACTCGTGTACTGCGCCAGGTGCCGGGCAGTGTCGTGCGGCTCGGCCCGGAACACAGGGCCTGTCTCGTAGACGCGCTCAAAGACCCCGACCATGGCCTGTTTGAAGAACTGCGGGGACTGCGCTAGGGCCTGTGTGATGTCGTGATCAATATTGCGGTTTCGTGCCCGCCCGAAGGCGGAATCCGGTAGGACGCTGTGTGTGACGCGTAGGCAACTCAC
>NZ_BAAATR010000019.1:0-171301 GCF_039533515.1 Kitasatospora cystarginea | reverse complement strand
ACCAGATTCGACAAGCGCGGCTACGTCTACCTCGGCACCGTCACCGCAGCCGCACTCGTCATCTGGCTTCGCTCGTGATCGCCAGGACACTGCCTAGCGCGGGCAGCGCTCGTACAGGCAGCACCGGTACGGGCGTTGACCACCCGGGCACCGCTCGCCCGGGTGTCGCTCTGGGCAGGGTTCGTCCAGGCGTTGCTCGTGCGAGTGGTGCCCGCATGGGCGGGTGCGACAGCGCTTACCCAGGAGTCTGCGGTGCCGGGACGGGCGTGGGCAGTGCACATACGGGCGCGCGCAGTGCACGCGGCGGCGCAGGTGGCGCCGACCCGGGGGTCGGCGGGGCACGGCAGTGGGTACGCACCGCGCGGAAGTGGGTACGTACGGGGGTGACTGGTGGGTGGTGCTGTGATTTTCCCCTCCTCTTGACGGCCGAAACGGCCAACCGGTCCTGGTGGCGCTAACCTCCCCTCAGTTCTGTTATCGGTGGTTAACCGCGCGCGTGCCCGACCCGGTCGGCCGCTGTGGTGGACAACGTGGTCCAGGAGGCAGTGATGGGTGTGTCAGGGCCGATCCGAGTGGTGGTCGCCAAGCCGGGGCTGGACGGTCATGACCGCGGGGCCAAGGTCATCGCTCGAGCACTGCGCGACGCCGGCATGGAGGTCATCTACACCGGCCTGCACCAGACACCGGAGCAGGTCGTGGACACCGCGATCCAGGAGGACGCGGACGGTATTGGACTGTCGATCCTCTCGGGCGCGCACATGACCCTGTGCGCGCGGGTCATCGAACTGCTCAAGGAGCGGGACGCCGCCGACATCAAGGTCTTCTGTGGCGGGATCATCCCGGACGAGGACATCGCCGAGCTCAAGCGGATCGGTGTCGCGGACATCTTCACCCCGGGCACCCCGACCCGGGACGTGGTCGCCTGGGTCGAGGCCAACCTCCGTGCCGCCGGCTGAGACCGTGCCCTCCGCATTGCGGGCTGAGGCCTTTCTCCGCGTCGCCGGCTGAGGCAGGCCCCGGCAGTCGGCCACGCTCGCACCAGGGCCCCGACGCCTCGGGGGTGCCGACGCGCGCTCCCGAGGCGGTCGTACGGGTGATCCGGGCCGCCGGCCCACCAGACGGGGCGGCGATCAGACGTTCAGCTCGGTCAGCATCGCCTCCCGGAAGCGCAGTGTCGCGGCCAGCCGGTTGAAGGTGTCGGCCCAGGCGGTGTCCGGTGCGGCGCCGGATGCCAGCGCCTCGACGGCCGGGGCGGTTTCGGGAGCCAGCGCGCGCTCCGTCATACCGAGTACCCCGCTGTGGCTCCAGGGGTAGGCCCCGGTGCGGGCCGAGCGCTCAAGTGCCGCCACCACGGAGGTACTCAGCGGCGGTGTCCACGGGGTGGCGCAGGCGCCCAGCAGCTGGAACGCCTCGCCGAGTCCGTGGCTCTCGATGAACGCGGCCGTCCAGGCGGCCCGTTCGGCCGGTGGCAGAACGGCGAGCAGTTTGGCCGGTGCGCCCACCGTAGCGCCGGCCTGGCCCGGGCGAGGACTCGGGCCGAGCAGGGCCCGGGCCCACTCGACGTGCTGTTGGCGGACGGCGGCCCGCGCCCATCCCTCCCGCAGGTCGTCGGCCCAACTCCCGGCCTGCACCGAGCCGTCGCCGCCCTGGCCGGTGAGGTCGACATCGGCGTCGACGACGGGAAGGCGGAGCAGCTGTTCGGGGGTGAGGCCGGTGTCGCTGGTCCACAGGTCGAGCGGTGCCGCAGCGATGATCTCGCCGAACCACCAGGCCCGCTGGCCACGCCCGGTCGGCGACTTGGGCGGTATGCCGTCCCGCTGCATCGCCGAGTCGCACTCGACGGGAGGGCTGACCACCAATCGGGTGCCACCCGTCTCGCCGGCCGGGCGGACCAGGCGCACGGCGGCGCGGGCGCGCTCCGCCATCCGGGCGGCGAGCGCCGACCTCGGCAGGGTGGAGAGCAGTTCGGCGGCCGTACTCCGGACGTTCTTGCTGCGATCCGAGAGCGCGGCCTCCAGGAACGGCTCGTCGAGTGGGGAGAGGCCCTCCTGCAGGGCGTCCAGGAAGAGCAGGCGGTCCTCGGCGCGCTCGGTGGACCAGGTGCCGCGCAGCAGGTCGAGGGCGGCGGCCGGAGCGCTGCGGCGGAGCCTGGTGAGGTGGGTGACCCGCTCGGCGAACAGGCCCTCCTCCCATATCCGGTCACCCGGATCGGCCGGGGCGGTGCCGCCCCCGCCCCCCGAGGCGCCGCCTGCGGCACTGGCGGAGCGGCCCGGCTCGACCGCGGTGCGGGTGACGAACCGCCAGTCCGGGTTCCGCTCGGCCAGCCAGCGGCCCAGCGGGCCGGCCAGCGCGACCGCGTCGGGCCGCAGCTCGCTGCGGGCCCGGGCCGCGTCCAACAGCGCGGGGAGCAGAGCGGCGGGCGCTCGGAAGCCATGCTCCCGGGCAGTGGCGAGCCACTGCGGCAGCAGTTCGCCGAGGTTGGCCACCATGCCCGCGCTGCTCCGCCCGCCGACCAGGACGGCAAGCCGCCTGGCCGCCGCCTCGGGCAGCTCGCGGCGCGGGTCGGGGGCGGCTGGCTCGGGCAGCCCGTCGGCCTCGGCGGCCACCGCCCCGGCCCGGCGGCGGACCGTCTCCAGCGCGGCCAGCTCCAGCAGCGCGGTGGCGGCGTCGGCACGCTCCACGGCCTGGGCCGCCGCGCTCAGCGCCGGCGAGCCGGTCAGGGCGGGCAGCGGACGGCGGTCGGTGCCCAGCATGGCGGTGGTCTGGAGTTCTTCCCAGCTGTCGCCGGCGGTGGTGAGAGCGGTCACTGGTTGGCTCCTCTGCTCGGGCGGGCCGGGCGGCCTGCGGCGGTGCGTACGGCGGCCGGTGGGACCGGGTGCGCCGCGGTGCGTGCGGGGGCCGGCCCCGGCCGGCCCCGGTGAACGGAGGGGATCGGGCCACCGGCCGTACGGGGCGGGCGAGTCGGGGTGTGCGGCCCGGCCGCCCGCCGCCCGCTGCCGATGCGGTGGGAGGACGGTGGGCGCCGACCGGCTCCGGCGTGCTCTGCCACGGCCGGCCGGTCGCGCGGCGGACCGGGACGGAGGGTCATTGGGCCACCCCCGTCGGGCGGTGGTCGTGGCCCCAGGCGGTGACCGGGGCGAAGCCCGTGTGGCCGTATTCCCCGAAGAGGGTCACCGGGTGGCCGGCCGACACGGCGGCCAGCCGCCAGAGCGCGGACTCCGGGGCGCTGCCGCGGCGGACCGGGACGCTGTGCAGGCCATCCGTCAGCTGCCAGCCCTCGGCGGCCAGGACGGGCACGACACCGCTCAGCGTGGTCGGCCAGGACTCCAGCCACGGATCGTCCGCGACCGCCGCGCCGTACTCGGTGACCGCCTCGGCCACCGAGAGGCCGCTGGGCGCCTCGGCCGGCCCTGCCCCGGGGGCACCGTACCGGGTGCCGAGGACGGCCCGCAGGGGGCGGACGCCCGGGTGGAAGGCCAGCTCGGCCTCCAGCAGGCGGCCGGTGGGGAGGGCAAGGTCGGGAGCCTGGCCGGGGCGGCCGAAGGAGAGCAGCAGGGCCGGGCGGCCGGTCTTGGCGCCGCGCAGCCAGATCCGGCGGGTGGTCAGCCGCTCGTCCGAGGTGTCACGGGCGCCGAGCACCAGCCAGCGGTCCCGCACCGTCGGCCCGGCGAGCAGCTCGGCGGTGTCGGTGGTGTAGCCGACCCGGGCCCGCACCGTGGCGGCCAGCGGGTCGGGCAGCCGGTCGGCCCGGCCGTACGCCCCGGCCAGCAGGTGCAGCAGCGCGTACTCGGCGAGCAGGCCGTCCTGCGGGGTGCCGTCCAACTCCCTGACCCGGGCGGCCAGCCCGGGGGCCTGGGCGTCGATCATCCGGGCCGCGACCTCGCCCCAGTCGCCAGCGGCCGTGGAGTGGTCGGCGAGCCCGTGCCGGACCCGGTCGGCCAGCCGCAGCCGCAGCTCCTGGGCGCCCGCCGCGACCCTGGCGGCCCGCCGGTCGGCCCGGCGCCTGGCCGCCGCCGGGTCGGCCGCCTCGGCCTCCGCCCTGGCCGCCAGCCGCTGCGCGACCTGCTCACTGCGCTGCTGACGTCCTTCCAGCCATTCGGTGGCCCAATCCGGTGGCTCGGCGCCCTCGGCGACCGCCTCCGGGCTGCCGCTCCAGAGCAGCAGCAGGCCCAGGGCGTGCTTGCACGGGAACTTCCGGCTGGGGCAGGTGCACTTGTACGCGGGAGTGGCCAGTTCGACCACCGTCCGGTACGGCGTGCCGCCGCTGCCCTTGCACTGCCCCCACAGAGCGCCCTGCCCCCAGCCGACCTGCGACCAGGGAGCGGGCGCGGACAGCTTCCCGGCCGCCTTGCACGACGCCTGGTCGGGTGCGAGGGACAGGACGTGTTCGGTGCTCCAGCGTTCCTCCATGCCGACGACGCTAGGACGGGCCACTGACAGCCGGACTGGGGGAACTGACGTCCGGTCACCGGTCGGGCGTCGGTTGTCAGTGGGCGGGTGCATGGTTGTTCCTGCGAGTCGGGAACGTACGTACGACCCACCCGTCTTCGCACGTCAGAAGACATCTGCGCCGATGCTCCCCACCGATCCACCACCGCCCGGGCGCCCCCTCGCAGGGGCTCGGCGGCCGACTCCGAGGAGCTTTTGATGACCATCCTTTCGAGTGAATCCACAGCTCGGTCCGAGGCCCCGGCCGAGGTCCTGCGCGCGCATGCCGAGGACGCTTTCGCCGCCGAGCTGGCCGCCCTCGCCGCCCACGACGACCGGCCGCGCCCCGAGCGTTGGCGGCTCTCGCCCTGGGCCGTCGCCACCTACCTGCTGGGCGGTGAACTGCCTGACGGCACCGTGATCACTCCCAAGTACATCGGCCCGCGCCGGGTCGTCGAGGTCGCCGTCACCACGCTGGCCACCGACCGCGCGCTGCTGCTGCTAGGTGTCCCGGGCACCGCGAAGACCTGGGTCTCCGAGCACCTCGCCGCCGCGATCAGCGGCGACTCCACCCTGCTCGTCCAGGGCACCGCGGGTACGCCCGAGGAGGCCGTCCGCTACGGGTGGAACTACGCCCAGCTGCTCGCACAGGGCCCCAGTCGGGAGGCCCTGGTGCCCTCCCCGGTGATGCGGGCGATGGCCGACGGCAAGATCGCCCGGGTCGAGGAGCTGACCCGCATCCCGGCCGACGTCCAGGACAGCCTGATCACCATCCTGTCCGAGAAGACACTGCCGGTACCCGAGCTCGGCACCGAGGTCCAGGCCGTCCGCGGCTTCAACCTGATCGCCACCGCCAACGACCGGGACCGCGGCGTCAACGACCTCTCCAGCGCGCTCCGCCGCCGGTTCAACACCGTGGTGCTGCCGCTGCCCGCCACGCTGGAGGAGGAGGTCGACATCGTCACCCGCCGGGTCAACCAGCTCGGCCGCTCGCTCGACCTGCCCGACCTGCCCGGCGGCGCCGAGGAGATCCGACGGGTCGTCACCGTCTTCCGCGAGCTGCGTGACGGCATCACCGCCGACGGCCGTACCAAGGTCAAGACGCCCAGCGGCACCCTCTCCACGGCCGAGGCGATCTCGGTGGTCACCAACGGCCTCGCCCTGGCAGCCCACTTCGGCGACGGCGTGCTGCGCGCCGCCGACGTCACCACCGGCATCGCCGGCGCCGTCGTCCGCGACCCGGTGGCCGACCAGGCGGTCTGGCGCGAGTACGTCGAGGGCGTGATCCGCGAGCGGGACGGCTGGAAGGACTTCTACCGCGCCGCCCGCGAGCACTCCCGCTGATCCACCGGACCAACCGAGAGGGGAGGACACCATGAGTACCGAGGTGACTCTGCTGGGCGTACGGCACCACGGGCCCGGCTCCGCCCGTGCGGTGGCCGCCGCGCTGGAGCAACTGCGGCCGGACGCCGTCCTGATCGAGGGCCCGCCGGAGGCAGATCAGATCATCGCGCTGGCGGGCGAGAAGGACATGGTGCCGCCCGTCGCCCTGCTCGCCCATGTCGTCGACGACCCGGCCAGGGCCGCGTTCTGGCCCTTCGCGGTCTTCTCGCCCGAATGGGTCGCCATCCGGTACGCGGTCGAGCACGAGCTCCCGGTCAGGTTCATCGACCTGCCCGCTGCCCAGACCTTCGCCCTGGCGGAGGCCGCCGGGGGAGTGCCGGGGGGCACTTCCCCGGCACCGGGCACCGGCACCGGGCCGGCGAGCGACACCGACGGCGATTGCGGCACCGTGCCGGCGGGTACGGCGCCGGTCGTCCACGACCCGATCGGCGCACTCGCCGAGGCCGCCGGCCACGACGACCCCGAGCGCTGGTGGGAGGACGTCATCGAGCACCGCGCGCCCGGCGCCGACGCACTCGCCCCCTTCGCGGCCGTCGCCGAGGCGATGAACGCCCTGCGCGAGCCGGGCTCCGGCACCGCCGTGGCCGTCGGCCGCCGGGACGAGCTGCGCGAGGCCCACATGCGCCAGCAGATCCGTGCCGCCCGCCGCGCCGGGCACACCCGGATCGCCGTGGTCTGCGGCGCCTGGCACGTTCCCGCCCTGCAGTCCATGCCGACCGTCGCCCACGACCGCGCCCTGCTCGCCGGGCTGCCGAAGAAGCCGAAGACCGACATCACCTGGGTGCCGTGGACCCACCGCAGGCTCTCCCAGCACACCGGCTACGGCGCCGGCATCGACTCGCCCGGCTGGTACCACCACCTCTTCACCGCCGGCTCCGAGCCGGTGACCCGCTGGATGACCAAGGTCGCCGAGCTGCTCCGCGCGGAGGACCACCCGGTCTCCTCCGCCCATGTCATCGAGGCCGTCCGGCTCGCCGACTCGCTCGCGGTGATGCGCGGCCGTCCGCTCGCGGGGCTCACCGAGACCCTCGACGCCGTACGGTCCGTCATGTGCGACGGCTCCGACATCGCCCTCGCCCTGGTGCACGACCGTCTGGTGGTCGGCGACGCCCTCGGCGAGGTCCCGGAGGCGGTGCCCGCCGTACCGCTCCAGCGCGACCTCGCCCGGCTGCAGCGCAGCCTCCGGCTCAAGCCGGAGCCCGAGGAGCGTCAGCTCGACCTCGACCTGCGAAAGGAGCTGGATGCCGCCCGGTCCCGGCTCCTGCACCGGCTGCGCCTGCTGGGCGTCGACTGGGGCACCCCGGCCCGGTCCGCCGTCAACTCCACCGGCACCTTCCGGGAGAGCTGGCGACTGCGCTGGGAGCCGGAGTTCGCGGTGCGCGTCGTCGAAGCCGCACAGTGGGGCACCACGGTCGAGGACGCCGCGACCGGCAAGGCCGTCGAGACGGCGCTCGGCACCACCGAGCTCGCCCGGCTCACCGGCCTCGCCGAACGCTGCTTGCTCGCCGGGCTGTCCACCGCACTGCCGGCCGTGATGCGGGTCCTGGGCGACCGGGCCGCCCTCGACACCGACGTCGCCCACCTCGCCGACGCCCTCCCCGCGCTGGTCCGGGCGCTGCGCTACGGCGACGTCCGGGGCACCGACAGCAGTGCCCTGGAGGGCGTCGCCCGCAGCCTCGCCGACCGCATCTGCATCGGCCTCCCGTCCGCCTGCACCGGCCTGGACGCGGACGGCGCCGCCGCCATGCGCGCCCGTCTCGACGCCGTGCACACCGCAGTCGGCCTGCTGGCGTCGGCACAGGTCGACCCCGCGGCGGAGACGGGCCGCCCGGCCGGTACGCAGACCGAGGGAGCCACCGCCCCGGGTACGGCGGAGAACGGCCGCGCGGACTCGCACGACGCTCCCGCCGTCGCCGCCGTTCCGGGCGGGGACGACTCGCCCGCCGACCGGTGGGCCGCGACGCTGCTCGCGCTCTCCCGCCGGGAGCCGTCCGCAGGGCCGGCCACCGGAGTGCCCGGGCTGCTGCGCGGCCGCGCCGTCCGGCTGCTGCTGGACGACGGCCGGCTCGACTCCGAGGAGGCCGGGCGCCGGATGGGGCTGGTCCTCTCTGTCGCCAACTCCCCTGCGGACGCGGCGGGTTGGGTGGAGGGCTTCCTCGCCGGCGGTGGCGCCCTGCTGCTGCACGACACCCGGCTGCTAGGTCTGCTCGACGCGTGGCTGTGTGGTGTGTCCGGCGAGGTCTTCGTCGACGTACTGCCGCTGCTCCGACGGACGTTCGCCGAGTTGGAGGCAGGTGTCCGGCGCACGGTCGGCGAGCGGGTCGCCGCCGGTCCCCTCGGCACGGGTCCGACCGCCGCCCGCGCCGCCGTCCGTCTCGACCAGTCCAGGGCCGACGCCGCACTCCCCACCCTCGCACTGCTGCTCGGCCTCCCGGCCCCCTCCGGCAACCCCGGACCGCCCCGCATCCCCCGCCAGTCCGACCGCCGAGCCCGCTGACCCGGCCAGGGAGGGGACCGGCCCATCGGAACCCGAGCATCGGCATCGATGTCAGTGCCGTCCGAGAAGCTGACAGCGCGCAGATCGAATCCCGCAGGCGAGTTCCACCGCCGAGCCCTGCCGCCGAGCCCCGGCCGCCACGCCCCAGTCCGCCGAGCAGCCGCCTTCGAACCCGAGAGCTCTCTCCCGAGAGCTCTCCAGACGAGGAGACCGAGATGCCCACCGCCGCCGATCCCGCCACCGACCCCACCGCCCCCCTCCAGGACGGCGCCGCCGAGCGGCTGCGCCGGTGGCGGCTCGTGCTCGGGGGCGAGTCCGACGGCACCGGCTGCCGACTCACCGGCCGGGACACCGCGATCGACGACGCGCTCGCCGCGCTCTACCGGGGTGGGGGTGACCCGGCGGCCGGCCGGCGGCAGGGCGCCCGCAGCGCGGGGCTCGGCGGGTCGGCGCCGCAGGTGGCCCGCTGGCTGGGGGACATCCGGGAGTACTTCCCCACCTCGGTGGTCCAGCTGATGCAGCAGGACGCGATCACCCGCCTGGGCCTGGACCGGCTGCTGCTGGAGCCGGAGATGCTGGAGGCGGTCGAGCCGGACGTGCATCTGGTCGGCACGCTGCTCTCGTTGAAGCACGCCCTGCCCGCCACCACCAGGGAGACGGCCCGGATGGTGGTCGGCAAGGTGGTCGCCGAGCTGGAGCGCCGCCTCGCGGACCGGACGAGGGCGACGCTCGGCGGCGCCCTGGACCGCAGCGCCAAGGTCAACCGCCCGCGCCACCGCGACATCGACTGGGATCGCACCATCCGGGCCAACCTCAAGAACTACCTGCCCGACGCGGGTCCTGACGGTCGTGGCACGGTGGTGCCCGAGCGCCTGATCGGGTACGCCCGGGCCCAGCGGGCGGTGAAGAAGGACGTCATCCTCTGCATCGACCAGTCGGGTTCGATGGCGCCGTCGGTGGTGCACTCGGCGGTGTTCGGCGCGGTGCTGGCGTCGATGAAGAGCCTGGCCACCCGGCTGGTCGTCTTCGACACCTCGGTGGTCGACCTGACGGAGCAGCTGACCGACCCGGTGGACGTCCTGTTCGCCACCCAGCTCGGCGGCGGTACGGACATCAACCGCGCCCTCGCCTACTGCCAGTCGAAGATCACCCGCCCGTCCGAGACCATCGTGGTGCTGATCAGTGACCTGTACGAGGGCGGCATCCGCAACGAGATGCTCAAGCGGGTGGCCGCGATGAAGGCGGCGGGCGTGCAGTTCATCGCGCTGTTGGCGCTCTCGGACGAGGGCGCCCCGGCGTACGACCACGCGCACGCCGCCGCGCTGGCCGAGCTCGGTGCCCCGGCCTTCGCCTGCACACCGGACGCCTTCCCGGAGATCATGGCCGCCGCGATCGAGAAGCGGCCCCTGCCGATACCGAAGCAGGACTGACCACGTAGTCGACGCCGAAGACCACCCGGAAGGGGCATGAGGACGGCCGGAGGGACGAGGGCCGGAGCGGAAGTGAGGACCGGGGCGGGGCAGGGACAGGGCCGGAAGGGCCGCCGCCCGTCACCTGCGGGTCGCGAGTCCCGCACAGGGCTCTCACCCGATCGGCATACCCGCTGTGAGCTGGGCGCACGACACGCTCGGATGCGCCCGTTGTGACGGTTCTCACCAAACAGGAGCGGGCCCGGGGCGAAACACGGCCGTCGTACGGGGATAACCTGCCAGACGGACGTGACGCGCGTGTTGATTGACGTGTGCGCCCGAGGCTCCGCAGGCCGCAAGGCCGTACATCTGCGTACCTGCCCAGCCCCGACGACCCGCAGCGAAGATCCTGCCGTGGCACGCTCGTAGAACACAATCCGCGACCACGAACAAGGACGAACACACGTGGACCTGTTCGAGTACCAGGCGAGGGACCTCTTCGCCAAGCACGGCGTGCCCGTGCTGGACGGCGAGGTCATCGAGACCCCCGAGGCTGCTGCCGCGATCGCAGAGCGCTTCGGTGGCCGCGCCGTCATCAAGGCGCAGGTGAAGGTCGGTGGCCGGGGCAAGGCCGGTGGCGTCAAGCTCGCCTCGGACCCGGAGGACGCCGTCGCCAAGGCCGGGGCGATCCTCGGCATGGACATCAAGGGCCACACCGTCCACAAGGTGATGCTGGCCCAGACCGCGGACATCAAGGAGGAGTACTACGTCTCCTTCCTGCTCGACCGCACCAACCGCACCTTCCTGGCCATGGCCAGCGTCGAGGGCGGCATGGACATCGAGGAGGTCGCGGCCACCAAGCCCGAGGCCCTCGCCAAGGTCCCGGTCGACGCCAACGAGGGTGTCACCCCGGAGAAGGCCGCCGAGATCGTCGCCGCGGCCAAGTTCCCGGCCGAGATCGCCGAGCAGGCCGCCGAGGTTCTGCAGACCCTGTGGAAGACCTTCGTCGCCGAGGACGCCCTCCTCGTCGAGGTCAACCCGCTGGTCAAGAGCGGTGAGGGCAAGCTCATCGCGATCGACGGCAAGGTCTCCCTGGACGAGAACGCCGAGTTCCGTCAGCCGGAGATGGAGTCGCTGGTCGACCACGCCGCGGCCAACCCGCTGGAGGCCGCCGCCAAGGCCAAGAACCTCAACTACGTCAAGCTCGACGGTGAGGTCGGCATCATCGGCAACGGCGCGGGTCTCGTCATGAGCACCCTGGACGTCGTCGCCTACGCCGGTGAGAACCACGGTGGCGTCAAGCCCGCCAACTTCCTCGACATCGGTGGCGGCGCCTCCGCCGAGGTCATGGCGAACGGCCTGGAGATCATCCTGGGCGACGCCGACGTCAAGTCGGTCTTCGTCAACGTCTTCGGTGGCATCACCGCCTGTGACGCGGTCGCCAACGGCATCGTGCAGGCCCTGGCCCTCCTCGAGGAGAAGGGCGAGCAGGTCACCAAGCCGCTCGTCGTCCGTCTGGACGGCAACAACGCCGAGCTGGGTCGCAAGATCCTGACCGACGCCAACCACCCGCTGGTCGAGCAGGTGGACACCATGGACGGTGCGGCCGACCGCGCCGCCGAGCTGGCCAACCAGAAGTAAGGAAGGGGACTTTAACCATGGCTATCTTCCTTACCAAGGACAGCAAGGTCATCGTCCAGGGCATGACCGGCTCCGAGGGCATGAAGCACACCCGCCGGATGCTCGCCTCGGGCACCCAGATCGTCGGTGGCGTGAACCCGCGCAAGGCCGGCACCACCGTTGACGTCGACGGCACCGAGGTCGCGGTCTTCGGCTCCGTTGCCGAGGCCATCGAGAAGACCGGTGCCGACGTCACCGTCATCTTCGTGCCGCCGAAGTTCACCAAGGACGCCGTTGTCGAGGCGATCGACGCCGAGATCGGCCTCGCGGTCGTCATCACCGAGGGTGTGCCGGTCCACGACACCGCGGCCTTCTGGGCCTACGCCGGTGCCAAGGGCAACAAGACCCGCATCATCGGCCCGAACTGCCCCGGCCTGATCTCCCCCGGACAGTCCAACGCGGGCATCATCCCGGCGGACATCACCAAGGCCGGCAAGATCGGTCTGGTCTCCAAGTCCGGCACGCTGACCTACCAGCTGATGTACGAGCTGCGGGACATCGGCTTCTCCTCCGCTGTGGGCATCGGCGGTGACCCGGTCATCGGCACCACCCACATCGACGCCCTCAAGGCGTTCCAGGAGGACCCGGAGACCGAGCTCATCGTCATGATCGGTGAGATCGGCGGCGACGCCGAGGAGCGTGCCGCGGCCTACATCGCCGAGCACGTCACCAAGCCGGTCGTCGGCTACGTCGCGGGCTTCACCGCCCCCGAGGGCAAGACCATGGGCCACGCCGGCGCCATCGTCTCCGGCTCCTCCGGCACCGCCCAGGCGAAGAAGGAGGCCCTCGAGGCCGCCGGCGTCAAGGTCGGCAAGACGCCGTCCGAGACCGCCCGCCTGGCTCGCGAGCTCTTCGACGCCAACAAGTGAGCCGTACGGCGCAGCGCTAGCCGCTGAGCCGTAGCCGAGCGTTCGCAGCGGCGCCCCTGCCCACCGGTAGGGGCGCCGCTGTGTGTCCGTGCCCACGCCAGCTGCGCCGCCGTCACTCCTCCCAGGCGGTCGGCCAGATCGGCAGCGGAAGGTCGGTCGGCGAGGCCGCCGGACAGAGCCGCAGCCCCCGGCACTGCCTGGGCGGCACGGGCGACCGGCGTCCCCGGTAGCTGCATCCCCTCGGCGCTCGACGTGCCCCGCCCGGCCGCGCCGCGCTCGGGCCGAGGCGGTCTGAGCCCCGGAGTCGACATGGTCTTGGGCCGCCGCTGACGAAGCGGGGGAGGGGCCACCATCGGCAGCGGCCGGCCGGGCGTCGGCCCGCACCACACGGTGCGCAGTCCGGCCTCGCTGCCCGGCAGCAGCGGTCCCGCGCCGCCGCTGCCCGGCCCGGTGCACAGCGGCGGCGGCACCGGGGCGGACGGCCGCATCAGCCGCGACGGGCCGTAGCCGATCGCGACCGCCACGATCGCCGCGCCCACCACCAGCACCACCAGCCCGGCGGCCGCCGTCGGCAGCCCGCTGCGCAGCCCGGCCTGCACCCTCAACCGCAGCGGCGACGGCCGGCGCGGCGCCGGGCAGCCGTGCACCGCCGCCCGGTACAGCAGGGTGGCCAACTGCTCGCCGAACCCCGGTGCCGACGGATCCCGGCCCACCAGGTCGGGCACGGACCGCACCAGCGCGGCCCGCGCCCGGCGCACCCGGCTCTCGGCCGCCGCCGTACTGGACTCGACCTCCACCGCGACCTCGGCGACGGGCAGCCCGAGCGCGTCGTGCAGCACCAGCGCGTGGCGCTGAGGGCGGGAGAGCCGCCGGAGCGCCCTGAGCAGCGCCCGGTCACGGGATGTCAACCGTTCCCGGCCGGGGTCGGCCTGACGGTCCTGGCTGACCGGGCAGACCTTGATCCGCGGGCGCGGCAGACGCCAGAAGCGGTGGGTGCGCCGGGGGCCGCCCCGGCGCCAGGGGGAGAGCGCGGTCTCGAACGCGTACGAGCGCACCCAGCGCTCCGGGTCCGGCAGCCGCGACATCTGGTGCCACCGGCGGCCGGCGACACCGAGCGCCAGACGCACGATGTGCACGGCGCGGTGACGGCAGCCGGTGAGCAGGAAGGTCTGCTGCACCAGCCGGGTGTGCGTGACGGTGCACAGCGCGTCGAAGTCGGCGAAGACGAGCCGCGGCGGGACGGGTTTGCCGTCGATCGGGTCGTACAGGATGCCGTTCGCGTCCTTTGGTGCCGTGCCGGCCCGGGACCGGCCGGGGGTCCAGCCGGCTCCCCAGAGCACCTCCGGGGGTCGGGCGGCCTCCGGGGCTCCGTCCGGGACTGCGGTGTGCTGCGCCTCGTCCGAGTCCGTGGCGTCCCGGGCACCGGCCGTGCCAGCCGTGCCCTTCGCGCCGGCCCGACCCGCCTCCCGAGCACCGGCCGTGCCAGCTGCGCCCTGCGTGCCGTCCGGGCCCGCGTCCTGAGCGTCGCTCGGTCCTGCCGTGTCCAGGGCGTCCGTCGGGGCCGCCGCCTGCGCCCGGTCGGCGGACGGTGCCGGGCCCGGTGCGACGAGGACGGCCGCCAGGGCGACGGCCTCCTCCTTGGTCCGCAGGCCCAGCTTCCGCACGGCCCGGGTCAGGTGGCTGCGCGCCGTGTTCGAGGCGATGCCGAGTTCCCAGGCGACGGCCTGGAGCTCGGTACCGGCAGCCAGCATGGCCAGGATCTGGGCCTCACGCGGCGACAGCACCCGGAGCAGTCTGGCGGCATCCGGGTGACTGCGTGCCGTTGCGGGTGTCGTCGTCACCGCGTCACCTGGCGCGGCTACGCGTGCAAACTTGGCACATAAGCAAATAATCCGGGACACGTCGAGGTTTTGCCGCTTGACGGGGCACAACGGGTCGGAGTTGGGACCATGAGGCCCATGACGCAGCTGATGGGCCGTCCGATGCTGGACGTACCGGGAGAATTGGGCGCCCGTCCGGTCATCGCCGACCTGCTCACCGGAGTGCGGGTGGGACTGGTCACCCTTGCCGCGATCGGTGTCCCCGTCCTCGGGCTCTGGGTGCTGACCCCGTACGCGGACGACACGCCCTCCGGTGCGGGGCGGCTGGTCTGCGCGCTCTGGCTGCTCGGCCACGGCGGGCCGCTGACCGATGCCGACCAGATGACTCAGGTGACCCTCACCCCGCTGCTGCCGACCCTGTTCACCGTGACGCTGCTCTACCGGACGGGGGCGCACGTCGGACGGCGCCAGCCGGTCCAGTGGCGGGCTCCCCTGATGGTGTGCGCCGGGTATCTGGGTGTCGCGGTGGCCGTGGTCTCCGGGTGCGCCGGGGAGGGGCCGTTCCGGTCCCGCCCGGCGTACGACATGGTCGCCGTCGCGGTACTGGCCGCCGCCGCGCTGCTGAGTGGCACGGTCATCGGAGGGGCGCGCCCCGAGTGCGGCTGGTGGCCGGCACGCTCCGGCGTACGCTCACGGACCTGGTTGCCGTCGTGGGCCGTGCCGACCGGCGGCGGCCCCGCGATCCGCCGGGCCGCCGCGGCCGGGGGGTCCGGCCTGGTGGCGGCGGGCGGACTGCTCCTGCTCGCCGCCCTGCTGACCGGCCTCGGTGCCACCGGGCGATCGGCCCGGGCCGTGGACGAGAGCATGGCCGGGTACGCCGGGCTGCTCGTCGCCTGTCTGCTGCTGCTCCCCAACGCGGTGCTGTGGGCCGCCTCGTACACGCTCGGACCGGGCTTCGCCGTGGGCACCGGCACGGCCGTCGCACCGACCGGCACCCGGCTCGGCCCGCTGCCCGACTTCCCGCTCTTCGCGCTGTTGCCCGAGGCCGGCGGAGCGGGCTGGCGGCTGGCGGCGTGCGCGCTTCCGCTGTTCGCGGGGGTGGTGCCGGCGGTGCTGATCGGCCGGGCGGCGGCCGGGGAACGGAGCTGGAGGCCGGCGCGGGGCGGGACGGCCGTGCAGGACGAGGAGGGCAGACCTGAGCCGGAGCCGGTGGCAGGGGTGGCGACCGGTGCGGAGACCGGGACGGACGCACGGCCGTGGCATCCGGTGGCCACCGCCGTCGCGGCGCTCGGCAGCGCCCTGCTGACCGGGGCCGGGGCCGCGCTCTGCGCCTGGCTGTCGGGTGGCGCGCTCGCGGGCGGGCGGATGTCCGAACTCGGGCCCGTCCCGTGGCTGGCCGGACCGGCCGCCGCGGGCTGGCTGGCCGCGGTCACGCTGCCCGGGGCACTGCTAGGCCGCTGGTGGCTCACCCGCGGTACCGCGCCCACCTGGTGGGGCCGGTGCACCACTGTCGCCCGCCGCCGCGCCGCTCTCACCCGGCTGGCCCTCCACCGCACCCTGACCCGCGCCGCCGACCGCCTGCCCCCTCGGCGCTGAACGCCCCACGGCAGGGCACAACGTCAGGGCCACGGGAGGCCGCCCGGACACCGCGGCCGGGCAGCGACGCCGTGACCCCGCACCCACGCCGACCAGGGCCTCGGGAGCCGCGCGAGCGGCCACGCGGCCGGAGGACACGCCTGCGCGCGATCCGTACCGCCTGCCGACACGCCCGCACGGCTACCCGCCGCCCGCACGAGCCCCGCACACCCGACTACCCGTCCGCCTGGCTACCCGTCCGCTCGCGTCCCGGCGGATGCCCCGCTACTGGTTGGCGCCGTTGTAGAGGTCGACCAGGATCTTCGGGCCGAGCGGGCTGCAGCCCTGCTGGGCCTCGGCCGTGAGGGCGTCGCTCACGCAGGTCACGTAGTCGTGGTAGTACAGGTTGACGCCGAGGAAGCTGAGTACGAAGAGCACCGCGACACCCCCCGTCACCAGGCCGCCCACGGCCGCCGGGGTCTGCGGGCGGACCGGCTGCGGGCCGATCGGGGGTGCACCGGCCCGGCCGGTACCGGCGGTGCCGTCGGCCGTGGCAGCGGCGGCCTGCCGAGGGGCCCGCAGGGCGCTGATGCCCCAGTAGAGGGCGAGCGCGCCGAGCAGCAGGGCCACGTACGCGATGCCGGTGACCACGCAGAACAGGGCGCCCATGCCCGCGCTGAGGGCGTACCTGGAGCGGCGCTGCAGCGGGTCGCCTGGATCGAACTTCGGCGTCTGCGGCGGCTGCGGGGCCGACCAGCGGCCCTGGTAGTGCGGGCTCCAGGGGTGCGGCGGCGGTACGGCGGGGCGGTCGTCCTCGTCCTCGGGGGCGGCCGGTGGCTGCTGCGGGGTGCGCGGCTGCCACGGCTGATCGGGGGTGCCCGCCGGCGGGGGCGCGAAGGGGTTGCGCTCGCCGGTGTCGTCGCCGCTGCTCATCGGGTCAGCCATTCCTTCTCGTCGGTGCGATCGGTGTGATCGGTTCGATCGGTGCGGGCCGGTGCGCCGTCGGGGACGGGTCGGTGCGGGGCCGCGCAACCAATGATCCCGCAGGCCGCCTCGGGCCTGACGCCGCCCTGCCGACCTGCGCCACCCCGGGGTGCGCGGGGTCCGCGGAGCCGGTCGGTGCTCCGCACCCGCGGAGCGGCCGAGCCGATCATCGAGATCCCCGTCTCAACTACGCGCGTAGCGCTGCCAGGTGCGTACGGAAGGCCTCCGACCAGCCGTTATCGTGGTGACGGTCAGCAGCTCGGAAGGGTTCCCGGGGCCCCGGCAGTGCAGCGCGCGTCCCGGCAACCAGGATCCGCTCATGACATGTTCGCCGCTCGTAGTGGCCCCACCGACGGTGGATGTACCAGCGAGCAACGACGTACGGAGAATCGCGCAGTGGCCGCTGCTTCCGCCCAAGTCTTCCCGCCGCGTACGCCGGGACCGGCCCGTCTGGTGGTCCTGGTCTCCGGTTCCGGCACCAATCTGCAGGCGCTGATCGACGCCGCCGACGACCCGGCGTTCGGAGCGGAGATCGTCGCCGTGGGCGCCGACCGGACCGGGATCGCGGGGCTGGGGCGTGCCGAGCAGGCGGGCATCCCCACCTTCGTCCAGCGGGTCCAGGACCATGCCGAGCGCGCCGACTGGGACCGCGCGCTGACCGCCTCGGTCCTCGGCTACCAGCCGGACCTGGTGGTCTCGGCCGGCTTCATGAAGATCCTCGGCGCCGAGTTCCTCACCGCGTTCTCCGGACGGATCGTCAACACCCACCCCGCCCTGCTGCCTTCCTTCCCCGGCGCTCACGGTGTCACCGACGCGCTGGCGTACGGGGTGAAGGTCACCGGCTGCACCGTCCACCTGGTCGACGCCGGAGTGGACACCGGGCCGATCATCGCGCAGGGCGTCGTCCAGGTCGAGGACGCCGACTACGCCGATGGCGGCGAAGCGCTGCACGAGCGCATCAAGACTGTCGAGCGCACCCTGCTCGTCGACGTCGTGGGCCGCCTGGCCCGCGAAGGTCACCGCATCGAGGACCGAAAGGTATGGATCCCGGCACATGAGTGAGCGCAGCGAAGGAATCATCGAGCGGGGTGCCCGGCGCGCAGCGCCCGCCGAGCGCAGCGAGGTGGGAGCATGAGTGCCAGCTCCACCACGCCCCCCGTCTCCGAGAACGTGAGGCCGATCCGCCGCGCGCTGATCAGCGTGTACGACAAGACCGGTCTGGAGGAGCTCGCCCAGGGCCTGCACGCCGCCGGGGTCGCCATCGTCTCCACCGGTTCGACCGCCGGCCGGATCGCCGCCGCCGGCGTCCCGGTGACCGAGGTTTCCGAGCTGACCGGCTTCCCGGAGTGCCTGGACGGGCGCGTGAAGACGCTGCACCCCCGCGTGCACGCCGGCGTGCTCGCCGACCTGCGCCTCGAGACGCACCGGGCCCAGCTGGCCGAGCTGGAGATCGAGCCCTTCGACCTGGTCGTGGTGAACCTCTACCCGTTCAAGGCCACCGTCGCCTCCGGCGCCACCCCGGACGAGTGCGTCGAGCAGATCGACATCGGTGGCCCGTCGATGGTCCGCGCCGCCGCCAAGAACCACCCCTCGGTGGCCGTGGTGGTCGACCCGGCCCGGTACGGCGACGTCCTGGACGCCGTCCGCTCCGGCGGCTTCGACCTGCTGACCCGCAAGCGCCTGGCGGCCGCCGCCTTCGCGCACACCGCCGCCTACGACGTGGCGGTGGCCAACTGGTTCGAGACCTCGGGTTACACCGAGTCCGAGAGCGCCTTCCCGGCCTTCCTCGGCTCCGCCTTCGAGCGCCAGAACGTGCTCCGCTACGGCGAGAACCCGCACCAGGCGGCGGCGCTCTACACCGACGGCAGCGGCGGCCTAGCGGGCGCCCGGCAGCTGCACGGCAAGGAGATGTCCTACAACAACTACGTGGACACCGACGCGGCCCGCCGGGCCGCGTACGACCACACCGAGCCGGCCGTCGCGATCATCAAGCACGCCAACCCGTGCGGCATCGCCGTCGGCAAGGACGTCGCCGAGGCGCACCGCAAGGCGCACGAGTGCGACCCGGTCTCCGCCTACGGCGGTGTGATCGCGGTCAACCGTCCGGTCACCGTGGAGCTGGCCGAGCAGATCGCGCCCATCTTCACCGAGGTCGTCGTCGCCCCCGCCTACGAGGACGGCGCGGTCGAGGTGCTGGCCCAGAAGAAGAACATCCGGGTGCTGGTCGCCCCGGACGCCCCGTGCAACCGCAAGGAGGCCCGTCCGATCTCCGGCGGTGTGCTGCTGCAGGAGACCGACCGGATCCACGCCGAGGGCGACGACCCGTCGACCTGGACCCTGGCCACCGGTGAGGCGCTGTCCGAAGCCGAGCTGGCAGAGCTGGCCTTCGCCTGGCGGGCCTGCCGGGCCGTCAAGTCCAACGCGATCCTGCTGGCCAAGGACGGCGCCTCGGTCGGCGTCGGCATGGGCCAGGTCAACCGGGTGGACTCCTGCAAGCTGGCGGTCGAGCGGGCCGGCGAGCGGGCCAAGGGCTCGTACGCGGCCTCCGACGCCTTCTTCCCGTTCCCGGACGGCCCGGAGATCCTGATCGCCGCCGGGGTCAAGGCCATTGTCCAGCCGGGCGGTTCGATCCGCGACGAGCTGGTGATCGCGGCCGCCGCCGAGGCCGGGGTGACGATGTACTTCACCGGCACCCGGCACTTCTTCCACTGATGCCGGGCCGGCCGGGGCCTTTCGGTTCCGGCCGGCCCCGGCCGGCTTCGGACAGGCCCTGTCGCCGGCCGGTCCAAGGCAGAGGCCCTGCCCTCCGCTCGGGAGTGCAGGGCCTCTCGCCTGCGGTAACCGCCGGACAGTTACTGCGACTTGACGACCACGGTGCCCATGATCTTGTCGGAGAAGGTCTGCTTCTTGGCGTCCCACAGCGGCCACAGGAAACCGACGCAGCAGCTGAGCTCGTCCAGCAGGTGCAGTGCCTCGCGGGCGAAGGCGGCACCGAAGCCCAGCGGCTGGCCGCTGTCCTCGCGGACCATGCGGATGTTGACGGCCTTCTGACCCAGCGACTGGCCCATCTGGCTCTTCATCAGGGCCAGGATCGCCCAGATGAGGATCATCATCGCGCCCTGGACCACGTTGTAGACGGCCGGGTTGACGCCACCGGTGGTGGTGGTGACGCAGTGGCCGCCCGGCGACATGAGCGCCGAACAGTCGACCTTGGTCTTCGGCTTCAGCACGAACAGGATGATGCCGGGGATGATGCCGATCACGATCGAGTCGATGATGCGGGCGACCACCCGGCTGCCCCAGCCGGCGTAGAAGTTCTGCACCATGCCGGCGTTGCCGTACGGACCCGGCTGCTGCGGGATGCCGCCGTAGCCGGGCTGCGGTGCGCCGTAGCCGGGCTGCGGGGCGCCGTAACCCGGGGCCGGGGCCTGCTGCTGCGGGTAGCCGTAGCCCGGGGCGGGCGGCGGGGACTGCTGCGGGTAGCCGTAGCCGGGCTGCGGGGGCTGCTGGCCGTACGGGTTGTTCGGGTCGGGCGGGTAGCTCATCGGTGCCTCCGAGCGGTTTGGGATGTTGGGACGGGTGGGACAGGAGAATCCCGGTGCGGACGGGCAGTTGAGCGTGCCGACCGGGTGGGACCTTAGCGGACCGGGCTGACACCGAGACAGGGTCGGCATCGCCCGGAAATCCGTGCGCATGAGGAGCGCCGACGCGACCTCAGAGATGGAGGAAGCCGAACCGGTGCAGCTGCCACAGCCAGGAGACCGTCAACGCCGTGCCCAGCAGGACGTTCCGACGGCCGTTCGGCAGCTGCCACCACCAGCGCCCGGGGCCGAGCGGGGCGAACAGCAAGCCGATGGCCGCCACCACGGTGACCGGGTTGGCCGCCAGCGCGGCCGCCCAATTGCCGTGCCCCGCCTCGATGAAGACCGTGGTGCTGCCGCAGCCCGGGCAGGGGATCCCGGTGAACCGGCGCAGCATGCACAGCGCTCCCGGGTCGTGCACGTCGTGCAGTCGGGCCACCGCCAGGGCGGCCGCCGCACCGCCTCCCCCGCGCAGCAGCACTCGCAGAACCGCCCCCGACAGCCGCTCCTCCGAGCGGCGCCAGCGGTCCCGCAGCACCGTCACAGTAGTGGCGGACACGGCTACTTGTAGATGACCGTGAAGAGGACGACCATGGCGACGGAGATCAGGATGCCCAGGGCGTTGAGCACGATCCCTCCGACCGCCACGCCCCGGCCCGTCCCGGTGGCGGCCGAGCGGTTCAGCGCGGCGATGCCGAGGCCGAGTCCGATCAGTCCGAGAAAGCCAAGGTAGGCGCAGGAGAGCACGATGGCGAGGAAGCCGAGCACCACCGAGGCGGTGGCGTAGGAGTCCCGCTGCGGTGTCTGCGCCAACGGCGGGGCCGTGAACGGCTGCTGCGGCACCGGCTGCTGCGGGTAGCCGTAGCCGGGCTGCGGCTGCTGCTGGTACTGCGGTGCGCCGTAGGGCTGTTGCGGCGGGCCGCCGTATCCGCCGTACGGATCGGACGGCGGCGTCTGGTACGGATTGCTCACTTGTTTCTCTTCCCCCGGGATCTCCCCGTCGTCTCCTACGGCCCGTCACGGACGTAGCGAGCGGCGGCGGAGATTACAAGTCCCTATCGTCAACCGGCCCGCGCGGCGGTGTCCAGCCGAGTTCCGGCGCGGCGCCCAACTGTGGCGCAACCGCAACCCGAAACCCACGCTACGTCCTCCCGAACGGTACTTCCGACGCCGCCGGGGCGGTGACGCGGGCACCGGGGGGGATCCAGGACAATGGGGCCATGACTGCCCAGATTCTCGATGGCAAGGCCACCGCCGCCGCGATCAAGTCCGAACTGGCCGTGCGCGTCGCGGCTCTCAAGGAACGGGGCATCGTCCCCGGCCTCGGCACCGTCCTGGTCGGCGACGACCCGGGCAGCCGCTGGTACGTCAACGGCAAGCACCGGGACTGCGCGGAGGTCGGCATCGCCTCCATCCAGCGCGAGCTGCCCGCGACCGCCACCCAGCAGGACGTGGAGGACGTCGTCCGCGAGCTCAACGCCGACCCGGCGTGCACCGGATACATCGTCCAGCTGCCGCTGCCCAAGGGACTGGACCAGAACCCGGTCCTGGAGCTGATGGACCCGGACAAGGACGCCGACGGTCTGCACCCCACCTCGCTGGGCCGCCTCGCGCTGGGCATCGAGGGCCCGCTGCCGT
The DNA here is from genome assembly GCF_039533515.1 of Kitasatospora cystarginea. NCBI lineage: Bacteria > Bacillati > Actinomycetota > Actinomycetes > Kitasatosporales > Streptomycetaceae > Kitasatospora > Kitasatospora cystarginea. Next base: position 149,416 of record NZ_BAAATR010000019.1, on the reverse strand, counting down.
GCACCCCGCTGGGCATCGTGGAGCTGCTGCGCCGGCACAAGGTCGAGATCAACGGTGCCGAGGTGGTCGTGCTCGGCCGCGGCATCACCGTGGGCCGCTCGATCGGTCTGCTGCTCACCCGCAAGAGCGAGAACGCCACCGTCACCCTGTGCCACACCGGCACCCGTGACCTGGCCTACCACCTGCGCAAGGCCGACATCATCGTGGCCGCCGCCGGTGTGCCGCACCTGGTCAAGCCGGAGGACGTCAAGCCGGGTGCGGCCGTGCTGGACGTGGGCGTCAGCCGGGACGCCGAGGGCAAGATCGTCGGCGATGTGGACCCGGGCGTGGCCGAGGTGGCCGCCTGGATCTCCCCGAACCCCGGCGGGGTCGGCCCGATGACCCGCGCGATGCTGCTCAACAACATCGTCGAGGCGGCCGAGCGCCGCGCCGGTCGCTGAGCCGGATGGGGATCAAGGTGAACCGGTCGAGGCGTCGGCCGGTGAAGACCACGGGCACCCTGCCCCCCGAGGGCTCGGGGACGGCGCTGCACTACAGCCACCCCCTGCCGGTCCGGCAGTGGCCGATAACGCTGGTCCTGGCGGTGGCCTGCACCGGACTCGCCATCGCCTGGTTCGGCGACTCCAAGTCCGGTCTGCTGACGAAGGCCGGGCTGCTCACGGTCGGCGGCTCGCTGCTGCTGGCCGCCGTGCTGCGCCTGCTGCTGCCGGAGGTCGGCATGCTGGCGGTGCGCAGCCGGTTCACCGACATCTCGGTGCTGAGCTTCCTCGGAGCGGTGATCGTGCTGCTGACCCTGGTGACCCAGCCGGACCCCTGGCTGCACCTGTCCGTACTGGACAACATCGGCCAGCTCATCGGCCGCCGGCACTACTGAGCACAGTCCCTCCCGTCGGGCGCCGAGGCCCCGTCCGCACCGCGGGCGGGGCCCGGTGCGTCTGTGACGCAACAACCGGGCCCGTACGCGCTCCGGGAGGACGCCTTGCGATAACCTGACGGCGGATCTCTCGATGTCGAGAGATCATCCTCGGCTCCAGCGCCGATGTGCCTGGGGCACTGGCGATTTGCTGGAGAAGGTAAAAATGACCCGCACCCCCGTCAACGTCACCGTCACCGGAGCGGCCGGCCAGATCGGCTACGCGCTGCTCTTCCGCATCGCCTCGGGCCACCTGCTCGGCGCCGACGTGCCGGTGAACCTCCGCCTGCTGGAGATCCCGCAGGGCGTCAAGGCCGCCGAGGGCACCGCGATGGAGCTGGACGACTGCGCGTTCCCGCTGCTGCGCGACATCACCATCACCGACGACGCCAACAAGGCCTTCGACGGCGCGAACGTCGCGCTGCTGGTCGGCGCCCGTCCGCGCACCGCCGGCATGGAGCGTGGCGACCTGCTGCAGGCCAACGGCGGCATCTTCGGCCCGCAGGGCAAGGCCATCAACGACCACGCCGCGGACGACATCAAGGTCCTGGTCGTCGGCAACCCGGCCAACACCAACGCCCTGATCGCCCAGCGCAACGCGCCGGACGTCCCGGCCGACCGCTTCACCGCGATGACCCGCCTGGACCACAACCGTGCGGTCGCCCAGCTGGCCAAGAAGCTCGGCGTCACCGTCAACGAGGTCAAGCGCATGACCATCTGGGGCAACCACTCGGCCACCCAGTACCCGGACATCTTCCACGCCGAGGTCGCCGGCAAGAACGCCGCCGCCGAGGTCAACGACGAGAAGTGGCTGGCCGAGGAGTTCATCCCGACCGTCGCCAAGCGCGGTGCCGCCATCATCGACGCCCGTGGCGCCTCCTCGGCCGCGTCGGCCGCCAACGCCGCCATCGACCACGTGCACACCTGGGTCAACGGCACCGCCGAGGGCGACTGGACCTCGATGGGCATCGTCTCCGACGGCTCCTACGGCGTGGCGGAGGGCATCATCTCCTCCTTCCCGGTCACCTGCAAGGACGGCAAGTTCGAGATCGTCCAGGGCCTGGAGATCAACGAGTTCTCCCGCGCCCGCATCGACGCCTCGGTCGGCGAGCTGATCGAGGAGCGCGACGCGGTCCAGGAGCTCGGCCTCATCTGAGCCGCTCCCGCGGCATGACGCGGCCGGGTGCCACCCACCCCCCTCACGAGCCTTTTGGCTCGTGAGGAATAACGGGAGGCGCCCGGCCGCGGCCGTAGACTGAACCGATGTGAGCGAAACCCTGCAGGACGCTGCCCTCGTCCTGGTCTTCATCATGCTGGGCGGCCTGTTCAACGTCGCCGAGATCTCACTGATCTCGCTGCGCGAGGGCCAGATCCGCGAGCTGGAGGCGCGCGGCACCAGGGGCGCCGTCCGGGCCGCACACCTCGCCGCCGACCCCAACAGGTTCCTGGCCGCCGTCCAGGTCGGGGTCACCTGCATGGGCTTCCTGTCCGCCGCCTTCGGCGCGGACACGCTGGCCGGCAAGGCCGCCCCCTACATCGCCCGGCTGGGCCTGGCCCCGGGAATCGCGGACGCCGTGGCGCTGGTCGGGCTGACCCTGGTGATCAGCTATGTCTCGCTGGTGCTGGGCGAGTTGACCCCCAAGCGGATCGGCCTGCAACGTGCCGACTCCATCGCGGTGCTGGCCGCACCGGTGGTCGACGTGATGTCCGTGGCGCTGCGCCCGGTGATCTGGCTGCTCGGGCACTCCACCAACCTCATGGTCCGGCTGCTCGGCAGCGATCCGAAGGCCGGGCGCGGCAGCATGAGTTCGGAGGAACTGCGCGGACTGGTCGCCGCCAACACCGAACTCGGCAGTGACGAGCGGGCGTTGATCGCCGACGTGTTCGCCGCCGGGGAACGCCAGCTGCGCGAGGTGATGGTGCCGCGCACCGAGGTCACCTTCCTGGACGCCGACCGGGTGCTCACCGAGGTCCGCGAGGAGGCCGCCTCCGCCCCGCACTCCCGCTACCCGGTGGTCGAGGGCTCGTACGACGCCGTGGTCGGCTTCGTGCACGTCCGCGACCTGTACGGCGCCAAGGGCGGTCAGGCGGTGCGGATCCGCGACATCGCCCGCCCGGTCAAGTTGCTGCCCGCCACCAAGCGGGTGCTGGAGGCGATGAGCGAGATGCGTCGCGAGGGCCACCACCTGGCCATCGTGGTGGACGAGTACGGCGGCACCGCCGGGATCGTCACCCTGGAGGACCTGGTCGAGGAGGTGATCGGCGAGATCCGCGACGAGTACGACGCCCAGGACACCACCGCCACCCGCCGGCTGGACGGCGGCGGCATGGAGCTGGACGGCCTGCTCAACCTCGCTGACTTCGCCGAGGAGACCGGCGTCACCCTCCCCGAGGGCCCGTACGAGACCGTGGCGGGCTACCTGGTGAGCGCGCTCGGACGGCTGCCGAAGGCGGGCGACCAGACCGTCACCGAGGACGGGGTGCGGCTAACCGTGGCCAAGCTCGACGGCCGCCGGATCGAACGCATCAAGGTGAGTGCGGTCACACTGTCCGACCCTCCAGGCGCAGACGTTTCCTGACCGGGAGGTGGAGCTGGAACAATGGCCCACATGGTCAACGCAGCGGTCACCGGTCCGGTGAAGGACCGTCCCCGGGTGCTCTCCGGCATCCAGCCCACCTCAGGCTCCTTCCACCTGGGCAACTACCTGGGCGCAGTGCGCCAATGGGTCGACCTGCAGAGGGAGAACGACGCCTTCTACATGGTGGTCGACCTGCACGCGATCACCGTGTCGCAGGACCCGGAGGCGCTGCGCCAGAACACCCGGATCTCCGCCGCGCAGCTGCTCGGCGCCGGCCTGGACCCGGAGCACTGCACCCTCTTCGTCCAGTCGCACGTGCCCGAGCACGCGCAGCTCGCCTGGGTGATGAACTGCCTCACCGGCTTCGGCGAGGCCTCCCGGATGACCCAGTTCAAGGACAAGTCCACCCGGCACGGCGCCGAGAGCACCACGGTCGGCCTGTTCACCTACCCGGTCCTCATGGTCGCGGACGTCCTGCTCTACCAGGCGGACGCCGTCCCGGTCGGCGAGGACCAGCGCCAGCACCTGGAGCTCACCCGCGACCTCGCCGACCGCTTCAACACCCGCTACAGCCCGACCTTCACGGTGCCGGAGCCGTACATCCTCAAGGAGACGGCGAAGATCCAGGACCTCCAGGACCCGACCGCGAAGATGAGCAAGTCGGCCGCCTCGCCCAAGGGTCTGATCAACCTGCTGGACGAGCCCAAGGTCAGCGCCAAGAAGTTCAAGAGCGCCGTCACCGACACCGACACCGTGGTCTCCTACGACGAGGAGAACAAGGCCGGCGTCTCCAACCTGCTGCGGATCCACTCCGCGCTCAGCGGCCAGTCGATCGAGCAGCTGGTCGAGCACTTCGAGGGCAAGATGTACGGCGCCCTGAAGACCGAGTTGGCCGAGCTGTTCACCGAGTGGGTCACCCCGTTCCAGGTCCGGACCAAGACCTACCTGGACGACCCGGCCGAGCTGGACCGGGTGCTCGGCCTCGGCGCCGAGAAGGCCCGCGAGGTCGCCTCGCAGACCCTGGCGACGGTCTACGACCGCATCGGCTTCCTGGCGCCGAAGCGCTGACGCGCTGATGCCCTCGCGCTCACTTCCCGGTGGTGGCGACCTCCCGGAGGCCGTCACCATCGGTGTGTCCATAACCGTCCCGGAGCCGTACGGCAGTGCTATCCAGGACGCCCGCGACGGCCACGGTGACCCGCTCGCCCGTTCGATACCCACCCATGTCACCCTGCTGCCGCCGACCGAGGTCCCGTGCGAGCGGCTGCCCGACATCGAGAAGCACCTGAGCGCGGTCGCCGCCGAACACGCCGTCTTCCCGATGCTGCTCCAGGGCAGCGGCACCTTCCGCCCGGTCTCCCCGGTGGTCTTCATCCGGGTGGAGGAGGGCGCCCAGGAGTGCCGGGTGCTGGAGGCCGCCGTCCGCTCCGGGCCGCTCGCCCGTGAGCTCGCCTTCCCGTACCACCCGCACGTCACGGTCGCCCACGGCCTTCCCGACGAGGTCCTCGACGCGGCGTACGAGAAGGCCCGGACCTTTCACGCCGCCTTCGACGTGCTGGGGTTCTGCCTGTCCCGCTTCGACGCGGACGAGGTCTGGCGGCCCTGGCGCGGCTACCTCTTCGGCCAGGGGTGAGACTTCCGGGGCACCGGACCCGTGCGGCTAGCGGTGCTCCAGCAGGGCGTCCACGACCCGCCCAGCGGCCCGGCCGTCGTCGAGGTGGCAGTAGCGTTCGCGGAACGCGGCGTACCTGTCGGCGTGTTCGTCGGCGAGTGCGTCCACCCGGCCCAGGGCGTCGATGAGTTGGCCGGAGGTGGCGAGCAGCGGGCCCGGCGCCTCGGCCTCGAAGTCGAAGTAGAAACCGCGCAGGTCGTCCCGGTAGTGGGCGAGGTCGTGGGTGAAGAAGAGCATCGGGCGGCCGGTGTTGGCGAAGTCGAACATCACCGAGGAGTAGTCGGTGACCAGCACGTCGGCGATCAGCAGCAGTTCGGCCGTGTCGGGGTAGTCGCCGACGTCGTACAGGAAGCCGTCCCCGCGGCCGGGACACCGCTGGAGCACGTGCGAGTGCGGCCGGACCAGCAGGACGTGGTCCGCCCCCAGCGCCCGGCGCGCCGCCTGAGGGTCGAGCCGCAGGTCCAGCCGGTAGCCGTCACCGCTCCTGGCGTCCTCGCGCCAGGTGGGCGCATACAGCACGACCCGTCTGCCCTCCGGGATGCCCAGCCGCCGGCGCACGGCCGCGGCCAGCGCGGCGTCCGGGCGGGCGAGCAGGTCGTTGCGCGGGTAGCCGCTCTCCAGGATCTCGCCGTCGTAGCGGAAGGCCCGGCGCAGGATCGGGGTGCTGAAGGAGTTGGGGGACAGCAGCAGGCTCCACTGCGGCACCTCCTGGGCGAGGCGACGCAGGTAGCCGTCGCCGTCCAGCCAGCCGGTGGCGACGTCGTGGGCGATCCGTTTCAGTGGGGTGCCGTGCCAGGTCTGCAGCAGGACCTGGCCGTCCCGGCGCCGGACGAACTCGGGGAAGTGGGTGTTTCCGACCAGGTAGCGGCAGGTGGCCAGGGCCTCGTACCACTCGGCGCTCCAGACGGTCACCGCCTCGACGCCGTCGGGGAGTTCGGCCTGCGCGTCGTCCACCGTCCACAGGTGGCGCAGCCCGCTGGCGCGCCGGGCCAGTTCGGCGTGGACCGCGCGCGGGGAGTCGGCGTACCCGCGCCCGCCGAAGACGTCGTACAGCACGGCTTCGCGCAGCGGTTCCACCCTGGCCGCCGGGTAGCTCTGGGAGCGGAGTCCGAGCTGGCGGTGGGCGCTGCGCTCGGCGGCGGGCAGGACGGGGGTGGAGTCCACGATCAGGGTGTCGTGCCAGCGCCGCTGCAGCAGGACCCGCTTGCCCCGGGCCTCGGCCGCCAGCGGCAGCACGTGCAGCACGTCGGGGGCCAGCGCCACCGGCTGCTCGCCCCCGGGGTCGCCTGCGGGCCGGATCAGGACGTCCCAGACGCCCTTGCGCAGCGGTAGCCGACCGCCGTACGAGGTGGGGGCGGTGATCGGCAGCCGGGCCTGGAACCGGCCGCCCGCGAGCGGTTCGACGCCGATCGACTGCTCGTCCAGGCCGCCGCCGTGGCGCAGCACGAGTTCGTGCGGCCCCGCCCCGGGCTGCGGGAAGTGGCCGGTGAGCAGAAAGCCCTCGGGGATGGCGGCGACGGTGTCCGCCACCGGGACGCAGCGCTGCTCGCACAGCTGTAGATGGCTGTCGGCGAGGTGCTTAAGGCGCAGGGTGCGGCCGGGGGCGGGGAGCGCGAACTGGGCGGCCAGGCCGCCCGACGGGTGGTCGAGCACCAGGGGCTCCGTCCGGCCGTCCGGGTAGTGCAGGACCGGGTCCCAGTGCGCGGTCTCGGCCGGGTCGGGCTCGGGGCGGCCGCTGAGCTCGAAGGCGCCGAGCGGGATCCGGACGGTGAGGCTGCGGCCCGGACCGGGCAGCACGGGCAGCGCGATGACGGCCGGGGACTGGCGGTGGTTGAGCCGGACGGTCGCCCCCTCCGCCCGTCGGCTGCTCAGACAGGCCAGTTCGATGCTGTCCCCGACGGTGCGGGTGGCGCTGACCCGGGCGCGGGCGGTCTCCACCCGTAGGCACAGCTGGCCGCCCCGGAAGTACGGGATGGCCTGTACGCCCTCGGCCACCCAGGCGGCGGGCGGGTACTCGCCCGAGCCGCACCAGTGGGCGGTGAAGTCGCCGGGCCAAGGGCGCAGCCCGTCCAGCAGCAGGCCGCCGATCCGCCAGACGCCGTCCTCCCAGTGACCGCCGCGCCGCAGCAGCGCCGGATCGATCCGGACCGCGAACCCGGCCCAGTCGAGGTTGAGGCCTCCTTCGGCGAGTTCGTCGGTGATCTCGGGGAGGTAACGGGGGGTGGTGCGCAGCACGGTGAGCCGGCGGCGGCCGGGGCGGTGCAGGGTGATCAGGGTGCGGGCGGTGCCGAGGCGGTCGGCGCTGCGTCCGGGGACGTGGGCGTGGCCGACCAGTTCGAGCAGTCCGTCGACCCAGGCGGCGGAGCGGATGCCCATCCGGGGGGCGGGATCGGCCGGGCCGGTGAGCGCCGCCCGGCGGGGGAGCGGGACGGAGAATACGAGGGATCTGGCAAAGGAAGGTCGAGGCACCTCAATGCCCTTCGCGCTGCGGGAGTCGAGAGCCCTGCTGATATCCCGTTATCTCACACCACGGCCGACGGGCGGGTCAATTTTCAAATTGACAGCGGAAATGTGGCGGCCGGGCTTTCGGAAAGCTGCCCGGCCGCCATTATGTTCAGTTTTTATTTTTGATTTTTCGGCTCAGTTCTCCAGCAGGGCATCCACCACTCGGGCCGAGGCCTGGCCGTCGTCCAGGTCGCAGTAGCGTTCGCGGAACGCGGCGTACCTGTCGGCGTGTTCGGCGGCGAGTGCGTCCACCCGGCCCAGGGCGTCGATGAGTTGGCCGGAGGTGGCGAGCAGCGGCCCCGGGGCCTCGGCCTCGAAGTCGAAGCTGAAGCCGCGCAGGTTGTCCCGGTAGTGGGCGAGGTCATGGGTGAAGAAGAGCATCGGGCGGCCGGTGTTGGCGAAGTCGAACATCGCCGAGGAGTAGTCGGTGACCAGCACGTCGGCGATCAGCAGCAGTTCGGCCATGTCGGGGTAGGTGCCGACGTCCCAGAGGTAGCCGTTGCCGGCGCCCGGGATCTGGCCGCACATCACCTCGTGGCCGCGGACCAGCAGCACCTGGTCCTCGCCGAGGGCGGCCTGCGCGGCGGCCAGGTCGAGCCGCAGGTCCAGCTGGTAGCCGCCCTGCGGGCGGCGCCGGTCCTCGCGGAAGGTCGGCGCGTACAGCACCACCTTCCTGCCCTCGGGCAGGCCGAGCCGCTCGCGCACCCGCTCGGCGGTCTTCTCCCGGTCCGAGGCGAACAGCAGGTCGTTGCGCGGGTAGCCGCTCTCCAGGATCTCGCCCTGGTAGCGGAAGGCCCGCCGCAGCACCGGCGCCGACCAGCGGTTGGCCGCGACCAGCAGACTCCACTGCGGTACCTCGTGCTCCAGGTGCCGCAGGTACTGGGCGTCGGTGAACCAGACCTTCTCGAAGTCGTGGCCGATCCGCTTCAGCGGGGTGCCGTGCCAGGTCTGCAGCACCACCTGGCCCGGGCGGCGCTCGAAGAACTCGGGCAGATGGTCGCCGGTCACCACGTACTTGGCGGTGGCCAGCGCCTCGAACCACTCGGTGGACTCCCACCGGATCGACTCCGCGGTCCGCGGCAGGTCGGCCTGCCGGTCGTCCGCGGTCCACAGGTGACGCAGCTTCTCGCCGCGGCGGACCAGTTCCTCGTGCACGGCGCGCGGCGAGCCGCCGTACCGCCCGGTCCTGGAGGCGAGGTAGAGCACCGTGTCGGTCAGCGGACGGCGCTGGAACTCGGCGAACTCATGGCGCAGTTGCCGCTGCCGGTAGCCGCTGCGCTCCTCCGGCAGCAGGTCGGCGTGCGCCTCCAGAGAGAGGATGTCGTGGCGGCGGCGCTCCAGGGCGATCCGCTTGCCCCTGGCCTCCACCTCCAGCGGCAGCGAGCCGTGGCAGGACGGCGCCAGCACCACCTGCGGCCAGGCGCCGTCGGCGGCGGCGCCGGCCGGCCGGAAGAAGACCTCCCAGGTGCCCCGGCGCAGCGGTACCTGTCCGGCGAAGGAGGCGGTGGGCACGGCGGGCAGCGCGGCCCGGAACCGGCCCTCGGCGATCTCCACCGGGTAACTGTGCTCCTCCTCCTGCCAGTTGTGCCGGATCACCAGCTCGTACCGGTGCGTGCCCGGCAGCGGGAAGCTGCCGCTGAGCAGGAAGCCGTCGTCGTCCCGGGCGGCCGTGACCTCCTCGACGACCGGCTGCAGCGCCTGGTCACAGAACTGGAGGTACCCGCTGGGGGAGGGCTTGGAGTAGAGCGCCCGCCGACCGCCGCGCGCGGTGCCGGAAGCCGCCCCGGCCGACCGGTGGTCGATCGGCACGTTCAGCTGGGCCGGCGCCCGGCGGTCGTCTATCACCAACGGCACGGTGGAGCCGTCGGCCATCCGCAGTTCGGTGTCCCAGCGGTCGCGCATCCGGTCGGCGGAGGACGGGTCGAGCGCGTCCCAGGCCTCGCGGACGGCGGTCAGCTCGGCGATCGGGAAGTTCGCGGTGAACGGTACGGTCCGCCCGGCGGGCGTGCCGAGCTTCAGCGGGAAGAGCAGCTCCCGGTCCGACTCGACGTGCTTGAGCCGCAGTTCGGCGCCGGCCAGGTCGGCACCGGAGCGCACCGAGCCGGCCAGGTGCACCTCGCCGCCGGCCGAGTCCACCTGCACCGCACGGGCCCGGACCTGCTCGACCCGCAGGTAGACGTGGTTGTCCTTGAGCCAGGGCACGATCCGGACGTCGTCCTCGACCCAGTGCACCGGCGGGTACTCTGCGGTGTCGCTCCAGCCGCCGGAGATCCGGCCCTTGTAGACGCCGCCCTTGCCGAAACCGGCGATCAGCACCCGCCAGGAGCCGTCCTTCCAACGGCCCCGGCTCTTGAGGCGCCCCGGGTCGATCACCGCGGTGAAGCCGGCCCAGTCGCAGCTGTAGAGGTCGTGCGGGGAGCTGGCGGTGGCCTCCGGGCTGTACATCGCCCTGGTCTGCACGGCCAGCACCCGGTGCCCCTTGGCCTCGCGCAGCACCAGCACCTTGACCATGTCGTGCTTGTGCTCGGCACCGAGGTGCTCGGGGAAGGCGTGCCCGGTGATCCGCAGCTTGCCGTCCTCCCAGGCGGAGTCGTACAGCCGGCTGCGCATCACCAGCGCGTTGTCCAGCCGCAGCACGTCGGTCGGCACGCTCTTGCGGCCGCCGCGCAGGAACGGGTAGTCGGCGTACGGGCGGAGCAGACCGCGCGCCGGGGCGGCTCCGTTGCTGTCCTTCTCGAAGCGCAACTGCTCGACGAGCTCGTCCATCCGCCCCTGCAGGGTCAGGTGGTACTTGAGCCGCAACGGTGCGCGCAGCTTGCGGACCTGCTCGGGGCCGATCGCGCGCAGCAGCCGGCTGACGCACTCCCGGTAGGCGTCGCGGTAGTCCTGGTCCCCCTCCAGCACCGAGGAGAAGAACATCGGGATCTCCTCGACCAGGTTGTTCTCGTCGTAGGAGCGCAGGTAGCGGCGGTACTTGGGGTCCTGCTGCTCCAGCAGCCAGGCGCGGACCAGCTCCATCGACTTCACCCGGTCGATCAGGCCCTTGGGGTTGGTCCGCATCTGCGTGATCGACATCTCGCCGACCTCGCGCTCGCGCCAGTGGTAGATCGGCTCGGAGAGCACGTCCACGCTGCGGGCGAGGTAGTGGTGCGGCACGCTGACCGGCGCGTCCTCGTACAGGATGCCCTCGGGGTAGAGCACACCGGCGGTGTCGAAGAACGAGCGGCGGTAGACCTTGTTCCACGCGGTGCGGTCGGTCACCAGCGAGGGGATCTCGGTGATGTGGGTCCGCAGCCTGGTCTCCTTGAACGGCTTGCGGTGCCCCCCCGACTGGTAGTACCCGATCGCGCGGAAGCGCAGCACGTTGCCGGTGGCGAAGTCCGAGCCGGTCTCGTTCAGGGTGCCGATCATCAGCTCGTACGCGCTGGGCGGCAGGGTGTCGTCGCTGTCCACGAAGGCCAGGAACTCGGTGCCCTCGGCGATGTGCCGGTAGCCGGTGTTGCGGGCCGCGCCCAGGCCCTTGTTCTCCTGCCGCACCAGCCGGAACCGCGCGTCCTTGGCGGCGTACGCCTCGGCGATGGCCGCGCTGCCGTCCTTGGAGCCGTCATCCACCATGACGCACTCGAAGTCGGGATACGTCTGTGCCGCGATCGAGTCCAGACACTCCTCCAGATAGCGCTCGACGTTGTAGATCGGGACGACGACGGAGAGGCGGGGGGCCATCGGCTGCGCGGGCCTTTCATCGGGGGCTTGGCGACCGGTCTCGGGCCGACCATGGGCGGTCCGGAGCCGGCACACGGGCGGATAGTACCGCCCGAAAGTGACCGAATAGCCGCGACCGGGCGCGGTCGCAGCTCAGGGGAGGCGGGCCACCAGTACGTACTCGTTGTATTTGAACACCCGCCCCACGGCCTCCGGTAGCGGGAAGGAGTAGCTGTGCAGCACGGCCAGCCCCGCGTTCTCGGCGTGCCCGCGCAGGCCACCGAAGTCGACGAAGCGGACGTGCGTCGGGTCCGAGCGGTACCCGGCCGGCTGCGGAGTGATCAGTACCACCCGCCCGCCCGGGCGGACACTCGGAAGGTAGCTCTTCAGCAGCTCCGCACCGGTGGCCTCGTCCAGGTGCTCCAGCACGTGCGCGACCAGCATGCTGTCGAAGGCGCCCGGCCGGGCGAGGCCCGCGTCGCTCTCGAACTCGGCCGCGGTGTAGGCCTCCAGACCCCGCGCCCGGGCGGTGGCCACCGAGGTCTCGTTGTGGTCCACGCCGACGCTGCCCGCCGCGCAGTGCTGCAGGTTCCGGCCGACCCCGCAGCCGACGTCCAGCACCCGCCCGAGCCGCAGCCGCCGCAGGTTCCAGCGGTAGGGGGCCTGGGTGGGCAGCAGTCGCTTGAACCCCGACCGCTCCAGGGTGACCAGCCGCTCGGTGTACGAGGCGCCGGCAGTCGCCTCCCCGGTGCCGCTGCGGCCGGGGGCGCAGGCGCCCGGTGCGGAGGAGGAGGGCTGCGGCGGTTCGTGGGTTTCGGACATGGCGGTGGCCTCTCCGGGGTGCCGGCCGGTCGGTTCCGGGTGCGGCAGGGTTGATAGGAGATCGAGTTGTGACGGAGAGTAGAGGGGTGGCGAAGTTGTCGCCCGTGTGATTCACCCGAAGGTACGACGCTGGTAACCGAGATTGCGCCAATTCGTTACGCGCTTGGTGGGAGAGTCGGTCGTGGCCGCCGGGGGTACGGATCATGCCCATAACCGGGCTGTTCCGTTTCCGGTCTCCCCAGGCCGAACCTGGCCTGCGTCGTCGGCGGCCCGGTGATCTCCGGCGGCCCTCGTGTCCCCGTGGGAAAGAGTCCAATGCCCCGTTTCAGCGTGATCGTCCCGGTCTACCAGGTCGAGGAGTACCTGACCGAATGTCTCGACTCGGTGCTCAGCCAGTCCTTCGCGGACTTCGAGCTGATCGCGGTCGACGACCACTCGCCCGACGGGAGCGGCGCCATCCTGGACGGGGCCGCCGAGTGCGATGAGCGCATCCGGGTACTGCACCTGGCGGAGAACGTCGGACTCGGCCGCGCCCGCAACGCCGGCCTGGAGGCCGCCGCCGGCGACTACGTGATCTTCCTCGACAGTGACGACACCCTCACGCCAGGCCTGCTCGAGGCCGTCGAGGAACGCCTGAAGGCCTGCGCGGACCCCGAGATCCTGGTCTACGACTACGCCCGGACCTACTGGGACGGCCGCGTGGTGCGCAGCAGCTCCGCCCCCGTCTTCGCCCGCCCGGGGCCCGAGGTCTTCACCCTCGACGACCGGCCCGACCTGCTGGAACTGCTGATGGTGGTCTGGAACAAGGCGTACCGCCGCAGTTACATCGACGAGCAGGGCCTGACCTTCCCGGCCGGCTACTACGAGGACACCCCCTGGACCTTCCCGGCCCTGCTCGCCGCCCGCTCGATCACCGTGCTCGACCAGGTCGGCGTCCACTACCGCCAGCGCGAGAGCGGGGGCAACATACTCGCCACCGCGTCCCGCAAGCACTTCGACGTCTTCGACCAGTACGACCGAGTCTTCGCCTTCCTCGACCGCCGGGAGGACCTCGCCCACTGGCGGCCCGTGGTCTACGGCCGGATGCTGCACCACCTCAACACCGTGGTCAGCAAGCCCGGCCGGATCCCCCCGGGCGACCGCCGCGAGTACTTCCGCCGGGCCGCCCGCCACTGCGCCCGCCTGCGGCCCGCCGACTACCACCCGACCCCGGGCACCGGCAGCGTCCGGACCGAGCTCCTCAGCCAGGGTCGCTACCTGGCCTACCAGACCATCCGCGCCCTGGCCCGCACCCGCCACGCCGCCACCCTCGCCGCCCGGCGCATCTTCTGACGCACGCCCGCCCCGGGACTGGGGGAGCCGTGCGGAGCACGGACCCGGCGGCCCGGCCGGACGTACGCGCATTCCCTCGCGCGCTCGCCCGCACCCCGCAGCGACGGTGACCGGCGCGGGGCGTCGCCCATGCGGGTGGTCGTCGCGGGCGGGGGACCGGAAGTGGCGGAGGGGAGCTGCGGACTGTGCCAACCTCGGTGCGCCGGGGCCCGCCCGCCGGCTGAGCGCCGCCGCTTCTGCCCCGGCCTCGACGACCGACGGAAGCGGATCACCATGCCCGACGCGGCGACCCAGGCCCCCGAGGACTCCAAGGGCGCGGTGCCCCGCCTCACCCGTCCCCTCAGGCCGGTGGCGCCCGGACTGGTCCCCGCGGCCGTACTGCTCCTCGCCCCGCCGGTGCTCCACCTGCTCCGCGTCGACCCGCTCACCCTCGCCCTGCTCTGGTGCGCCACCGCGGCCCGGTTCCGCTCCCGCCTCACGACGCTCGACCGGCTGGTCCTGTCCGCCGGCCTGCTGACCGGCTGGGGCTGCCTGCTCGGCGTCCTCGCCTCGCTCTGGCCGTGGGGCCTGCACCCGGTCGCCCTCGCCGAGGCCACCGCCCTGCCGCTGGCCGCCCTCGCGCTGACCCGCCCCGGGCCGCCGCCCCGACTCGCCCTCCCGCTCACCGACCGCCTGCTGCTGCTCGCCTTCGCCGCCGCCGGTTGGTGCTGCCTGCGCCCGCTGCTCGGCGAGGACGCCACCGGCCGCCTGGCCGTCCTGTTCCACGGCGAGGACCTGGCCCGGCACTTCGCGCTCTACGACGCCGTGCTCAGGTTCGGCGGCTACCTGGTCTTCCACCGCGAGCAGGCCGCCGTCGCCCTGCAGGACGGCTTCCAGAGCTACCCGCAGGGCAGCCACCTGGTGCTGGCCGCGCTCACCGGCTTCGTGCGCGGCGGCACCGGAGCACCGCCCGCGCTCACCTCCCTCGGCACCTTCACCCTGCTCACCGGGACGGTGCTGGCGGCCTGCGTGGCCGCCGTGCTCTGGGCGGCCTGCCGGGCAGCGGGGCCGGCGTTCGGCGGCTGGGCGGTACTGCTGCTGTGCGCGCTGACCGGCGGCTACCTGGTGCTGGACGAGGCGACCGGGCTGCTGCTCTCGGGTTTCGAGAGCGAGATCTTCGGCCTCACCCTGTTCGCGCTGCTCACCGCGCTGGTGCTGCGTCCGCTCGCCCGCCCCGGCGAACAGCTGCTGCTGCTGGGTGCGCTGACCGTCGGGATCTCCTTCTCGTACTACCTGCTGCTGGTCACCGCCGTCCCGCTGCTGCTGATCTGGGCGGTGGTGCACTGCCGCCGCCTGCGGCCGGTACGCCGGGCCGCCCTGGCCGCCGCTGCCGCCCTCACCGGCACGGCCGCCGCACTGCCCGTCCTGGCCAACTGGCGGCAAGCCAACTCGCCCGCCGTGCTGGCGATGCCGGGCGGCGCGCTGCCGGTGGTGCGGCACCTGCTGCTGCCGCTGCTCGCGGCGGCCGTCCTCGGGCTGCTCACCGCGGCGGCCCGGCGCAACGCCGTCCGGCGCGCCGCGCTCTGCGCCGTGACCACGGTGGCCGGGCTGGTCGTCGCCCTGCGCCAGTACCAGCTCGCCAGCACCGGGCACACCGAGTACTACTACGAGAAGCTGCTGCACCAGCTGGTCGTGGTCGGCCTGATCGCGCTCGGTGCCGCCGCTCTCCCGCTGTTCGGCCCGCCCGGGCGCGGCCGCACGGCGGCCGGCAACCCGGCGCGGGCCGTCCGGGCGGGGGCCGCCGCCCTCGTGGTGCTGGCCGCGCTGGTGCTCAACTCCCAGACCGACGACGGGACCAGCGGCTGGCAGACCAGCCGGTTCGCCGGCTATCTGCACGGGGACCGGGCGGCCCCGTTCAGCGCCTCCCTGGTCACCGCGGTCCACGTCACCCGCCCGGTGCCCGACCCCGGGATCGGCGTGCTGCTCACCGAGCCGAGGCAGGGCGAGGACCCGCGCTTCTACGAGGGCAACCTCTGGCTCGGGGTGCTCGCCCGCGACAACGGCCGCTCCTGGCGGGCCTGGATCTGGGGCCGCTGGCGCCGCACCCCGCAGGAGATCGTCCAATTCGCCGACCGCTCCCCGGCCCCGCTGCGGGTCTACCTCGACGACCCCGCCCTGGCGGCCGCCACCGCGCGGCTCGCCGGGCCGGGCCGTGCCGGCCGCCTGGAGGTCGTCCTGGTCCGCTACACCGGCGACGGCCGCCCGCTGATCGGTCCGATCGTCCGCTGAAACGTCGGTGAGCGACCCCGGGTGCCCCATTCGGGCTAATCGGATCACAAATCGATGCCCCATCCGGGTGACACCTCGTTACGCCGAAGGCAGTGCCGGAGCGCCGCGCGGCGCCCCCCGACGGTGCGACCGGGTACCCGCACTACGCGCCCCCTCCCCGACGGAAGCGAAGCAGCATGCCCGATGTGGCCACCGAGGCAACCGAAGAACCGCACCTCGCCCCACCCGGCCCGCGGCCGGCCACGCCCGGTGCACCGGCCCGCCGGCTGCCCGCCGCGGCGGAGGCGGCCACCGCCCTCGCCGTCGCCGTCGGCTTCATGCTCTGGTCCCGCAACATCCAGGTGAACCCGCTGATCAGGGTCGGCCAGGTCAGCGGTCTGGCGGTGCTGCAGTTCCGGGCGGCCGTGCTGGCCGTCCCGCTGTTGACCGCCGTCCTGTGGGCCGCCCACCGAGCCCGGGGCCACCGCTGGCAGCTGGTGCTGCGTCTCGGCTGCGCCGTCGTCGCGGGGCTCGGCACCGGCATCGTCGCGGGCGGCATCGCCGTCGCCCTGCGCGGCACCCCCTGGGGCCTCGGCGGCCAGGACGGCGACCCGGGCACCCTGCTGGGCTACGCCGCGTCCTTCCTGCGCGGCGAGGGGCTGCCCGACGTCTACCCGCCCGGTTTCATCGTGCTGCTCGCCGAATGGGCCCGGTACCTGCGCGGCGGCCACGTCGGCTACGCCCTCAAGGACCTCCAGCTGCTGCTCAGCGCCGTCCTCGGCCCGCTGTGCTACCTCGCCTGGCGCACCCTGCTCCGCCCCGCCTGGGCACTGGCCGTCGCGCTGCCCGCAGCCGTCCTCTTCCTCGACCCCATCCGGCCGTACAGCCACCTGGTGATGGTGGTGCTGCTGCCGCTGATCGGCCGCCTGCTCACCGAACTCGCCCACGCGCCGCGGATGTCCGTCCGCACCGCTGCGCTGCGCGGCGCGGCCCTCGGCGCCGTCCTCGGTCTGCTCTTCCTGTGCTACTCGGGCTGGTTCGTCTGGTCCGCCCCCGGTGTCCTGGTGGCCGTCCTGCTGCTCGTACCGTGGCGTCAGGGCTCCGCCGCCCTGGCCAGGGCGGCCGGCCTGCTCGGCGCCGCCGCGGCCACCGCCGCCGCGGTCGGCTCGCCGCTGCTGGTCAAGCTCGCCGAGCACGGCGCCGACACCGTGGACCGCTACGCCTACTTCGACGTCTACATCGACCCGGCGTACGTCCTCGGCTGGCGCTCCGACCGCTCCGGATGGCCCGCCGCCTGGGCGTGGCCGCCGCCCGGGGAACTCGCCGGACAGACCACCTTCGCGCTGCTCGTGCTGACCGGCACCGGCCTCGCCCTGGCCCTCGGCCTGCGCCGGCCCCCGGTGATCGCCGCCGTCGGCTGCCTGGTCGGTGCCTGGCTGCTGCGCTTCTGGTTCGCCGGGCACATGGAGCGCGACCAGGCCGTCATGCTCTACCCGCGCACCACCTGGCTGATCCTGTACGCGCTGATCGCCCTCACCGTGCTCTCGGCCATGCTGCTCGCCGGCGGGGCCCGCGGTGCCTGGCTGCGGCTGACCGCCGAGCGGCGGGTGAAGCTCCCGCGCTTCCTCGGCCGGCGCCTGGCGGCGGGCTCGCTCTGCTCGCTCGCCGTGTTCGGGGCGATGGCCGCGTCCTGGTCCGCCAACCGGTACATGCCGCAGGGCCCGCAGACCGACACCATGGGCATCGACGCCTACCGTGCGCACCTGCTGCAACGGGCCGACGGCAGCTGCCCGTCGTACGCTCCCGGCCACACCTGCGCCGCACCGCACCCGGACTGGCGGCCGCAGGACAGCAGGAACACCCGGCTCTGGTGCGGCAACGTCGAGGCCAAGGACTGGCCGACCTACTGCGGAGGCACCGCGCCGTTCACCGACCGGCCCGGCTGAGGCCCGCAACGGCCCGTCCGCGGAGCGCCGTTGCCACCCCGTCGGCCGGCCGGGATATACAGGGCTCTGCTCCGCGTATCCACCCCTACCGTCCGCTGTCCCTGTCGACTGCCCTGCCAGGCGGGAGTGCGCCGATGGACTTTCTGACCCGACTGCCGTTGATCGGCCCGGTGGTGGCCCGAGTGCTGCGCAGCCGCCCCTACCGCGTGTACGAGCACTTCACCGCCCTCAAGAGCAACCGTCTCGCCGGGGCCGTCACCTTCTTCGGCTTCCTCGCGCTCTTCCCGCTGCTCACGGTGGCTATGGCGGTCGCCGTCGGGACGCTCTCGCACGCGCGCGTGCAGCAGCTGCAGGGCGACATCGCCAAGCAGCTGCCCGGGATCTCCAACTCGCTCGACCTGAACGAGGTGGCCGCCAACGCCGGGACCATCGGCGTGGTCAGCGCCGCGGTGCTGCTGCTCTCCGGCCTCGGCTGGGTGAACACCATGCGCGGATCGATCCGTGACATCTGGCAACTCCCCGAGGAGGGCGGCAACTTCATCCTGCGAAAGGTCTGGGACTGCGTGGTCCTGGTGGGCCTCGGTTTGGTCTGTGCCGTCTCGATGGTCGCCTCCGCCGTCGGCAGCACGCTGGCCCAGCGCCTCGCCGGGTGGCTCGGCCTGTCCCAGAGCGGCCCCGGCCGCTATCTGCTGGCCGTCGTCGGTTTCCTGATCGCGGTCGCCGCCGACCTGGTGCTGTTCGCCTACCTGCTGAGCCCGTTCCCCAGGATCGGCGGGCAGCGCCGGCGAGCCGTACTGTCCGGCGCGCTGATCGGCGCGGTGGGTTTCGAGGTACTGAAGGTTGCGCTCGCCTCGTACCTCAGTAAGGTGGCGGGCCGGAGCGTCTACGGGGCTTTCGCCGTTCCGATCGCCCTGCTGCTCTGGATCAACTTCGTTTCCCGGCTACTGATGTACTGCGTCTCCTGGACCGCCCTGGACGACCCCGAAGCCGCTCGTGAACGCGCCGCCGAACAGGCCAGAACCGCCTTGGCCGCCACCCGGGACTGACCCTCCCCCCGCCTACCCTCCCTGGAGGCACTCATTGACCAGCGCTGACACCGCCCCCGTTTCCGCCCCCGCGCCCCGTACTCCGGACGACGTGCCGGGGTGGTTCTGGAAGGCCGACCAGGAGGTGTTCGGCTGGATGCTGGAGCGTCAGACCGCTGCCGGCACCGGGGGCGACATCCTGGAGCTCGGCACCTACCTCGGCCGCAGCGCGATCCTGCTCGGCGAACACCTCCAGCCCGGCGAGAGCCTCACCGTCTGCGACCTCTTCGACTCCGACGCGCCCGACGACGACAACTCCGCCGAAATGGCCATGTCGTACCGGGATTCGCTGACCCGCCGCGCCTTCGAGGCCAACTACCTGGCCTTCCACCCGAAACTGCCGACCGTGGTCCAGGCCCCGACCTCGGCCCTCGCCGACGGGCGCATCCCCGCCGGGAGCTGCCGCTTCGTCCACGTGGACGCCTCGCACCTGTACGAGCACGTCGCCGGCGACATCCAGGTGGCCCGAGCGGCCCTCGGCCCGGACGGCCTGATCGCCCTGGACGACTACCGCTCCGAGCACACCCCCGGGGTGGCGGCCGCGGTCTGGGAGGCCGTCTTCGATCACGGGCTGCAGCCGGTCTGCCTGACGCCCGAGAAGTTCTACGGCACCTGGGGCGACGCCGAAGCCCTCAAGCGGGAGCTGTGCGTCCGCGACTGGCGCGGCGAGGGCTTCCGCATGGACGAGGAGACCATCGCCGGCCGGACCCTCCACCGCCTCGCCTGGGAGGATCCCGCCAAGCCCGCCCCCGGGCCGGTCGGCCGCTCCACTCCCCGCCGCCTCGCCCTCGACGTCCTCCCGCCGATCGCCACCCGGGCTCTGCGCCGGGCCCGGCACCGCCTCCAGGGCTAAGCCGGTCTGCCCCGGCAGCCCCGTGCCCCGGACCGTTCGCCCGGTCAGTCGTGCGACCCCGGGGTCGCACCCACCGGCTGTTCCGAGCCGTCGGACCCGGGCCCCGCCACGGCCCGCAGAGCCCTGGCCCGGGCCCGACGGCGCCGCACCAGCAGCCCGCACAGCGCAGCCGCCCCGGCCGCCCCGCACAGCCCGGCGGCGATCCAGCCGCCGGCGTCCACCTCGTCCCGTGCGGCCTGGACGGTCCGGGTCCTCCCCGCCGCGCCGTGCGCCCCCCGGCTGCCCGGGCTCTCCGCCTTCCCGGCGGGCTCGTCCACCAGCTGCCCCACCGGAGCGACCTTGCCCTCGGCCGCGAAACCCCAGTCGAGCAGCGCCGCCGTCTCCTCGTACACCTTCATGTACGTCTCGGGGTGCATCACCGCGACCAGCAGGGTCCGGCCGTCGCGCTCGGCGGCGCCGACGAAGGTGGAGCCGGCGTTGGTGGTGTAGCCGTTCTTGACGCCGATCAGGCCGGGGTAGTGGCCGAGCAGCCGGTCGGTGTTGGCGATGCCGTAGCTGGCGCGCTGGCCGGTGGTCTTGTCGTAGGCGCCGGGGAAGGTGGCCTGCTTTGTCGAACAGTACGAGCGGAAGTCCGTGTTGCGCAGTCCGACCCTGGCGAACAGCGTCAGGTCGTACGCCGAGGAGAGCTGGCCCTCCGCGTCGTAGCCGTCGGGGGAGACCACATGGGTGTCATGGGCGCCCATCGCGTCCGCCCTGGCCTGCATCTGGGCGACGGTCTTGTCGATCCCGCCGTTCATGTGGGCGAGCACGTGCACCGCGTCATTGCCCGAGCTCAGGAAGACGCCGCGCCACAGGTCCTCGACCCGGTAGTCGAGGTCCTCCTTCACCCCGACCAGGCTGCTGCCCGCGCCGAGGCTGGCCAGCTCCCCGTGGGCGACCTTGTGCACCTGATCGCGAGGGAACCTGGGCAGCACGGTGTCCGCGAACAGCATCTTCAGCGTGCTGGCCGGGGGCAGTCGCACATGGGCGTTCTGGGCCGCCAGCACCTCGCCGCTCACGGCGTCCGCCACCAGCCAGGCACGGCCGGTCAGACCCCCCGGAAGGGCCGGCGCCCCGGCCTTGGGGGAGACCTGGACGCCGGCCAGGGCGAGCCGGGCGCCGCCGATCTTCGACAGGCCCGGTGGCGGTTGCTCCTCGAGGGGGGCCGCCGCGGCGGCGCAGAGTGAGACGGCGGCGGCGACCGCCGCGCAGCGGTACGCAAGGTGACAGGCTGATCGCACGAAGTGAACGTACCCAGACCGCTGCCGATTCGGTCGCCGCGCCGTATCCGTCCCTCCGAAGAGTGCCGGTCGCTGGGCCGTCCGGCAGACTCCTCATACTGGAACGAGACCGCCCCTCCCGCCCAAGGACACCCCATGAAGCTCAGCCGCCGCGCCTCCTGGTTCCTCGCCGCCTTCGGCGTCTGGTCCCTGATCATCTGGACCACCTTCGTGAAGAACCTCTGGAAGGACTCCGGCGGCCAGGCCTTCGTGGGCGGCGACCACTCCCAGCCCACCGCCTTCTTCTGGATCCACCTCCTGCTCGCCGTCACCTCCCTGCTCCTCGGCCTCGTGATCGGCGGCATCGGCGTCCGCGGCCTGCGCGCGCCCCGCGAGGACTGACCCTTCCAAACCGATTGCCCCCACCGCCCCGGCGCTGCCAGGATCTGCGCCGGGCGCTTATCCGGCGCACGCATATCGGCAGCCTCGCCCTGTGGGCCCGCGAGCGGGCCACCGGCACGCTGCGGACGTACCCGGTCGGCAAACTGGCCGACGGCACGTACGACTTCTCGGCGCTGGCCGATCCGGCCTCGGGCACGGTGGCCGGCACCTTCCCGGTCGACGAGTACCCGACGCTGGCCAGCGTGGGCGACATCGACGGCGACGGCGTGCCGGACCTGTACGCGGTGACCGCCGAGCGGCACCTGCTGACCTTCCACGGTTTCACCGCGCCGAAGGACCTGGGCGTCCTGTCCTGACGAGAACGCCCGAGGGCCCGTCCGGTTCGACCGGACGGGCCCTCGGGGCTCGGCGACTAGAAGCGGCGGGTCACCAGGGCCCGCTTCACTTCCTGGATCGCCTTGGTGACCTCGATGCCACGGGGGCAGGCCTCGGAGCAGTTGAAGGTGGTGCGGCAACGCCACACGCCCTCACGGTCGTTGAGGATCTCCAGGCGCTGCTCGGCGCCCTCGTCACGCGAGTCGAAGATGAAGCGGTGCGCGTTGACGATGGCGGCCGGGCCGAAGTACTGGCCGTCGTTCCAGAAGACCGGGCAGGACGACGTGCACGCGGCGCACAGGATGCACTTGGTGGTGTCGTCGAACCGCTCGCGGTCCTCCTGGGACTGCAGGCGCTCGCGGGTCGGGTCGTTCCCCTTGGTGATGAGGAACGGCATGACGTCCTTGTACGCCTGGAAGAACGGGTCCATGTCGACGATCAGGTCCTTGAGGACCGCGAGACCCTTTATGGCCTCGACCGTGATCGGCTTCTCCGGGTTGACGTCCTTGATCAGGGTCTTGCACGCCAGCCGGTTGCGGCCGTTGATCCGCATGGCGTCGGAGCCGCAGATGCCGTGCGCGCAGGAACGGCGGTAGGTGAGGGTGCCGTCCTGCTCCCACTTGACCTTGTTGAGGGCGTCCAGGACGCGCTCCTTGGGGTCCATCTCCAGCTTGTAGTCGACCCACACCGGGTCCGGGTGCTCCTCCGGGTTGAACCGGCGGATCCGGAGGGTGACGGTGATCAGCTGGGTGGCACCCGACTCGGCCGCGTCCAGAGCGGCCGAGTGCTTCTCCACGGTCGGAGTGCTCATCAGTACTTACGCTCCATCGGCTGGTAGCGGGTCTGCACGACCGGCTTGTAGTCGAGGCGGATCGAGGTGCTGCCGTCCGCGGCAACCTCCTGGTACGCCATGGTGTGCTGCATGAACTTCTCGTCGTCGCGCTTGGGGAAGTCCTCGCGGTAGTGACCGCCGCGGGACTCCTCGCGGGCCAGCGCGGAGACGACCAGCACCTCGGCCAGGTCGAGCAGGTTGCCCAGCTCCACGGCCTCCAGGAGGTCCGTGTTGTAGCGCATGCCCTTGTCCTGGATGGCGACGTTCTTGTACCGCTCGCGCAGGTTGCGAACGTCCTTGACCGCCTGCTTCAGGGTGTCACCGGTGCGGTACACGGACGCGTTGGCGTCCATGCTCTCCTGCAGCTCCTTGCGGAGCTGGGCCACCGACTCGGTGCCGGTGGACTCGCGCAGGCCGTCGACCATGTCCTGGACGAGCTTGCCCGGGTCGGCCGGCAGCTCGACGAAGTCGTGCTTCTCGGCGTAGCCGGCGGCGGCGATGCCCGCGCGGCGGCCGAACACGTTGATGTCCAGCAGCGAGTTGGTGCCCAGGCGGTTGGCGCCGTGCACCGAGACGCAGGCGACCTCGCCGGCCGCGTACAGGCCCGGGACGATGTCGGTGTTGTTCTTCAGCACCTCACCCTCGACGTTGGTCGGGATGCCGCCCATGCCGTAGTGCGCGGTGGGCTGGATCGGGATCGGGTCCGTGTAGGGCTCGATGCCGAGGTAGGTGCGGGCGAACTCGGTGATGTCCGGGAGCTTGGCGTCCAGCTGCTCCGGCGGCAGGTGGGTCAGGTCCAGGTAGACGTGGTCGCCGTCCGGACCGCAGCCGCGACCCTCGCGGATCTCGCTGTAGATGGCGCGCGAGCAGACGTCACGGGACGCGAGGTCCTTCATGACGGGGGCGTAGCGCTCCATGAAGCGCTCGCCGTCCTTGTTGCGCAGGATGCCGCCCTCGCCGCGGGCACCCTCGGTGAGCAGGATGCCCATGCGCCAGATGCCCGTCGGGTGGAACTGGAAGAACTCCATGTCCTCCAGCGGCAGGCCCCGGCGGTACGCCACGGCCTGGCCGTCACCGGTCAGCGTGTGGGCGTTCGAGGTGACCTTGAACATCTTGCCGGTGCCGCCGGAGGCGAACACGACCGCCTTGGCCTGGAAGACGTGGATCTCGCCGGTGGCCAGCTCGTAGGCGACGACGCCGGCGGTCTTGCCCTCGTTGATGAGCAGGTCGAGGACGTAGAACTCGTTGAAGAACTCGACACCGTGCTTGACGCAGTTCTGGAACAGCGTCTGGAGGATCATGTGACCGGTGCGGTCGGCCGCGTAGCAGGAGCGGCGGACGGGCGCCTCACCGTGGTTGCGGGAGTGACCGCCGAAGCGGCGCTGGTCGATCCGGCCCTGGTCGGTGCGGGAGAAGGGCAGGCCCATCTTCTCGAGGTCGAGGACCGCGTCGATGGCCTCCTTGCACATGATCTCGGCGGCGTCCTGGTCGACCAGGTAGTCACCACCCTTGACCGTGTCGAAGGTGTGCCACTCCCAGTTGTCCTCCTCGACGTTGGCGAGGGCGGCGCACATGCCGCCCTGGGCCGCGCCGGTGTGGGACCGGGTGGGGTAGAGCTTGGTCAGCACGGCGGTGCGGCTGCGCTGCGTCGACTCGATGGCCGCGCGCATGCCGGCGCCGCCCGCGCCGACGATGACGGTGTCGTACTGGTGAATCTGCATGGGGGTTAGTCGCCTCGCTGTGGGCTCGCTACCGACTTAGATGTTGGGGTCGAAGGTGAAGATCACCAGGGTGCCGAGCAGGACCGTGAAGACGGTCGCGGCACCCAGGAGGAGCTTCAGCCACAGGCGAGTGGAGTCCTTCTCCGCGTAGTCGTTGATGACCGTGCGCATGCCGTTGGCGCCGTGCAGCATGGCCAGCCACAGCATCAGCAGGTCCCAGCCCTGCCAGAACGGCGAGGCCCACTTGCCGGCCACGAAGGCGAAGCTGATCTTGGAGACACCGCCGTCGAGGACGATGTTGATCAGCAGGTGGCCCAGGATCAGGACGACCAGGACGACACCCGACAGGCGCATGAACAGCCAGGCGAGCATCTCGAAGTTGGTGCGCGTACGGCGCGGGGTCTTCTTCGTGCGGGTCCGGGCCGGCTCGATCACGAAGGCGTCGGCCGGGTTGCCGGTCCCCAGGCCCTGGCCGGTGTGGGCCTGGGCGGACGGGACGACCAGCGTGTCGGTGGTCTCAGTAGCCATCTGGGATCAGCCCCCGAACCAGGTGCGAAGGGTGTGCTGCAGGATCGGGTAGAAGGCGCCGGCCATCAGGACGACCCAGACGCCGACGACGGTCCAGAGCATCTGCTTCTGGTACTTCGGGCCCTTGGCCCAGAAGTCCACGGCAACGACGCGCAGGCCGTTCAGGGCGTGGAACAGGATGGCGGCGGTGAGGCCGTACTCCATCAGGTTCACGAGCGGCGTCTTGTACGTCGCGATGACGGAGTCGTACGCCTGCGGCGACACCCGCACCAGTGCGGTGTCGAGGACATGTGCGAACAGGAAGAAGAAGATGAGGACGCCGGTGACTCGGTGAGCCACCCAGCTCCACATGCCTTCCCGGCCGCGGTACAGCGTTCCAGCCGGCACGGAAAACCCTCCGGAAGCGGATTCGGGGGCTCGGCCGGCTTCGGTGTCGGTCAGCCCGGCCGGGTACGGTCCACCGGCCGCCAGCATCCTATCGACGCCGTGTCGTCGGACGCCTCCGGGGGTGTCAGGTGTGATCAATCAGGCACGTACGGGCTAGCAGAACCGGGAACTGTCACTCTGGGTGATGGTGCAACTGCGCTACGGTGCGATCCACCGTCCGCTTCCCGCTGTCGAGGACCGCCGTGCCCCACCGTCCCCTGAGTGTCCTGAGCTGTGCGCTGCTCGCGCTGGCGGCCGGCTGCGCCACCGTAGCCCCGTCGTCCGACCGAGTACCCCGGCTGCTCACCGCCGACCAGCTGAGGGCCGCTGCCGTCACCGACGGCGACCTCGGTCACGGATACAGCGTCACCCTGATGGCCCCGGGCCGGCAGACCGCCCAGGGCGCCGACCGCCAGACCTCCGACGTGGCGGCCTGTCAGCCGGTGCTCGACGCGATGGCGCCGGGCAAGGCGGCCTCCGGCCCGATCGCCGAGACCGATCTCGGCGTCGCGCTCGCCGCCGACCCCGCGGGCAGTGTCTACGCCGGCCTGCTGGCCTTCGAGCCCGGCCGGGCCGCCGACATCCAGGGCGAGCTGGACCGGGTACTGGCGCAGTGCGGCAGCTTCACCTCGACCGCCCGGAGCGCCGGACCGGCGGGCGGCAAGGGAACCGTGGTCCGTACCAGGCACCGGCTGTCCAGGATCGACACGCCCACGCCGGAGGGAGCGGACGGCGCCAGCGCGTTCACCCTCACGAATGAATCCGACGCCACCTCGCTCGTCCAGCGCGCCCTGCTGGCGCGGGCCGGCACGGTACTGGCGGTGTTCACCACCGTCGGGGCGGGCGGGAACCCGGCCCCCGCGCCGGACCAGGGGCTGGTCCAGGCGCAGGTGGCCAAGCTGCGGGAGGCGCAGCAGCAGTAACAGCGGGGTGACGCGCTGGGCCAGGCCCTAGCGGGCCGGGCTGGCCTGGTGGGTGGCGACCAGGTGTTCCAGTCTGGTCAGGGCGATCCGGCGGAGCTCCTCGGCGGCGATCAGGCGCTCCTCGTCCGGGTCGTTCGCCAGCCGGGTGCGGATCGAGCTCAGCACGGTGTCGAGCATCTCCTCGGGGTCGATGCCGTCCAGGCACACCACGAAGACATGGCCGAACCGCGCCTCGTACGCGGCGTGTGCGGCCCGCAGGGCGGTGTGGGCCGCCTGGCTGCCGGGCGCGCGCATGCCTAGCTGCGGCTGCGGCATCCAGCTCTCGTCCGCCAGCGCCTCGGCCAGATCGGCCGGCCGCAGGTCGTACGAGGCCTCGCTCGCGGCGGCGAGCAGGGACTCTATGTCGGGGTAGGGGCGGTGGGCCGCGAGTCGCAGGGCCCACCGGTGGCTGCCGCAGCAGGCCAGCAGGGCCTCCTCCGCCGCGCCGGGGTCGGCCTCGTTGAAGCGGTGGAGCCCGAGCAGGGACGGCGTCGATCGGGGGTCCCCCCGGACGAAGTCTGGGGGCGGGTCCTCCCGGACGGTGTCCGGGGGCGGGTCCTCCCGGACGGTGTCCGGGGGCGGGTCCTCCCGGACGGTGTCCGGGGGAGGATCGGGTCGCTGCGGCGGGATGTCGCTGGCCAGCGGGTCCTCCTCGTGAGGGGAGCAGGCAGGGGCGGGTGCGCGCACGGACATACGTGCTGTGCGATGGCGCGACCGACCTGTGGGAGCGGGCCGGGCCGGGCGTCAGGAGGTCCGACCCGGCAGCGGGACAACGGTAGTTGAGTGCTCATCAGTTGTGGAGGCGGCGCGCAGAATTCATTCGATCGAGCTATCAAGTTGTGACGTTGACACCAACGGGTCATGTCCCAGGGCCCCAGGGGCAGGGCGTTCCCGAGGGGCACCCGGGCGGACGGGGGCGCGGGAAGCGCGCGGGACGGTGGGCGGCGGGCCCGCGCCCCGCCGCCCGGAGGAGCCTCATCTGGGCTACAGCACGCGGTGGACCTTGTGGTTGGCGGCCTGGGCGCGCGGGCGGACCACCAGCAGGTCGATGTTGACGTGCGAGGGCCGGGTGACGGCCCAGGAGACGGTGTCCGCGATGTCCTCGGAGGTGAGCGGCTCGGCCACGCCCGCGTACACCGCGGCGGCCTTCTCCTCGTCCCCGCGGTACCTGGTCACCGCGAAGCCCTCCGACCTGACCATGCCGGGGGCGATCTCGATCACCCGGATCGGCTCGCCGCACAGTTCGAGCCGGAGCGTCGCGGCGATGGTGTGCGCGGCGTGCTTGGCCGCGACGTACCCGCCGCCGCCCTCGTAGGCGGCCAGCGCGGCGGTGGAGGAGAGCACCAGCACCGTGCCGTCGCCACTCGCCCGCAGGGCGGGCAGCAGCGCCTGGGTCACGTGCAGCACGCCGATCACGTTGACCTCGTACATGGCCCGCCAGTCGTCCGGGTCGCCGCTCTCCACCGACTCCGCGCCGATCGCCCCGCCCGCGTTGTTGACCAGGACGTCCACCCGGCCGACCTCGGCGGCGAAGGCGTCGACGGCGGCGCGGTCGGTGACGTCCAGGGTGTAGGCGCGGCCGCCGATCTCCTTGGCCAGCGCCTCGATCCGCTCGGTCCGGCGGGCGGCGAGGACCACGTCGAATCCGTCCGCCGCCAGCCGTCTGGCGGTCGCCGCGCCGATCCCGCTGCTCGCACCGGTGACCACGGCCACCTTCTGCTCGGTCATTGCCACTCCTGGGAAAGATCCGGTCGTTGGAACTGATCATCTCAACGCGTACGACCGGCGCCGCCTTCCGTCCCCCACTACATTGCGGTCAAGGCACCTTCCATCCCGCGGAGGCCCCGCATGGCAGCCGACCCCCGCCACACTGATCCCCGCCGCACCGAGTCCGGCCTCCCGATCGCGCCGGTGTACGGCCCCGAAGACCTCGAAGGCTGGGACGCGCGGGCCGGGCTCGGCCGGCCCGGCGAGTACCCCTTCACCCGGGGGGTCTACCCGACGATGTACACCGGCAGGCCGTGGACCATGCGCCAGTACGCCGGCTTCGGGACCGCCGCCGAGTCCAACGCCCGGTACCGGCAGCTGATCGCCCACGGCACCACGGGCCTGTCGGTCGCCTTCGACCTGCCGACCCAGATGGGGTACGACTCGGACGCCCCGATCGCGGCCGGCGAGGTCGGCAAGGTCGGGGTGGCGATCGACTCGGTCGAGGACATGGACATCCTGTTCGGCGGCATCCCGCTGGGCGAGGTGTCCACCTCGATGACCATCAACGCACCCGCGGCCCTGCTCCTGCTGCTCTACCAACTGGTCGGCGAGGCGCAGGGGGTGGCGCCCGGCCGGCTGAGCGGCACGGTCCAGAACGACGTGCTGAAGGAGTACATCGCGCGCGGGACGTACATCTTCCCGCCGAAGCCCAGCCTGCGCCTGGTCGCGGACGTCTTCCGGTACTGCCGGGCCGAGATCCCGAGGTGGAACACCATCTCGATCTCCGGCTACCACATGGCCGAGGCGGGGGCGGACCCCGCGCAGGAGATCGCCTTCACGCTGGCCAACGGCATCGAGTACGTGCGCACCGCCGTCGCCACCGGGATGGACGTGGACGACTTCGCGCCGCGCCTGTCCTTCTTCTTCGTCTCCCGCACCACCCTCCTGGAGGAGGTCGCCAAGTTCCGTGCGGCCAGGCGGATCTGGGCCAGGGTGATGCGGGAGGAGTTCGGGGCCCAGAACCCCAAGTCGCAGATGCTGCGCTTCCACACCCAGACCGCGGGGGTCCAACTCACCGCCCAGCAGCCGGAGGTGAACCTGGTCCGGGTTTCGGTGCAGGCGCTCGCCGCGGTGCTCGGCGGTACCCAGTCGCTGCACACCAACAGCTACGACGAGGCCATCGCGCTGCCCACCGAGAAGGCCGCCAGGCTCGCGCTGCGCACCCAACAGGTGCTCGCGTACGAGACCGACGTCACCGCCACCGTGGACCCGTTCGCGGGCAGCTACGCGGTGGAGTCGATGACCGACGGCCTGGAGGCGGCCGCACTCGGACTCATGGCCAGGGTCGAGGAGTCGGGCGGCGCGGTGGCCGCGATCGAGCGGGGCTGGCAGAAGGGCGAGATCGAGCGCACCGCCTACCGCATCCAGCAGGAGACCGACTCCGGCGAGCGCACCGTGGTCGGGGTCAACCGCTTCCGGCTGGACGCCGAGGAGCCCTACCAGCCGCTCAGGGTGGACCCGGCGATCGAGGCGCGGCAGGCCGAGCGGCTGGCCGGCCTCCGTGCGCGGCGTGACGGTCCGGCGGTGGATCGGGCGCTGACCGCGCTGCGCCGGGCCGCCTCCGGCAGCGACAACGTGCTGTACCCGATGCGGGAGGCGTTGGCGGCGAGGGCCACCGTCGGCGAGGTCTGCGACGCGCTGCGCGAGATCTGGGGGACGTACGCGCCCGTCGAGCGCTTCTGAGGCCGACCGACAGGGCGAACGCCCCCGGTCCGCAGAGGGACCGGGGGCGTTCGGGTGGTGCGCCGCGTCAGTTCTTCCTGGGCAGCTTGAAGGACTTGAAGTAGTCAGCGCCGTTCGGGGTGCCGACGCCGGTCGCGGTGTCGTAGCCCTTCTTCGCGGTCAGGCCGTAGTCGGCGCCGATCTTGTACAGGCGGACCTTGAGCGAGCCGCCGACCATGCCGAGGTCGACCACGTTGCCGCGCGGGGTGCGCACGGCGGCGTCGTTGACGTCGTGGAACGCCTTGGTGCCGGCCCGGTCGTAGATGGCGGGGTTGGCGAAGCCGATCGCCCGGCCGCCGCGCTCCTGGATGGTGTCGGCCAGGATGGCCGCGTACTCCGGCGCGGAGACCGAGGTGCCGCCGTAGCCGCCCTCGCTGTAGGCGCCCTTGTCGGTGTAACCGACCAGGGTGGCCGCGACCAGGTCACCGCTCATCGCGACGTCGGGGGTGGCGCGCAGCGGGGTGAGGGACTTGGTGCCGTCGGCCGCCGTCATGGAGACGGACTTCGGCACGACGCCCTTCTGGTACCAGGGCTGCTGGAAGTCCTTGGAGACGCCGCCGCCACCGCCGAAGTAGAAGGTGCCGGTGCCGGGCTTCGGGGTCCAGGACTTGCCGTCGTCCGAGAGCACCGAGCGCACGTCGCCCATGGAGACCTCGTGGCCGTACTTGCCCGTCTTGTCGGCGAGCTCCAGGGCGGTGCCGCCGACCGAGGTGACCCACGGCGAGGAGGACGGCCACTGGGCCTGCGCCTGGTTGGTCTCCTTCTCGCAGTTGATGCCGGTCGCGGCGGCCTGCGGCGAGTCGTTGCCGCAGTCACCGCTGGAGACGGTGAAGCTGATGCCCTCGACGGCACCGAGCTCGAAGAGCTGGTTGTCGGCGGCTATCACGGCCGGGTCCAGGTCCCCGCTCTTGCCGTGCATGATCTCGCCCCACGAGTTGGAGACGATGTCGGCCAGGTGACCGTCGACGACCTTGGCCAGCGCGGCGTTCAGGTCGCCGTCCAGGCAGGAGTCGGCGCCGACGTAGACGACCTTGGCGTCGGGCGCGAGACCGTGCGCCATCTCGACGTCCAGGGCCTCCTCGCCGGACCAGTCACCGCAGTCGGACTGGTGGTTCCACTTGTCCTTGGTGACGACCTCGCTGTACTGGCCCTTGGCGAACGGCTTGTCGCCGTGCAGCTGCGCGAAGTGGTTCGCGTCCTGCTCCATGGTGCCGAGCGCGTAGGCGTCGATGATGGCGATCCGGGCCCCCTTGCCGGTCACCTTGGCATCGCTGATGCCGTACGCCTTGCGCAGCTGGGTCGGGGTGTACGAGCACGGAGCGAAGGGCTCGTTCTTCTCGTACCCGGCCGGGGCGCCCTTGGCGATCTTGGAGGCGTAGCCGTTGTCCGAGCAGGTCGGGACGGTCGGCAGGCCGGCGTCCGGCTTGGCGGCCTCGGGCGCGGCGGCGGCCCGGGACTGGGCCCCGGCCTGCTCGGCGTCCTTGACCGAGACGGCCTGGGAGACGGCCTTGTGCTGGACGTCGGTCAGGTTGGCGACACCCAGCACCGAGCCGGCGAGGGCGGCGGGGACCACGACGTCGCGGGCGGGTGCGCGGTGGGTGCCGTCGGCGGTCCGGTACGAGTGGATCGGGGCACCGAAGGCCTTGGCCAGCTGGCCGGTGGTGCCGGAGACCTCGACGTAGTGCGCGGTCTGGTCGGTGACCTTGAGGCCGGCGCCGGTCAGCCAGGCGGTGACCGCCTTGACCTGGGCCGGGGTGGCGCCGAACTTGGTCTTGGCCTCGTCGGCGGAGAGGAACTTGCCGTAGTCGGGCGAGTTGACGTCCGAGACGGCCTTGGCCAGCGCGGCCAGCCCGGCGGAGTTCTGGCCGGCCAGGTAGACCCGGGCGGTGCTCTGGGTGGAGTCGGCGACGGCCCCGGCGTCGGCCTGCGCGGTGGCCCAGGCCGGGTGGCTGCCCGGCAGCTCCTTGGCGGCCTGCTCGTTGACCGGGGTGGCTGCACCGGCGGGAGTCGCGGCCGCGAGCGTGCCCAGGATCAGCGCGGCGACGGCCGGAGCCGCCACCGCCGCCCGGGTGCGCAGGGTTCGTGCTGCTGGCACGTAGGGTCCCCACTTCTGTGAACGGTCCGTCAGATCGCCTTCATCAGGGCATGACGGAGGAAGCCACGAGCTGTTCACCCAGCTGTGGCAGGGAAGTTGACTGTGCGGTAGTTGTCTATTCGGACGCGTGTGCGCTGCTCAAGAGTTCATCCAAAAGCTTTGCCAGCGCATGACCCGCGGGTAGGGGCGCAGTGCGGGGCAATCCGGGCAGAGGGGCGGATTGCGGCAGGCTCCCAGGGGCCGCCGTGTCCGTCGGGCCCTGGAGTCGTTGCACAGGGCAGTGATCATCGGGAAGGCGGCTGAAACGGTATGTCATACCCATCTGCACGGCCGGTAAGCATGACTTCTTCGGAAGTCAGGCCAAATCCCTGTCACCGGCCTACTCTTGTTGAGGTGAACCAACCTCAGGCCGTCGAGTCCGCACCCACACCCCCCGCCCGCTCTGGTGCCGTCCGGCCGGGCTCCGACCTGCGCGCCCGGGTCCGGGCGTACGAGGCCGAGCTGATCGCGTTCCGCCGGGACCTGCACCGCCACCCCGAGCTCGGACGGCAGGAGTTCCGTACCACCAGGCTGCTGCGCGAGCGGCTGGTGGCAGCCGGGCTCACGCCCCGGGTGCTCCCCAGTGGCACCGGCATGATCGTGGACCTGGTGCCGGCCGGGGCCAGGCCGGGCGCGCCTTTCCTGGCCTTCCGCGCGGACATCGACGCGCTGCCGATCGACGACGCCAAGACCGAGGTCCCCTACCACTCCACCCTGCCGGGCCGGGCCCACGCCTGCGGGCACGACGTGCACACCTCAGTGGTGCTGGGTACCGCGCTGGTGCTGGCCCAGGCGCTGCAGGCCGGGGAGCTGAGGCAGCCGGTGCGGCTGATCTTCCAGCCGGCCGAGGAGGTGATGCCGGGCGGCGCGCTGGACGTGATCGAGGCGGGCGGCATGGAGGGGGTCGGCCGGATCTTCGCGCTGCACTGCGACCCCAGGGTGTCGGTCGGCCGGATCGGCCTGAAGATCGGTGCCATCACCTCGGCCTGCGATCGCCTGGAGCTCCACCTGGACGGTCCCGGCGGTCACACCGCCCGGCCGCACCTGACCACCGACCTGGTGACGGCGGTGGCCAGGATGGCCGCCGACCTGCCCGCCGCGCTGGCCCGCCGGATGGACCCGCGCTGGGGCGTCAGCCTGGTCTGGGGCCGGATCGCCTCGGGGTCGGCGCCGAACGTCATCCCGCAGCACGCCGAACTGGAGGGCACGGTCCGCTGCCTGGAGCTGGCGGGCTGGCGCGAGGCGCCCGACGCGCTGCACGAGCTGATCGCCAAGATCGCCGAAACCTACCGCGCCAAGTGGAGCCTCGACTACCACCGCGGCGTGCCGCCGGTGGTGAACGAGCACGAGTCGATCGCGCAGTTGGAGGCGGCGATGACCGCCCGCTTCGCCCAGGGCGGTGGCCCGGTGGTCGAGGACACCGAGCAGAGCCTCGGCGGTGAGGACTTCTCCTGGTACCTGGAGCAGGCCCCCGGTGCACTCGCCCGGCTCGGCGTCCGGGCCCCGCACGAGAAGGGGGTGCGCGACCTGCACCAGGGCGACTTCGACGTGGACGAGCGGGCGATCGGGATCGGGGTGGAGCTCTTCGCGGCGCTGGCGCTGGAGCACGGCCGGGTGTGAGCCGGGGGCCTTCCCGGCCCCGCGGGGCCAAGCGGCAAGTGGCAAGCGGCGGCGGGATATACGTATACGAGAAGCGGATGTGAGAGCAAGCGGCGTCTTGGCGTAGGGTGTTCGAGTACTGGCGCAGGGTGTTCGCGTTATCACCCGACACTGACAGTTCGGGGGATAGAGGGTTTCGTTTTTGTCCGCTTTGTCCGGACGTAGGACCACATTTTGGTAACAACCCCCAGGCCCCCGCAGGCTGTAACCCAACCGTGTTCTACGCGCGTTACGGTGGCGCTCAACCACGCCAAACGGCTGTGTTGAGAAGGAGAAACTCCCTTGCGCCGTTCAATGAAGCTCGCCGCGGTAGTGCTCTCGGGATCCCTGGGCATCGCCTCGCTCGCCGCTTGCGGCGCAAAGAGCACCGACACCGCCTCCTCCGGCTCCGGCTCCTCCGGCGGCTCCGCCCTCAAGGTCGGCATGGCCTACGACATCGGCGGCCGTGGCGACCAGTCGTTCAACGACTCGGCCGCCAAGGGTCTCGACGATGCCAAGGCCCAGCTGGGCGTGGACGTCGCCGAGCAGGAGGCCAAGACCGGTGAGGCCGAGGCCGACAAGGAGACCCGTCTCTCCACCCTGGTCTCCAAGGGCTACAACCCGATCATCGCAGTCGGCTTCGTGTACCAGCCGGCCGTCGAGAAGGTCGCCAAGGAGAACCCGAACGTCAAGTTCGCGATCATCGACTCCTCCTCCAACACCCAGCCGAGCAACGTCACTTCGCTGACCTTCTCGGAGCAGGAGGGCTCGTACCTGGCCGGTGTCGCCGCCGCGCTGAAGACCAAGACCAAGCACGTCGGCTTCATCGGCGGTGTCCAGTCCGAGCTGATCAAGAAGTTCGAGGCCGGTTACAAGGCCGGTGTCGCCTCGGTCGACTCGAAGATCCAGGTCGAGACCACCTACCTGAGCACCCCGCCGGACTTCAGCGGCTTCAACGACCCGGGCAAGGGCAAGGAGGCCGCTCAGGGCCAGCTCGACAAGGGCGCGGACATCATCTACTCCGCCGCCGGTTCCTCCGGTTCGGGCGCCATCGAGGCCGTCTCGCAGAAGGACGGCGCCTGGGCCATCGGTGTCGACGCCGACCAGGCCAAGCAGCCGGCGCTGCAGAAGTACAAGGACCACATCCTCACCTCGATGGTGAAGAACGTGAACGTCGCGGTGTTCCAGTACATCAAGGCGGCCAAGGACGGCAACCCGCTCACCGGTGTCAAGAACTTCGACCTGAAGAGCGACGGCGTCTCGCTGGCCACCACCGGCGGCTTCATCGGCGACTTCAAGGCCAAGCTGGACGACGCCACCACGGCCATCACCTCGGGTGCCACCAAGGTCCCGACCGCGCCGCAGAACTGACACCAGCCTGACCTGCCACTGCCTCCTGCCGGGCAGGGCGTGATTGACGCGAATTCAGGGAGGGGCCCGGCGGGGCGCGCGTAACGCGCTCCACCGGGCCCCTCCCATCCCCCTCAAATCCCCCCGTCTTGGCCCTCCAGCGCAGCGACGCGCCATCCAGAACACCAGGAGATCGCCATCACCGCTTCCGAACCCGTCCTGAACAAGGGCGGCAACCCCAGCACGGGGACGGCGACACCGGCCGTCGAACTGCGCGGTATCACCAAGCGCTTCCCCGGCGTCGTGGCCAACCACGACATCAACCTCACCGTGAACACCGGCACCGTGCACGCCCTGATGGGCGAGAACGGCGCCGGCAAGTCCACGCTGATGAAGATCCTCTACGGGATGCAGAAGCCCGATGAGGGCACCATCACCATCAACGGCGAGCAGGTCGAGTTCCACACCCCCGGTGACGCCATCGCGCGCGGCATCGGCATGGTGCACCAGCACTTCATGCTGGCCGACAACCTCACCGTGTGGGAGAACGTCGTCCTCGGCGGCGAGAAGCTGCACGGCATAGGCGCCAAGGCCAAGGCCGAGATCAAGGAGATCTCCGACCAGTACGGCCTGGGCGTGCGCCCGGACGCGCTGGTCGAGGACCTGGGCGTGGCCGACCGCCAGCGCGTCGAGATCCTCAAGGTGCTCTACCGCGGCGCCAGGATCCTGATCCTGGACGAGCCCACCGCGGTGCTGGTGCCGCAGGAGGTGGACGCGCTCTTCGACAACCTCCGCGAACTCAAGGCCGAGGGCGTCACCGTCATCTTCATCTCGCACAAGCTGCACGAGGTGCTCTCGGTGGCCGATGCGATCAGCGTCATCCGCCGCGGCACCACCGTCGGTGACGCCGACCCGAAGAGCGTGACCGCCCGCGAGCTCGCCGAGCTGATGGTCGGCGCCGAGCTGCCCTCCCCGGAGAGCCGCGAGTGCACCGTCACCGACGTGGAGATGCTCACGGTCGAGGGCCTGCGCATCGCCAAGGCGGACGCCGAGGGCATCGAGCGCGTGGTCCTGGACGACATCTCGCTGAGCATCCGCAAGGGTGAGGTCCTCGGCATCGCCGGTGTCGAGGGCAACGGCCAGGCCGAACTGGTCGAGGCGATCATGGGCATGCTCCCGCTGAACGCCGGCACCGTGACGCTGGACGGCAAGGACCTCTCCGGTTCGCTCACCCGCGCCCGCCGCGAGGCCGGCATCGGCTACATCCCGGAGGACCGCCACCGGCACGGTCTGCTGCTGGAGGCCCCGCTCTGGGAGAACCGCATCCTCGGTCACGTCACCGAGTCGCCCAACTCCAAGGGCGTCCTCCTGGACCCGGCCGCCGCCCGCAAGGACACCCAGCGGATCGTCGAGGAGTTCGACGTTCGCACCCCCGGGATCGACGTCACCGCGGCCTCGCTCTCCGGTGGTAACCAGCAGAAGCTGATCATCGGCCGCGAGATGGCCCATGACCCCAAGCTGCTGATCGCCGCCCACCCCACCCGCGGTGTGGACGTCGGTGCGCAGGCGCAGATCTGGGAGCACATCCGCACCGCGCAGCGCGCGGGCCTGGCGGTGCTGCTGATCTCCGCCGACCTGGACGAGCTGATCGGCCTCTCCGACACCATCCGGGTTATCTACCGCGGCCGCCTGGTCGCCGACGCCGACCCGGCCACGGTCACCGCAGAGGACCTGGGCACCGCGATGACCGGTGCGGCCACCGGTCACATCGAGTCCGAGTCCGAGGCCGTCGAGGAGGACAAGGCGGTCGCCGCCGAGGGCACCGAGGCCGAGGCCGAGCACCCGCACCTCGGCGAGTCCGCCGACGAGCCCACCGACACCGCCGACGGCAACGCGCAGGCGGGGGAGTAACCCATGACCAGTAGTCCTGAAACCGCCACGCGCCCGGCGGCCAAGCGCTTCGACGGCGAGCGCGTCCTGCTCGGCCTCTCCGCGCCGGTGCTGGCCGTGCTGCTCTCGGTCGTGCTGTGTGCCGTCCTGCTCGCCGTCTCCGGGCTGGACCCGTTCAACGCGTTCAGCACGATGCTGAGCTACGGCGTCAAGTCCGACGCCCAGGTGGCCACCCTCAACAAGGCCACCACCTACTACCTCGCGGGTGTCGCGGTCGCCTTCGGCTTCCGGATGAACCTGTTCAACATCGGCGCCGAGGGCCAGTACAAGCTGGCCGCGCTGTTCGCGGCGTTCGTCGGCTCCCAGGTGGACCTGCCCGCGGTCGTCCAGATCCCGCTGCTGATCGTCGTCGCCATGCTGGTCGGCGCCATCTGGGCCGGTGTCGCCGGTGTCCTGAAGATCACCCGGGGTGTCAGCGAGGTCATCTCGACCATCATGCTGAACTCCATCGCCACCGCGGTGGTCGGTCTGCTGCTGGTCCCCGGCGTGTTCGCGCCGTCGAGCAAGGGCGGCGTCAGCAACTCCATCCAGACCGACCCGGTCTCGGCCTCCAGCCACTTCTTCGCCCTGGACACCCAGGGCGGCAGCCTCTGGGGCTTCATCTTCATCGCGGTCCTGGTCGGCGTGGTCTTCCAACTGGTGCTCACCCGCACCCGGTTCGGTTTCGACCTGCGCGCCACCGGTCGCTCGGAGAGCGCCGCGCACGCCTCGGGCGTCAACGTCAAGCGCATGGTGCTGACCAGCATGCTGGTCTCCGGTGCGCTGGCCGGTCTGATCGGTCTGCCCGACCTGCTGCAGAACTCGTACAGCTACGGCCAGAGCTTCCAGCCCGGTCTCGGCTTCCTCGGCATCGCGATCGCGCTGCTCGGCCGGAACTCGCCGATCGGCATCGCCTTCTCGGCGCTGCTGTTCGCCTTCCTGGACGCCACCGCGGTCCAGCTGCCGTTCTCCGGCTACCCGCAGGAGATCGCCGCGGTCATGCAGGGTGTCATCGTCATCTGTGTCGTCGTCGCCTATGAGCTGGTGCGCCGCTTCGGTCTGAAGCGCCAGCAGCAGAAGGTCGGCGCCCAGCTCGCCGCACAGGCCGCGGCGGCCGCCAAGAAGGAGGTGGCGGCATGAGTACCGCAACCGCTGCTGCTAAGCCCAAGGCCCCCGGCGGCACGCCCGCCAAGAAGGCCAAGCTCTCGACCCCGGTCGTGCTGCTGCTGATCGCCGGCGTCCTGACGCTGTTCTCCGTGGTCGGCATGCTGACCGGCAACCACGGTCTGACCTCCTCCGGCCAGGTCGCCGCCGCGCTCGGCTCGGCCGTGCCGATCGCGCTCGCCGGCCTCGGCGGTCTGTGGTCCGAGCGGGCCGGTGTGGTCAACATCGGTCTGGAAGGAATGATGGTCGCCGGCACCTTCTGCGGTGCCTGGGCCGGCTTCCTGGTCAACCCCTGGGTCGGCCTGCTCGCCGGCATGGCGGGCGGCGCGCTCGGCGGTCTGCTGCACGCGGTCGTCACCGTCACCTTCGGTGTGGACCACATCGTCTCCGGCGTCGGCATCAACCTGCTGATCCCCGGCATCTGCGCGTACATCAACAAGATCTACTACACCGACTACGTCGCCGACGGCGCCGGCGCCAACCAGTCCCCGCCGGCCAACTCGCTGCCGAACATCACGGTGCCGGGCCTGTCGCACTGGCTGGACACCGTGGAGTCGCACCACTGGTTCCTGGTCTCCGACGTCGCGGGCATCCTGGGTGGCGTGGTCACCAACCTCTCGGTGGTCATCCTGATCGCCGCCGCCCTGGTGGTCGCCAGCTACTTCCTGCTCTGGCGCACCGTCTTCGGTCTGCGGCTGCGCTCCTGCGGCGAGAACCCGACGGCCGCCGAGTCGCTGGGCGTCAACGTCTACAAGTACAAGTACATCGCGGTCATCGTCTCCGGTGCCTTCGCCGGCCTGGCGGGCTCGTACCTCTCGCTGGTGGCGGCCCACTTCTACAAGGACGGGCAGACCCAGGGTCGCGGTTACATCGGTCTGGCCGCGATGATCTTCGGTAACTGGCTGCCGGGCGGCCTGGCCGCCGGTGCGGGCCTGTTCGGCTTCACCGACAGCCTCCAGCTGCGCGACGCCGACTCGGTGCACGTGCTGCTGATCGTGGTCGCCGTGGCGATGGCGCTGATGGCGCTGTGGCAGCTGTACCGCCGCAAGGTCACCGGTGCGATCGTCAGCTTCGTGGTGGCCGGCGGTCTGGCCGCCTGGTACGCGACCACCGACTCGGTGCCGCGTCCGCTGATCGTCGCCACGCCGTACGTGATCACCCTGGTGGTGCTCGCGCTGGCCTCGCAGCGACTGCGCCCGCCGAAGGCCGACGGGCAGATCTACCGCAAGGGCCAGGGCAAGTGACCGCCGCCGGGGCCCCGGACTGGGAGCGGCTGCGGGCCGCCGCCCGGGACGCGATGTCGCGTGCGTACGCGCCGTACAGCAAGTTCCCGGTCGGGGCCGCGGCCCTGGTCGACGACGGGCGCACCGTCACCGGCTGCAACGTGGAGAACGCCTCGTACGGGCTCGGGCTGTGCGCCGAGTGCGGCCTGGTCTCCGCGCTGCACGCCTCGGGCGGCGGCCGGCTGGTGGCGTTCACCTGTGTGGACGGCGCCGGTGAGCTGCTGATGCCGTGCGGCCGCTGCCGCCAGCTGCTGTACGAGCACGGCGGTCCGGACCTGCTGATCGACCTGCCCTCGGGCGTGAAGACCATGGCGCAGGTCCTGCCGGACGCGTTCGGACCCGAGCGGCTCTAGCAGCAGCTCTTTTTACGCGCGTAGAGTGTCGCGAGGAGACTGAAATCCGGTCTTTTCGCGGCACTCTCCGTTTTTCGCGGCGATGTTCCTGCGGCAACTCCCGCAAGCGAGTCGCCGATCGCATGCATGTGAGTACCTGACCCACCCTCTTGGAGATTCCATGTCCATGGACGCCCCCTCCGTTATCCGCACCAAGCGCGATCGCGGTGAGCTGACCGACGCTCAGATCGACTGGGTGATCGACGCCTACACCCGCGGCGAGGTCGCCGACGAGCAGATGTCCGCGCTGGCCATGGCCATCCTGCTGAACGGCATGAACCTCCGGGAGATCAGCCGCTGGACCGACGCGATGATCCGTTCCGGGGTCCGGATGGACTTCTCCGAGCTGGGCGTGCCGACTTCCGACAAGCACTCGACCGGCGGTGTCGGCGACAAGATCACGCTGCCGCTGGCCCCGCTGGTCGCGGCCTGCGGTGCGGCCGTCCCGCAGCTCTCCGGCCGGGGCCTCGGCCACACCGGCGGCACCCTGGACAAGCTGGAGTCCATCCCCGGCTGGCGGGCGCTGCTCTCCAACGACGAGATGATGCAGGTGCTGCGCGACACCGGCGCGGTCATCTGCGCGGCGGGCGACGGCCTGGCCCCCGCCGACAAGAAGCTGTACGCGCTGCGCGACGTCACCGGCACGGTCGAGGCGATCCCGCTGATCGCCTCGTCGATCATGTCCAAGAAGATCGCCGAAGGCACCGGCGCACTGGTCCTGGACGTCAAGGTCGGCTCCGGCGCGTTCATGAAGAACCTCGCCGACGCCCAGGAGCTCGCCCGCACCATGGTGGGTCTCGGCACCAACGCGGGCGTCAACACGGTCGCCCTGCTGACCGACATGTCCACCCCGCTCGGGCTCACCGCCGGCAACGCGCTGGAGGTCCGCGAGTCCGTCGAGGTGCTGGCGGGTGGCGGCCCGGCCGACGTGGTCGAGCTGACCATCGCGCTGGCCCGCGAGATGCTCGCCGCGGCGGGCGTCCACGGCAAGGACCCGGCGGACGCGCTGCGCGACGGCTCCGCGATGGACCACTGGCGCCGCATGATCACCGCCCAGGGCGGCGACGTGGACGCCCCGCTGCCGGTCGCCCGCGAGCAGCACGTGATCACCGCTGCGGAGAGCGGCGTGCTCACCAAGCTGGACGCCTACGGCGTGGGCGTCTGCGCCTGGCGCCTGGGTGCCGGCCGCGCCCGCAAGGAGGACCCGGTGCAGGCGGGTGCCGGTGTCGAGATGCACTTCAAGCCGGGTGACACCGTCGTGGCCGGCCAGCCGCTGCTGACCCTGCACACCGACACCCCCGAGCGCTACGACTACGCGATCGAGGCGCTGTCCGGCGGCATCGAGATCTCCCCGGCGGGCACCGGATTCACCCCGACCCCGATCATCCTCGACCGCATCGCGTGATCCGCCGAGGTCCTGCTGACGTACGCCGGTCTCAGGCGTACGTCAGCAGGACCGAGGTGTCGATCGTCCAGGGGCCGACGGTGACGGTGTCGCCGAACGCGAACTCCTTGCGGGAGACGTAGCCGGGCTGGTCGTGGACGATACCGGTGCCCTTGCGCGGGTCGACCAGCAAGTACAGCGGGATACCCATGGCCGCGTAGTCGCGGACCTTGTTCTGGTAGTCGTTCTCGGGGTTGGACTTGGAGACGACCTCGACTACGAGCAGCACCTCGTGCGGCTGGACTGCCGGCTCCTCGCCCTCAAGCACCTGTTCGGGAAAGACCATGAGGTCAGGGCACCGCAACCGGCCGAGACCCGTGTCCTCCAGATCTGCGCCCGGGTGCGCAATGTGGCCAGGATGAGTCTTCGGCAGCTGCAGGTTGAGCTGACGGGCGATCCGCACGACGGCCAACTCGTGCCTCTTCACCGGTGACATCATCATGACGATCTCGCCGTCGGCGATCTCCACCTTGCTTATCCCGGGGATCTGCGGCAGCTGGTCGGCGATCTCCCGCAGCCGGGCGTACGCAGCCGGATCGATGCTCATGTCCGGAGTGTACCGACGGCCGACTCCCGTCGGGCGGCGGCGGCCTGCCGGGTCGCGTAGAGGGTGACGGCGGCGGCGAGAGCCATCGCGATGAGGCCGACGGCGGCGGTGCCCGTCCAGCCGGTGGCGTGGTACTCGTCGGCGCCGACGGTGCCGCCGAGGCTGTTGCCGAGGTAGTAGGCGATCAGGTAGAGCGCGGAGGCCTGGGCGCGGCCGTGGGTGGCGGTGCGGCCGACCGACGACGAGGCGGTGGCGTGGCCTGCGAAGAAGCCGGCGGTGATCAGGACCAGGCCGAGCAGCGCGCAGACCAGCGAGTCGCCGAGCGAGAGCAGCAGCCCGGCGGTGGTGGTGCCGATCGAGGCGTACAGCGCGCCGCGCCGGCCAACGCGGCCGACGA
Organism: Kitasatospora cystarginea; assembly: GCF_039533515.1. Lineage (NCBI taxonomy): Bacteria > Bacillati > Actinomycetota > Actinomycetes > Kitasatosporales > Streptomycetaceae > Kitasatospora > Kitasatospora cystarginea. The sequence goes on along the minus strand of NZ_BAAATR010000019.1, from coordinate 107,485 downwards.
GCCTGCCGGCGTAGGCCGAGGTGGCGGTGCCGACCAGGTACACCCCGAAGACCGAGGCGGCCAGCGACTCGGGCAGGTGGAACGGCGCGGCGATGAGCCGGTAGCCGACGGTGTTGTAGACCGCGCCGAACACGGCCATGAAGAGCAGGCCGAGCAGGTACAGCCGCAGCAGCAGCGGATTGCGCAGGTGGGCCGAGACCGTACGGGTCAGGGCGCGGGCGTCCACCGGGGCCCGGCGGAAGTTCCGGGCGGCCGGGATGAGCAGCCGGAACGCCAGGGTGGCCAGCACGGCCATGGCGGCCGAGGCGGCGAGGCCCCAGCGCCAGCCCCAGGCGGCGGCCACCCAGCCGGAGACCAGGCGGCCGCCCATGCCGCCGATGCTGTTGCCCGCCACGTACAGGCCCATCGCGGAGGCCAGCGCGCTCGGGTGGACCTCCTCGGCGAGGTAGGCCATCGCGGTCGCGGGCAGCCCGGCGAGGGCGGCGCCCTGGAGCACCCGCAGCACCACCATGGTGGAGAGGTCCGGCGCGAGGGGTAGGGCCAGGGCGACCACCGAGGCGGCCACGGTGGAGGTGGTCATCACCGCGGTGCGGCCGAACCGGTCGGACAGCGCGCTTGCCGGGAGAAGCGCCAAAGCCAGTCCCAGGGTTGCCGCCGAGGAGGTCCAACTCGCCTGCCCCGGCGTGAGATCGAGGTCGGCGGAGAGGATCGGCAGCAAGCCCTGGGTGGAGTACAGCAGGACGAAGGTGGCGACCCCGGCGGCGAACAGCGCGAGGTTGGCGTGGCGGAAGCCGCGCTCACCCGGGCGGTGCCGCGAGTCCTCGGGCCCGGCGTCGGTGGGAGCGGTGGAAGCTGGCTGGGCGGGGGCGCCCGGTCGTGCCGGTGCGGATGCCCCCTCAATGGCAGGCGACATGGTTAGAACGTAGGACCGTGCTGCTTGATGCGTCCAATGCATGACTGACGGAGAATCGATGCTGTGACGCATGAGAGCAGCTCGCCGCCCCTGCACCCGGCCGAACTCGGCCGGGAGTCCGCCGTCGCCAACCTCGCGCCGCAGTTGGCCCAGTTCGCGGCGGTCGCCCGGCTGGAACACGTCACGCAGGCGGCACAGCTGCTGGGGATGCCGCAGCCGACGCTCTCCCGGGCGGTGGCCCGGCTGGAGGGCGAGCTGGGGGTGGACCTGCTGGCCCGGCAGGGCCGTACCGTCCGGCTCACCCGGGCGGGCCGGCTGCTGCTGGGCTCGGTCGAGCGGGCGCTGGCCGAACTGGAGCGCGGCGTCGAGCTGGCCCGCGCGGAGACCGACCCGGTGTCCGGGCGGGTGGCGTTCGGCTTCCTGCACACCATGGGGACGGACGCGGTGCCGGCGCTGCTGCGGGATTTCCGGGCCGATCACCCGCAGGTGCGGTTCCAGCTGGTGCAGGACTACGTCGCGGCGATGCTGGAGCGGCTGCGCGACGGCGAGTTGGACCTGTGCCTGGTCTCACCCTTGCCGGACGCGACCGACCTGACGGCCCGTCCGCTGGACGAGCAGCGGCTCTATCTGACCGTCCCCTGTGACCACCGGCTCGCCGGGCGGCGCCGGATCCGGCTGGCCGAGGTGGCCCAGGAGCCGTTCGTCGTGGTGGAGGAGGGGTACGGCCTGCGCGCGATCACGGAGGCGTTCTGCGCGGAGGCCGGGTTCGCGCCCCGGATCGCCTTCGAGGGGGAGGAGGCGGAGACGCTGCGGGGGCTGGTCGCGGCCGGGCTCGGGGTGGCGCTGCTGCCGCCCGGTCTCGTCCCGCGCCCCGGCGTGGTCGAACTGGAGGTGACGGCGCCCCGCACCCGCCGGGCGATCGGCCTCGCCTGGGTGGCGGGCCGGCCGCTGACCCCGCCGGCGGCGGCCTTCCGCGACTTCGTCCTCTCCCGCCGGGGGCGGCTGCTCGACCACGACTGAGGGCGCCCCCGGGGCTGGCGGGCTGCGCGGGGACCTGCCGCGGTGGACCGGACCCGCCCCGTGCCGGACGAGGCGGGCCGCCGTCCGGAGCCGGTGCCCCTGATGGGCGGCTCTCCGTCTGATGGGCGGCTCTCCGCGCGGCCCGGGGCGCCCCCGCCCCTCGGGTGGTCCCGTTGCGCTGTCCGGGTGGACGGGCGATGATCGACATGGTGAATCTACGCGCGTAGGGGCTACACTCCCGCAATGGAGAAGCAGATCCCTGTCGCTGCGGGCACCACAGGCCCCCGCATTCCCACCTCCGACCAGATCGCCCGTGCCCCGAAGGTGCTCCTGCACGATCACCTCGACGGCGGGCTGCGCCCCCAGACCATCGTCGAACTGGCAGCCGCCTGCGGCTACGAGGGGCTCCCCACCACCGACCCGGCCAAGCTCGGCGAGTGGTTCCGCGAGGCCGCCGACTCCGGCTCGCTGGTCCGCTACCTGGAGACCTTCGCGCACACCTGCGCCGTGATGCAGACCCGCGAGGCCCTGATCCGGGTCGCCGCCGACTGCGCCGAGGACCTGGCCGCCGACGGCGTGGTGTACGCCGAGGTCCGGTACGCCCCCGAGCAGCACCTTGAGGCCGGCCTCACCCTCGACCAGGTGGTCGAGGCCGTCAACGAGGGCTTCCGCCTCGGTGAGGCCAGGGCCAAGGCCAACGGCCACCGGATCCGGGTCGGCGCGCTGCTCACCGCGATGCGCCACGCCGCCCGCTCCCAGGAGATCGCCGAGCTCGCCAACCGCTACCGCGACCAGGGCGTGGTCGGGTTCGACATCGCCGGTGCCGAGGCCGGCTACCCTCCCACCCGCCACCAGGCCGCCTTCGACTACCTCAAGGGCGAGAACAACCACTTCACCATCCACGCCGGTGAGGCCTTCGGCCTGCCGTCGATCTGGGAGGCCCTGCAGTGCTGCGGCGCCGACCGGCTCGGTCACGGCGTGCGGATCATCGACGACATCACCGTCCACGAGGACGGCCGGGTCGAGCTGGGCCGCCTGGCCGCGTACGTGCGTGACAAGCGCATCCCGCTGGAGATGTGCCCCACCTCCAACCTGCAGACGGCCGCCGCGACCTCGTACGCCGAGCACCCGATCGGCCTGCTCAGCCGGCTGAAGTTCCGGGTCACCGTGAACACCGACAACCGACTGATGAGCGGCACCAGCATGAGCCGCGAGTTCGAGCACATCGTCGAGGCGTTCGGCTACACCCTGGGTGACATGGAGTGGTTCACCGTCAACGCCATGAAGTCGGCCTTCCTGCCCTTCGACGAGCGCCTGGCGATGATCAACGACGTGATCAAGCCCGGCTACGCCGAGCTCAAGGCGGAGTGGCTGTTCAGCGCCGGCGCCTGAGGGTCGCCGCGGGCGGCCCTCGGCGACCGCGTTCCGTGTTGACGCGGTCCCGGGATGCCCGAAACCGCGCCTGACGAGCGGTCGGATGAACGTGGGGCCACTGCCCGGGTCCTGCGTTCATCCGACCGGTCACCCCTGGGAGTTAACGGTCGTTGTACCTCCCGGAACCTTGTCACTACGGTGTGCCAGTCACTGTTGACACGGTGTAGCGGTGTGCGTCCCCGGGCGCGTCCGCGCGCCGCCCACCGACGAGGACCGAGGACCAACACATGAAGCAGGCCACTCTGAAGATCGCCGGAACCGCGGCGCTCGGCGTCGCGCTCGCGGCGGCTGCCGCCGGTTCCGCCTCCGCCGCCGGCTCCGGTGGGTTCGGGAGCCCGGCCAACGTGCTGGACAAGTCCGGGGTGCTGACCGGCGCCGCCACCAGTGCGACCGGCAAGCTGCCGACCGCCCCGGTCACCAACGCGGTCGGCGACCTCAACCACGGCGTCGGCTCCTCCCTGGCCCCGGCCCCGGCGGCGCAGGACCCCGCGGCCGACGGGACCGCCGACGCGCCCGCCGAGGACGCTTCGGCCGGCGCCAAGAAGGCGACCCGCGGCCTGCCGGGTGCGGACGCCCTGAGCAAGGTGCCCGGCGCCGGTGTGCTCACCGGTGCGCTCGGCAACGCCCAGCTGCCCGGCCTCGCCGGCTGACCCACCGGCCGCGGGCCGGCCTCGCGGCCGGCGCGCAATCGCCCGAACGCCCCGAAGGGCCGCCCGGACCGGCGGCCCTTCGGGGCGTTGTGGTGTGCGTCGAGGCGCGGCTGGCGCCGTCGGCTCACGGCTCCTGCGGGAGCAGCAGCCAGAGCGCCAGGTAGATCAGGAACTGCGGCCCGGGCAGCAGGCAGGAGGCCAGGAAGATGAGCCGGACGGTCCACGGGGAGAGTCCGAAGCGGTCGGCGATCCCGGCGCAGACGCCGGCGATGACGCGGTTGTGGCGAGGGCGGGCAAGGACGCTCATGGAGCTCTCCGAAGTCTTTCGGCCCGGTGCCGGTCTCTCCGGCGGGCATGTCTCCATCCTCGGTTCTCCCGCCGCTCTGGACGTCAGCCGCGATGGTGATCCGGCCCCCTGAGCTCTCACCGGGCCGGCGTAGCGGCGGCTCGGGGTCGGTTCAGGGATGGCCCCTGAGAACCGGTCGGTGGGCGGCGCCCAGCGGGGCGGCCACCGCGGTCACCTGGGGCATCGGCGTGGGCCCCTGGGACACGGACGCGGTCATCCGGGGTGCTGGTGCGGGCTCGCCAGCGGGCTCGGCCGCAGGCGCGGCACAGGAGGGTGGCGTGGGCGTCGCGGGCGTTCTGGGGGCCCGTCGGCGCAGCGCGCTCCGGCCGGCCGGGACGAAGGCCAGGTGGGTGGCGGCGACACCGAGCGTGCCCAGCAGGATGTCGTCCACGTTCGAGACGTGCCAGGGCGTCCAGCCCTTGAGGATCTCCAGGCCGGTGGCCAGCAGTGCCGAACCGCCCACGGTGTGCAGGAAGGACGGCAGCCAGCCGGTCCGCAGCCGTCCGCCGGCCAGCGGGAGCAGGACGCCGAGCGGTGCCAGCGGCAGCAGCCCGCCGGCCAGTTGCAGGGCACCGGCCAGGCCGCCGACGGCCAGCGCCTGGCCGACCGAGGCGAACGGGGTCAGGTTGGCCGGAGGTGCCCACCCGACCGTCACCGGACGGAGGGTGAACCACCCGACCACCGCCAGATATCCGGCGAGCACGGTCAGACCGATCCGCCGCGCCCGGGGTGACGCCTCGGGCCCGTAACCGTCCCCGGAGGGTTGCGACTGCTCCGGTGGTCCGTCCGGGGAAGGTGGTCCGTCCGGGGATGCGTCCTGCGGCGCCTCCTTCGGCTGCCGCGGAAGCCCGGACCGGGAGGAATCCGGCGCGAAGGACGGAGCGTACGCCCCTTGGGTGGGGCTGCTGCCGGCCCGTACGCCGGTCCCGCGCTCGCGCTCGTGGCGCGTGGTGGTGCCATCTCGCTGCACGCCGGGGAGGACGCCCCGTTTGTCGTTCACGGTTCCGCGCTCGGTCACGCGGGTTCGGGGTAACCCGTTCATGGGCAGCGGGACGCTCCTGGTGAGGGGACCGCGCTGAACACACTGACGGGCCCCTTGGCCGTGGCGTCCGCGCCGGGGCTGCCGCTCGCCGTCGCACCCGGCGTGCCGGTCGAGGGCACCCCCGACGGCGCGGACGACGGCGTGCCGGACGGAGCGGCCGACGGGCTCCCCGCTGCGGCGGACGGCCGGGGCGCGGTGCTCGGCGTCGGAGCCAGCACCGCGGTCGGAACCGTGTACGGGTTGGGGCAGGCCGTTCGACTGGCCGGGGCGCCCGCGTCGACGGGCACGGCGGTCGGCCGGATGCCGCAGCCCGTCGCGGTCGCCAGGACGGCGGTCAGCAGTGCGGCCGCCGCAGCGGTCCTGGGTACGTTCACCGGGCACCTTCCTGATCGGCCGCGCCAGCCTGTTCCGCGGTCGGTGCCACTGCCGGGCCCCGGTCCGATTCCGATTCCGTGGCCACGGCGGGAGCCGGGTCCGCGGCACTCGGGCCGTCCAGCGGTCCGCCGGGGGTGAGCGGCAGGGTCAGCGTGAACACCGCCCCGACCTCGCCGTTGGCGGCGGTGATGGTGCCGCCGTGGATCTGCGCGTTGGCCATCGCGATGGACAGCCCGAGCCCGCTGCCCTCGGAGCGGGCGCGGCCCTTGTCGGCCTTGAAGAAGCGGTCGAAGACGTGCGGCAGGACGTCCTCCGGGATGCCCGGGCCGCTGTCGGAGACCTCCACCACCACGGTCTGGCCGATCTGGCGGACCCTGACCCGTACCGGCGAGCCGCCGTGCTTGAGCGCGTTGCCGATCAGGTTGGCGAAGACCACGTCCAGGCGGCGCGGGTCGACCACGGCCAGGATCCCGCGCGGGGCGTCCACCTCGACCGCGTCGTACCAGGCCCGGCCGTCGATGCAGGACATGATCAGGTCGGCTATGTCCATCTCGTCGGCGACCAGCTTGGCGGTGCCCGCGTCGAACCGGGTCACCTCCATCAGGTTCTCCACCAGGTCGGAGAGCCTGCGGGTCTCGCTGACCACGATCCGCACGGCCGGCTCGACCATCGGGTCGAGCAGCTCGGCCTCGTCCTCCAGGATGTCCGTCACCGCGGTCATCGCGGTCAGCGGGGTGCGCAGCTCGTGCGACATGTCGGCGACGAACCGCCGGCTCTGCGCCTCCCGGGCGCTGAGCTCCTCCACCTGCTCGGAGAGCGACTCCGCCGCCCGGTTGAACGTCCGTGCCAGGTCGGCGAGTTCGTCGCCGCCCTCGACGTCGAGCCGGGTGTCCAGCTCGCCCTCGCCGAGCCGCCGGGCCGCCTCGCCGAGGCGCTTCACCGGCCGCAGCACCGTGGCCGAGGCGGCCTGCGCCAGCAGCGCGGAGCCGATCAGCGCGAGCAGGGTGGCGATCGCCAGCGACCAGCCCAGGGTGTTGAGGTCGGCCCGCTCGTTGTCCAGCGACTTGAACATGTACGCCGTCGGCCCGCTCGGCACCACCTTGGTGCCGCCGACCACGTACGGCTTCCCGTCCAGGTTCACCCGCTGCCAGTACAGGTGGTACGCGTACGGGTTGGCCGAGTTGGTCTCGCGCGGCCTGGCCACCGTGGCCCGCAGCGCCGGCGGCACCTGGGCGAGCGTGAAGCTCGACGGGGCGGAGGAGGCGGCGCAGTCGGGCTGGTTCTCGTCGACCACCACCACCTGGTAGTTGAGGCCGGAGGTGGCCACCAGGTTCGCCAGGTTGGTCAGTTGCGGGCAGGACGCGTTCAGCGGCAGGTCGGAGACATTGCGGGTGAGGGAGACCCGGAAGTCGTTCAGTGCGGTGTCCTGGGCGCGCTTGAGCACCGCGTCGCGGTTGAGCCAGTACGCGATCCCGGACGCCGAGACGGCGGTGCACAGCGCCACGACGGCGAACACCGCGATCAGCCGTACCCGCAGCGAACGCAGCTGCTGCCACCGCCAGGGGCGCGGACGGCGCGAGGTATGAGGGTCAACAGTCAACTGGGGTTCTCACCAATGTCGTTCAGAGCCGGGCCGCTGGTCGTCCAGGGCTGGGTGCTCGGTCGTTCGGAGCCGGGCCGGCGGTTTGCCGGAGAGTGCCGCGGACGGCCGTCAGGACTGGTTGGGCGGGTCGAGCCGGTAGCCCACCCCGCGGACCGTGCGGATCAGCGTCGGCGCCGAGGGTACATCCTCCACCTTCGCCCGCAGCCGCTGCACACAGGCGTCCACCAGTCGGGAGTCGCCCAGGTAGTCGTGCTCCCAGACCAGCCGCAACAGCTGCTGCCGGGACAGCGCCTGGCCCGGCCGGCGGCTCAGCTCCAGCAGCAACCGCAGCTCGGTGGGCGTGAGTTGGAGGTCCTGACCGTTCTTGGTGACGGTCATCGCCGAGCGGTCGATCACCACGTTGCCGTACACCGAGGAGTCAGAGCTCTCCCGCTCGCCGCGGCGCAGCACCGCGCGGATCCGGGCGTCCAGCACCCGGGGCTGCACCGGCTTGACCACGTAGTCGTCCGCGCCGGACTCCAGGCCCACCACCACGTCGATGTCGTCCGAGCGCGCGGTCAGCAGGATGATCGGCAGCTGGTCGGTGCGGCGGATCCGGCGGCAGACCTCGAAGCCGTCGATGCCGGGCAGCATCACGTCGAGCACGATCAGGTCCGGGCGCTGCTCCTTGAAGAGCTTCAGCCCGTCCTCGCCGGAGGCGGCGGTGACCATGCGGTGACCCTGGCGGGTGAGGGCGAGTTCGAGGCCGGTCCGGATGGCGTCGTCGTCCTCGATCAGAAGGAGGTATGGCACGGCCTCATTCTGGCCCACTCGGCGGATCGAATCACCTGCTGCGTCACGGCCGCGGGGATCGGGAACCGGAACGCGCCCCTGGGCGTCCAGGCTGGTGCGGGGGAATTGTGGACCAAAGTCCCGGCCGCTGTGACAGCTCTGTGACAGTCGGCGGACAGCGCCATGACGACCGGCGGGCAGGATTTTCCCTGTCGCCGCGACGACACCCCGGCCCGAGGGACGGGGGAGCGCGGCGGCGGACAGCGAACCGCTCGTACCGATCATGGAGGTGTCACGATGAACGCCACGCTCAAGACCCGCAGCACCGCGGCCGTCCGAAACGCGCGTTCGTCGGCAGTCGCCACCAGGACCCACTTCGAGGTACGGACGGACGAGGCTTCCGGTGCCGTGATCGTACGGGGGTGCGCACACAGCACCGGGAACCGCCGCATCAGCGGCGGGAGCAGGTCGGGGGACCTGTTCGGGATCGGCCACCGGGGGGCGGCGGCCGAGACCGGTTCGACCCTCACGCTGCGGGGAGTCCTCCCCGTCCGCGTGACGGGTCAGGGGAGCGCAACGGGCAAGGGCGTCGCGGTCGGTCTCGGCTCGGGGGAGCCGGCCGGCCGCGCCGCCACCGCCCCCGGGGCGTCGGTGTTCCGGCTTCCGGCCGCGGAGAAGGCCGCACCGGTGGCGGCTTCCGCGCCGGCCGCCGAGGCGGAGCACATGAAGGAGTTCACCGCGTACGTCCGCGAGCGCCGCGCCTCGCTGTACGCCACGGCCTACCACCTCACCGGTGACCGCCACGAGGCCGAGGACCTGCTGCAGAGCGCGCTCTTCAGCACCTACCGCGCCTGGGGTCGGATCACCGACAAGGCGGCGGTCGGCGGCTACCTCCGCCGCACCATGACCAACCTGCACATCTCCGCCTGGCGGCGCCGCAAGGTCAACGAGTACCCGACCGAGGAACTGCCGGAGACGGTCGGCGACACCGACGCCATGGGCGGCACCGAGCTGCGGGCCGTGCTGTGGCAGGCGCTGGCCAAGCTGCCGGAGAACCAGCGGACCATGCTGGTGCTCCGCTACTACGAGGGCCGCACCGACCCGGAGATCGCCGACATCCTCGGCATCAGCGTCGGCACGGTGAAGAGCAGCATCTGGCGCGCGCTGCGCCGGCTGCGGGACGACGAGCAGCTGAACCGCACGGGTGACACCGTGCTCGCGTTCGGGGAGCTCGTCGCCTGACAAGGACTCCCGTAGGGGGACGGGTAGGGCAGATCGAGGGCGCGATCGCCGGCTCGGGGGAGCGGCGGCCGGAGGGGGAACCCGAAGATCTGACCCGGTGGAAGGGCCCGGTGCCGGGGAGAGGCACCGGGCCTTCTGCCGTCCAGGCCGCGCGCCGGGGTGGGCGGGGGCGAGCCGTGCCGGCTGGTCGGCCGGCACTGCGAGTCGGGGGACACGCTCGGCGACGGTGTGCCGCTGCGGGCTCCGCGGCCCGGTGACCTGGTCGCGGTGCCGGCCACCGGCGCCTACACGTACGCGCTCAGCAACAACTACAACGGTGCCCGGCGGCCGCCGGCGGTGTTCTGCGGGGACGGGCACTCCCGGGCGGTGGCGCGGCGGGAGACCTGCCGGGACCTGATGCGGCGGGGCCTGGCCCGAGCCCGCGGGGCTCCTGGAGGCTCACCGGACGGATCTCGCGGCGAGACCGGGACGTGCCGGGCGGCGCTGGTCGCGGTACTGGCCGGGGGAGAGGCCGTACTCGCGTTTGAAGGCCTTGGCGAAGGCGAACTCGGAGGTGTAGCCGGTCCGGCGGGAGACGACCCGCAGCGGGGCGTCGTCCGAGCGCAGCAGCCGGCCGGCCGTGGTCATCCGCCACCAGGTGAGGTAGCCGAGCGGCGGCTGTCCGACCAGGGCGGTGAAGCGGCGGGCGAAGGCGGCCCGGGAGAGGCCGGCCCGGACGGCCAGTTCCTCGACCGTCCAAGGGTGGGCCGGGTCGCCGTGGATGTCGCGCAGGGCGGAGGCGACCGCGCCGTCGCCCAGCGCCGCCGCCCACCCGGTGGCGCCCCGGTCGGACTCCTCCTCGAACCACGCCCGCAGCACCAGCAGCAGGAGCGTGTCGAGCAGTGCCGGGACGATCGCGTCCGAACCCGGCCGGTGCCCGGTGGCCTCGCTGCCGAGCAGGTCGACCACGGCGCGCAGCCCCGGATGGCGGCCGACCTGGGCGGGCAGATGGACCACCGGCGGTACGCAGGCCAGCAGCGGGTGGGCCCTGGCCCGGTTCAACTGGTAGGCGCCGCAGAGCAGTCGGGCGGACGGGTGGCCGTCCTCGGGTTCGTCCGGGTGGCTCGGCAGGGTGCCGTCGGGCCGGAGCACCACGTCCTCGAGCGGGGTGTCGGGGTGGTCGGCCAGCCCGTACGAGCCGCCGCGCGCCAGCAACAGCACGTCGCCGACGCCGAGCCGCAGCGGCGGTGCGCCGTCCGAGGGCAGTAGCCAGCACGAGCCCTGCAGCACCACGTGCACCCCGGTGCCGTCGGAGTCGGGGAAGCGGATCCCCCACGGAGCCGACCTGCGGGAGCGGCCGGCGTGCGGCAGGCCGGTGCGCATCGCGGTGATCGCGTCGCTGAGTACGTCCATGTCCGGCAGGGTAGCCGGGGGCCGTTCCGGTGGACGATCGGACATGATCGCGAGCGGTTGCGGCATGGGCGGCCGGCGTCCACCCTCCGTACGGTTAACGGGTCGACGGCGCAGCAGAACTGATGTTGCGTCAGATAACCGATCCATCATGGGGGAAGTGACAGCATGGCCAAGTCAGTCGTGTTCGACGAGATCGGCGGCCCCGAGGTGCTGCGCATCGTCGAGACCGAGCTCGGTGCGCCGGGGCCCGGCGAGGTGCTGGTCCGGGTGGACGCGCTCGGGCTGAACCGGGCCGAGGCCCTGTTCCGTGCCGGCACCTACTACTACCAGCCGACCCTGCCCGGCTCCCGGCTCGGCTACGAGGCCTCCGGTGAGGTCCTGGCCGTGGGCGAGGGCGTCACCGGCTTCGCGGTCGGCGACCAGGTCGACTCAGTGGCGTTCGGCGGGATGAGCGAGCACGGCGTCTACGGTGACCACGTCGTCACCGCCGCCTCGAACCTGGTCCACCGGCCGGAGACGGTGGACGCCGTCACCGGCGCGGCCGTCCGGCTGTCGTACGGCACCGCCTACGGCGCCCTGGTCGAGCAGGGCGGCCTGCGGCCCGGCGACCATGTGCTGGTCACCGCCGCCTCCAGCAGCGTCGGCGTCGCCGCGATCCAGATCGCGCGCCACCTCGGCGCGATCCCCGTCGCGGTGACCCGCAGCGCGCTCAAGCGCGAGCAGCTGCTGGAGCTCGGCGCCGCACACGTCATCGTGCTGGACGAGGAGGACCTGCTCGACCGGGTCCGGGAGATCACCGACGGCCGGGGCGCCGAGTTCGTCTTCGACCCGGTCGCCGGTCCCGGCCTGCGGACCACCGCCCAGGCGGTCGCCCCCGGCGGCCTGCTGATCGTCTACGGCTGGCTGGACCCGCGGCCCGCCCCGCTGCCGCTCAACTGGGGCCTGCGGATCCTCGGTTACGCCCATCTGGACGTGCTGGCCGATCCGGGCGCCCGCCGCCGCGCCGAGCACTTCGTCGACGCCGGGTTGCGGGCCGGGACGCTGGCCCCGGTGATCGACCGCACCTTCGACCTCTCGGAGATCGCCGAGGCCCATCGCCACCTGGAGTCCAACAACCAGGTCGGCAAGGTGGTGGTCACCGTCCGGCACTGACCCGCGGGCCGCACGGGATCAGACCCCGACGGCCGCCGGCGTCCGCGCGGCGACGGTCCGCACCCTGCGCTCGGCCTCAGGACCGCCGCAGGCGTACGCGCCGAGCCCGACCTGCCGGGACACGATGCCGTGCTCGGCCCGCATCAGTCGCCAGCCGCGTCGCAGCAGCACCGGGAGCGACTTGCGTCCCTCGCGGACATCCCGCCGCAGGCGCCGCCAGGCCGTGGTGAGCGGGTGGTTGCGCAGGCAGAGCGCGTCGCCGAGGAGTCCCTCGTCCGCGCACTGCTCGGTGATCTCGGCGGCGAAGATCCCCTCGGCGATGAACGCCGGGGCGCCGCCGAGGTCCAGGACGTGGGTGCCGATCCGGCCGTTGTCGGGGATCGAGTACACCGGCACCTCGGCCCGGCCGTCCTCCGCCAGCCGCCTGATCGCCGCCACCGCCTGCTCGCGGTGCCAGGCGAGCGGGGAGTCCCAGTCCACCCCGCCGTCGGGCAGGAGGGGGAGGGAGGGGTCGTCGCCGTCCTTGTAGAAGTCGTCCAGCTGGAGGACCGGAAGTCCCGTCCTGGCGGCGAGTGAGGACTTGCCCGAACCGGAGGGACCGGAGAGCAGTACCACGCGGGCAGGGAGCATCGACGGCTGGTTAAGCGGGGAGTCACTCACGGGACACCAGTCTGACGCATCAGGCACCGATGCCGAAACCGGGCGTACGTCACCTCTTCGCTTCCGGCCCCCGTGCGCTCAGCCGCCGCCCAACGCCAGCCGTACCGAGGGGAGGTAGCGGGTGCGCACCTGGATGTTCACCGCGGCCCCGCCGCCGGGTGGCTGGTAGACGGTGACGAGCCAGTCCTGGTCGTCGGGGGCCGCGGGCCCGGGGTCGAAGAACTCGCCGCCGGGCGGCAGTCCCAGGTACGGGTGGTGCCGTGAGCCGAAAGCCGCCGTGGAGCTGGCGGGGGTGAACCGCAGGCTGCCGCGGGTGTACCGGGTCGGCCAGCCCGGTCGCTCGGAGCGGACGGAGCACGGGATCCGGGCCGGCAGCCCGGCCGCCAGCCGCCGCCGCGCCCGGCGGGCCCGCAGCGCCCGCGGCAGCCCGTCCCCCGCCAGCACGGCAAGCTCGGCCAGGATCTCCCACACGGCTGTCCTCCCCACCTTCGCGGTCCTCCGTGAGTGAGGACCTCCCGGCCGCGGCGCCGGTTGCCCGCCGGTCGGCGGCTCGTGGCCCCGAAGGACGGCGGGTGGATGAGACCGACCGGCAACGGGGAGCGCGACGCCGCGCGCCCCGTTGCCGGTCGGTCCAAGGCAACGGACCCGCACCAGGGGGGAGGTGCGGGTCCGTCCTCGGCACGTCCGGGCCCCTGGGGGGAGAGGGGCACTGGGGACGGCCGGCTGGTGGGGAGGCGGTCAGATACCCATCGGGTGCCAGACCGTCTTGGTCTCCATGAAGGAGAGTAGCCGCTCGGTGCCGGGCGCATCGGTCCAGTCCAGGGCGGCCGGGTCGAGCGCCGGGCGGACCACTCGCTTGAGGGTGTCGGCGGCCGCGGCCTCCAACTCGGCGGCGGAGCCCGGTCCTTCGGCGGCGATCGCGCCCGACAGGTCGAGGCCGTTCACGTCCTGGTGCGAGGCGAGGGTGGGCGCGATGTCCACCGTACGGCCGGAGATCACGTTGACCACGCCGCCCGGCAGGTCGGAGGTGGCCAGCACCTCGCCCAGCGAGAGCGCCGGCAGCGGCGCGTCGGCGGCGGCGGCCACCACGACCGTGTTGCCGGTGGCGATCACCGGAGCGATCGCGGAGACCAGGCCGAGGAAGGAGAAGCCGTACCCGGACTGCGGCGCCACGATGCCGATCACGCCGGTCGGTTCGGGGGAGGACAGGTTGAAGAACGGACCGGCGACCGGGTTGGCCCCGCCCGCGATCTGCGCCACCTTGTCCGTCCAGCCCGCGTACCAGACCCAGCGGTCGATCGCGGCGTCCACCAGCGCGGCGGCCTTCTTGGCACCGACGCCCTCGGCGGCCGACACCTCGGCGGCGAACTGCTCGCGGCGGCCCTGGAGCATCTCCGCGACGCGGTAGAGCACCTGGCCGCGGTTGTACGCGGTGGTGCCCGACCAGCCCTTGACCGCCGCGCGGGCGGCGAGGACGGCGTCCCGGGTGTCCTTGCGGGAGCCGAGCGGGGCGTTGGCGAGCCACTGGCCCTTGCTGTCGGTCACCTCGTACACCCGCCCGCTCTCGGAGCGCGGGAACTTCCCGCCGACGTACAGCTTGTAGGTCTTGAAGACGTCAAGACGGCTCATGAGCTCAGACATCGAGGTAGGCCTCCAGACCGTGGCGGCCACCCTCGCGGCCGTAGCCCGACTCCTTGTAACCGCCGAACGGCGAGGTCGGGTCGAACTTGTTGAAGGAGTTCGCCCACACCACACCGGCCTTGAGCTGGTTCGCCATCCACAGGATGCGCGAGCCCTTCTCGGTCCAGATGCCGGCGGAGAGACCGAACTGGGTGTTGTTGGCCTTCTCGACGGCCTCGGCCGGCGTACGGAAGGTCAGTACGGAGAGCACCGGGCCGAAGATCTCCTCGCGGGCGATCCGGTGCGCCTGGCTGACCCCGGTGAACAGGGTCGGGCGGAACCAGTAACCGGCGCTGGGCAGTTCGCAGGACGGGGCCCAGCGCTCGGCGCCCTCGGCCTCGCCGGAGGCGGCCAGCTCGGTGATCCGGGCCAGCTGGCCGGCCGAGTTGATCGCACCGATGTCGGTGTTCTTGTCCAGCGGGTCGCCGACGCGCAGGGTGGCCATCCGGCGCTTCAGGGCGTCCAGCAGCTCGTCCTGGATCGACTCCTGGACCAGCAGGCGGCTGCCGGCGCAGCAGACGTGGCCCTGGTTGAAGAAGATGCCGTTGACGATGCCCTCGACCGCCTGGTCGATCGGCGCGTCGTCGAAGACGATGTTCGCGGCCTTGCCGCCGAGTTCGAGCGACAGCTTCTTGCGCGTCCCGGCCACCTGCCGGGCGATCGCCCGGCCGACCGGGGTCGAGCCGGTGAAGGCCACCTTGTTGACGTCCGGGTGCGCGGTCAGCGCGGCGCCGGTACGGCCGTCACCGGTGACGATGTTGACGACGCCCTTGGGCAGGCCGGCCTGGCGGCAGATCTCGGCGAAGCGCAGCGCGGTCAGCGGGGTGGTCTCGGCGGGCTTGAGGACCACGGTGTTGCCGGTGGCGAGCGCGGGCGCGATCTTCCAGGCCAGCATCATCAGCGGGAAGTTCCACGGGATGACCTGGCCGGCCACGCCGACCGGACGCGGGTTCGGGCCGAAGCCGGCGTAGTCCAGCTTGTCCGCCCAGCCCGCGTAGTAGAAGAACCAGGAGGCGACCATCGGCAGGTCGAAGTCCCGGGTCTCCTTGATCGGCTTGCCGTTGTCGATCGACTCCAGCACGGCCAGCTCGCGCGAGCGCTCCTGGACGATCCGGGCGATCCGGAACAGGTACTTGGCGCGCTCACTGCCCGGCAGCGCCGACCAGTCGGTGAACGCCTTGCGGGCGGCGGCGACCGCGCGGTCGACGTCCTCCTCGGTACCCTGCGCGAACTCGGCCAGCACCTGCTCGGTGGCCGGGTTGACGGTCTTCAGCGCCTCGCTGCCGCTGGAGTCCACGAACTCGCCGCCGATGAAGTGGCCGTACGAGCTCTGGATGTCCCCCGCCGCGGCGGGGGACTCGGGCGCGGGGGCGTACTCGAAGAGGCGGCCCTTGGGGGTCACGGTCTCTTCCGCCTTCTTGTTGGTCTTGGCCATGGTCTCAGTCCACCGTCACGTAGTCGGGACCGGAGTACCGGCCGGTGGTCAGCTTCTGACGCTGCATCAGCAGGTCGTTGAGCAGGCTGGAGGCGCCGAAGCGGAACCAGTGCGGGGTCAGCCAGTCGTCGCCGAGGGTCTCGTTGACCATCACCAGGTACTTCATGGCGTCCTTGGTGGTCTTGATGCCGCCGGCCGGCTTCACGCCGACCTGGATGCCGGTCAGCGCCCGGAAGTCGCGGACGGCCTCCAGCATCAGCAGGGTCACCGGGGGAGTCGCGTTGACCGCGACCTTGCCGGTGGAGGTCTTGATGAAGTCGGCACCGGCCAGCATGGCCAGCCAGGAGGCGCGGCGCACGTTGTCGTACGTCTGCAGCTCGCCGGTTTCGAAGATCACCTTGAGGTGGGCGTAGGTGCCGTCCGGGCGCTTGCACGCCTCCTTGACCGCGACGATCTCGTTGTAGACGTCGAGGTAGCGGCCGGAGAGGAAGGCGCCGCGGTCGATCACCATGTCGATCTCGTCGGCGCCGGCCGCGACCGCGTCGGCGGTGTCGGCCAGCTTGACCGGGAGCGCGGCGCGCCCGGCGGGGAACGCGGTGGCGACGGAGGCGACCTGGATGTCGGTCCCCTTCAGCGTCTCCTTCGCGGTGGCGACCATGTCCGGGTAGACACAGATCGCGGCGACGCGGGGGGTGGTCCGGTCGGTCGGGTCGGGGTTCCGGCCCTTGGTGCACAGTGCGCGCACCTTGCCGACCGTGTCCGCGCCTTCGAGCGTGGTCAGGTCGATCATCGAGATGGCCAGATCGATGGCGTACGCCTTGGCCGTGGTCTTGATCGAACGGGTGCCGAGGGAGGCGGCGCGGGCTTCCAGGCCGACGGCGTCGACGCCGGGCAGGCCGTGCAGGAAGCGACGGAGCGAGGCCTCGGACGCCGCAACGTCCTGAAGGCCGCCGCCCGCAGCGCCGAGGGCGTTGGCTGCAACAGTGGACATGGTCACAAGGGCAGCATATCTACGCGCGTAGCAAGCCGCATAGGGGGTGCCCTTTATCGATGCGGGACCGAGACCTGAGCGGCCGGCGGCCGGGAGCGCCGCTCACCGGCCGGTGAGTCCGCCGACCGGGGCGGAGGCCGCCGGGGCGGGGAGGGAGGTCACCGGCGCGGGGCCGCGAGTGTCGGCATTTCGTGATCTCGGGCCCATGGGGAAGCCGGTTCCCATCGGGCAGAATCGTCCCCATGACCGAATCCGACGGCACGCCCGACCCGGGCAACGCCGCCCCCGAGGAGCAGTACGCCGACCGCGTCTACCGCTCCGTTCCCGGTGTCGTCTCCGGCGTGCTGCTGCTCGCCGTCGCCGGGTGGCTGATCATCGACGCCATCGTGACCGGTACCGGCCGCACGCCGTGGGTCGCGCTGGCCGCCGCCCCGGTCTTCGGGTTCCCGGTGGTCGCGTACACCCTGCGGCCCGTCGTGTACGCGAACGACCGGCGGCTGCTGGTCCGCAACCCGCTGCGGACGGTGGAGGCGCCGTGGGCCTCGGTGGAGGCCCTGCGGGCGGGGTACTCGGTGGAGCTGCTCGCCGGCGGCAAGAAGTACCAGGTCTGGGCCGTGCCGGTGTCGCTCCGGCAGCGCAAGCGGGCCAACCGCGCGGCGAGCCGGGCCGCCGTCACCGCCGCCGAGGCGTTCAAGGGCGGTGCGTCCGCGTCGAGCCGCCCGGCGCCCGCCCGGCGCGGACTGCGGCATGGGGACTCGGACCCGACCCGCGCCTGGTCGGACCAGGTGGTCGACACCCTGCAGGAGATCGCCGAGCGCAATGCGGGCCGGCCCGACGCGGCCGGCGAGGTGGCGGTCCGCTGGTGCTGGTGGATCATCGTGCCCACGCTGGCCGGCCTGGTCGCCTTCGTCACGCTGATCGCGGCCACCTGAGCGCCGTTTCGGCACCCGGATCATTCAAGACCGACCGGGCCGGGCCGGGCCGCGCTGGCGGCGCAGGACGTACGACGGGCCCGGTGCCCCGACCGAAGGAGGTCGGGGCACCGGGCCCGTTCGCGTGCCGCGCCGCGGTCAGATGCCGGCCGCGGCGGCGAGGTCGCGCTTGACGGCGTCCAGGACCTCGGCGGCCCGGCGGCGGGTCTCGGCGAGCTCGGCGGCGGAGGCGACCGGGAGGACGACCTCCAGGTAGCACTTCAGCTTGGGCTCGGTGCCGGACGGCCGGACCACGATCCGGGCCGAGGTCACGCCGTCGCCGGCCAGGTAGTAGCGCAGGCCGTCGGTGGGCGGCAGCTCGGCGGAGCCGGCGGCCAGGTCGTCGGCCCGGGTGACCTGCAGACCGGCCAGCACGGTCGGCGGCTGCTCGCGCAGGCGCCGCATCGCGTCGGCGATCAGCGAGAGGTCCTGCACCCGGACGGAGAGCTGGTCGGTGGCGTGCAGGCCGTGTGCCAGCGCCAGGTCGTCCAGCAGGTCGGTCAGGGTGCGGCCGGACTGCTTGAGGGTGGCGGCCAGTTCGGCGACCAGCAGGGCGGCGGTGATGCCGTCCTTGTCGCGGACGCCGGACGGGTCGACGCAGTAGCCGAGCGCCTCCTCGTAGCCGTAGCGCAGGCCGTCGGCACGGGAGATCCACTTGAAGCCGGTGAGCGTCTCGGTGTAGTCCAGCCCGGCCGCGGCGGCGATCCGACCCAGCAGGGTGGAGGAGACGATGGTGGTGGCGAAGGTGCCGACGGCCTTCTTGGCGACCAGGGCCTCGCCGAGCAGCGCGCCCACCTCGTCGCCGCGCAGCATCCGCCAGCCGCCGTTGTCGCCGGTGGGCACGGCCACGGCGCAGCGGTCGGCGTCCGGGTCGTTGGCGATGACGACGTCCGGGCCGACGGAGGCGGCGGTGGCGAACGCGAGGTCCATCGCGCCCGGCTCCTCCGGGTTGGGGAAGGCCACGGTCGGGAAGTCCGGGTCCGGGTCGGCCTGTTCGGCGACCACGGTGGGGGCGGGGAAGCCGGCCCGCTCGAAGGCGGACAGCAGGACGTCCCGGCCGACGCCGTGCAGCGGGGTGTAGACGACGTTCAGGTCGCGGGCGCCGCCGGCCTCGACGGTGGAGACGGCGCGGTTCAGGTAGGCATCGACGACCTCCTCGCCGAGCACCTCCCAGCCGCTCTCGGCGCGCGGCACGTCGGAGAGCGAGGCGATGGCGTCGATCTCGTCGGCGATGCCGGCGTCGGCGGGCGGGACGATCTGCGAGCCGTCGCCCAGGTAGACCTTGTAGCCGTTGTCCTGCGGCGGGTTGTGGCTGGCGGTCACCGTGACACCCGCGGCGGCGCCGAGGTGGCGGATCGCGAAGGCCAGGACCGGGGTCGGCAGCGCGCGCGGCAGCAGGGCGGCGCGCAGCCCGGCGCCGACCATCACGGCGGCGGTGTCGCGGGCGAAGTCGTACGACTTGTGGCGGGCGTCGTAGCCGATCACCACGAGGTCGCCGAGCTGCTGCTTCCTGACGTAGGCGGCGAGGCCGGCGGCGGCGCGGATCACCACGGCGCGGTTCATCCGCATCGGGCCCGCGCCGAGCTCACCGCGCAGTCCGGCGGTGCCGAACTGGAGCCGGCCGGCGAAGCGCTCGGCCAGGTGCGACCAGGCGAGGCGCTCCTCGCTCTCCGCGTCGGGGCCCTCGGCGGCGGCCAGCAGTGCGGTCAGTTCCTCGCGGGTCTGCGGGTCGGGGTCCTCGGCGAGCCAGGTCCGGGCCCGGGCGAGGAGGTCGGTGGTGGATGCCTGCGCCATCTCGTCTCTTCTCGTGAGACCTTCGGTGTCACCCGAAGGGGGGAAGCTGCTCTGCCGGTCAAGGCGTTGCGCGTCGCGGTACGGTCGCCGCGTGTCTTCGGGCAACGGCCAGGGGCTGACCGTCGCGGGAGCGAGGAGCCCTCTCGGGGCCGGGAGGGCGGAGTCACGCTGTGCCGGCTCCCTCCGAGGGGTCGGAGGGACGTCGACGCGCAGACGGGGTCTCCGGGCGAGCTGCACCCGAAGACCCCTCTACTGATTCTGCGTCAGCTCCGGCTCAGATCCGCTCAAGGACCTTGGCCAGCAGCGCGCCCATCCGCTCGGCGCTGGCCTTGCCGGCCTCCAGCACCTCTTCGTGGTTGAGCGGCTCGCCGGTCATGCCGGCGGCCAGGTTGGTGACCAGCGAGATGCCGAGCACCTCGGCGCCGGCCTCGCGGGCGGCGATGGCCTCCAGGGTGGTGGACATGCCGACCAGCTCACCGCCGAGCACCCGGGCCATGTTGACCTCGGCCGGGGTCTCGTAGTGCGGGCCGCGGAACTGGACGTACACGGCCTCGTCCAGCGACGGGTCCACCTCGCGGCAGAGCTGGCGCAGGCGCGGCGAGTACAGGTCCGTCAGGTCGACGAAGTTGGCGCCGACGATCGGGGAGTCCGCGGTCAGGTTGATGTGGTCGCTGATCAGGACCGGCTGGCCGGGGGTCCAGCCCCGGCGGAGACCGCCGCAGCCGTTGGTCAGCACGATGACCTCGCAGCCCGCGGCGGCCGCGGTGCGGACACCGTGGACCACGGTGGCCACGCCGTAGCCCTCGTAGTAGTGGTTGCGGCCGAGGAAGATCAGGGCGCGCTTGTCGCCGATCTTGACGGAGCGGATCTTGCCCGAGTGGCCGGCGACCGCGGGGGCCGGGAAGCCGGGGAGCTCGGTGATGGGGAACTCGAAGTTGCCCGGAGCCGACGGGTCGCCCAGCGCGTCGGCGGCCGGCACCCAGCCGGAGCCCATCACAAGGGCGAAGTCGTGGCGCTCGGCACCGGTCAGCTCGCGCAGGCGCGCAGCGGCGGCCTGGGCGGCGGCGTAGGGGTCGGCGGAGACGACCGACTGAGGAGTTGCATTCACATCGCCGAGGATAGACAAGATTCGGCCTACGCGCGTAGACAGTTCGCTCAAGCCATGCCGATTTGTTACCCGGCCGACCTGAAACGACAGGCCACGGGCGGTATTCGCGACTTGGGACTGTCGGAACCTCTGAGTCCGGAATCACCGGAGAAGGGGGCGCCGGGCGCGCCCGGGGGCAGGACCCGGACACTCTCGGTGCGGTGCGGTGCGGTGCGGTGCGGTGCGGTGCGGTGCGGTGCGGTGCGGTGCGGTGCGGTGCGGTGCGGTGCGGTGCGGTGCGGTGCGGTGCGACGCCCCGGGCGGCTCACCCCGCGCCCGTGAGGGGCGCACCGCGCCCGAAGGGGGGGTACCCGCCCGGCCGTTCTCCCTGGAAGGCGCTCAGCAGGGCCGGTGTCGCAGCTCCGTGATGTAGTCGGCGGGGGCGCCGGCGCTCTCCGCCGCGTCCGCGATGAGCCCGAGGTAGCGGGCGGCGGGCAGTCCGCCCTCGTAGTCGTTGAGGACGTACGTCCACACCGGGATGTCCCCGTCCAGGGTCTGGGCGCGCAGCCGGATCTTGCGGTACAGGCCGAGCTGGAGGCCCTCCCAGCGGTCCAGACCGTCCTCGTCCATCGGCGCCACGTCGTAGAGGGAGACGAAGACCTGGTGCTTCTCGTCCTCCACCACCGTGGCCAACGAGCCCTCCCAGCCGAGGTGTTCGCCGCCGAAGGTCAGCCGCCAGCCGTTTAGCCAGCCCGTGCCGCGCAGCGGGGAGTGGGGCGCGCGACGGCTCATCTGCCGGGCGTCGAGATTGGTGGCGTACGCGGCGTAGAGGGGCATGGGCGTCAGCCTACGTGAGGTGTGCGCGCGGGTGCGGGGCGGGGAGTGTCCACCGTCACACCGGCTCGGGGGCGAGCATATGGCAACGCCCCCGGCGTGGCTTTGGTTCCGGCGTGCGGGACAATGGTGGACGTGACTCGGATCGTGATCATCGGTGGCGGACCCGGCGGATACGAGGCAGCGTTGGTGGCTGCCCAACTCGGCGCGGAGGTGACCGTCGTCGACCGCGACGGTCTGGGCGGATCGGCGGTGCTGACGGACTGCGTGCCGTCCAAGACCCTCATCGCGACCGCCGAGGTGATGACCACCTTCGACAGTTCCTACGAAGAGCTGGGCATCACCATCGCTGACTGCAGCCAGGGCCCCTCCCGGGTGCTCAGCGTGGACCTCGGCAAGGTCAACCGACGGGTGAAGCGCCTGGCGATCGCCCAGTCCCACGACATCACCCAGTCCGTGACCCGGGCGGGCGTGACGGTCCTGCGCGGCAAGGGTCGCCTGGGCGCCGGCGGCCAGCACGTGGACGGCTCGCGCGAGGTGATCGTCGAACACGAGGACGGCAGCGCCGAGTCGCTGCGTGCGGACGCCGTGCTGATCGCCACCGGCTGCCACCCGCGCGAGCTGCCCGACGCCCAGCCGGACGGCGAGCGCATCCTGACCTGGACCCAGGTCTACGACCTGGAGGAGCTGCCGCGCGAGCTGATCGTGGTCGGCTCCGGCGTCACCGGCGCCGAGTTCGCCGGCGCCTACCAGGCGCTCGGTTCCGAGGTCACCCTGGTCTCCTCCCGCGACCGCGTGCTGCCCGGCGAGGACCCGGACGCCGCCGAGGTGCTGGAGGAGGTCTTCCGTCGGCGCGGCATGAACGTGATGAGCCGCTCCCGGGCCGAGACGGTGAAGAGGATCTCGGCACGGACGGACGCTGCGGAGGGTCCCTCCTCGCCGGAGGCGGGCGAGGAGGGACGGGTCGGCGACCACGTCGAGGTCACGCTCTCCGACGGCAAGGTCATCCGCGGCACCCACTGCCTGATGGCGGTCGGCTCCATCCCCAACACCGCCGACATGGGCCTGGAGGAGGCCGGGGTCAAGCTCAACGACTGGGGCCAGATCCAGGTCGACCGGGTCTCCCGCACCTCCGCCCCCGGCGTGTACGCGGCCGGTGACTGCACCGGTGTCTTCATGCTCGCCTCGGTCGCCGCGATGCAGGGCCGGATCGCGATGTACCACGCGCTGGGCGACGCGGTGCAGCCGCTCAACCTCAAGACCGTGGCCTCCAACGTCTTCACCGACCCGGAGATCGCCACCGTCGGCTACACCGCCGCGGACGTCTCCTGCGGCAAGATGGACGCCGTCGAGGTCAAGCTCCCGCTGCGCGGCAACCCGCGGGCGAAGATGCAGGGCATCCGGGACGGTTTCGTGAAGCTGTTCTGCCGCCCCGGCACCGGCATCGTGGTCGGCGGCGTGGTGGTCGCCCCCCGGGCCAGCGAACTCATCCATTCGATCTCGCTCGCCGTGGACAACAACTTGACGGTCGAACAGGTGGCCAGCGCGTTCACGGTCTACCCGTCCGTCTCCGGCTCCACCGCGGAGGCCGCCCGGCAGCTGCACATCCGCAAGCGGGAGATCCCGGACTCCTGAGCCGGCCAAGCGAGTTGAGGCGGCCGCCGGCGCGGCCGCCGCTCGCGCGGGCGTGCGCCGTCACCCGGGCGGCGGGGCGTGGAGCAGGCCTGTCGGCGGCGCGCATTGTACGGTCGCGCGCTGCTCCGACGTGAGCATTTCCCGTTACCAGGAGCAAACGCCTGAAAGCAGACGGTCATTCAGGTTACCGTCGGTTCTGTGTTTGCTGCAGAACGTCGCCAGTTGATCCTCGAAATGGTGCGCGCCAACGGAGCCGTGTCGCTCCGTGAGCTGGCCCGCGTCGTCCAGACCTCCGAAGTCACCGTACGCCGAGACGTCCGGGCCCTGGAGGCCGAAGGGCTGCTCGACCGCCGGCACGGCGGCGCGGTGCTCCCCGGCGGCTTCACCCGGGAACCCGGCTACCCGCAGAAGACCCACCTCGCCGCGGCCGAGAAGAGCGCCATCGCCGACCTCGCGGCGGGGCTGGTCGAGGAGGGGGACGCCGTGGTGGTCGGCGCCGGCACCACCACCCAGGAGCTGGCCCGCCGGCTGGCCCGGGTCCCCGGTCTGACGGTGGTGACCAACTCGCTGCTCGTCGCCCAGGCCCTGGCGCACGCCAACCGGGTCGAGGTGGTGATGACGGGCGGCACCCTGCGCGGCTCCAACTACGCGCTGGTGGGCAGCGGGGCCGAGCAGTCGCTGCACGGCCTGCGGGTCGCCAAGGCGTTCATCTCCGGCAGTGGGCTGACGGCCGACCGCGGCCTGTCGACCACCAACATGCTCTCCGCGAGCGTGGACCGGGCACTGGTGCAGTCGGCCGCCGAGGTGATCGTCCTCGCCGACCACACCAAGCTCGGCGCGGACACCATGTTCCAGACCGTGCCCATCGAGGCGATCACCAGGCTGGTGACGGACGAGCAGGCCGCCGCGGAGGACCCGACCGCGCGCGAGCTGGACGCGCTGGCCGACTGCGGCGTGCAGATCGCCGTGGCGCCGCTCGGGCTGCACGCCGAGCCGCCGGTGCACCAGTCGGTGTCGACGGCCCCGGTGGTGCCGCGGCGCAGCGGGCCGCCGTCCGCCCCCGCGCCGCTGCCCGGGCCGCGGCGGCCCGGTGTGCACGGCGGTCCGCCCGGGCAACTCCCCGGCCGGCTGGCGGAGTTGGGCGCACCGCGCGGCCGCTAGTGCTAGCGGAACGTTCCACCAAGCCGTTGCGCCCCCGTACGGGCGGGCCCGCAGGGGCGCGGGCGCTGCAACACCCCGGACGGGCCGGCCTGTTCAGCTACCGGTGAGCCCGCAGGGGCGCGGGGAGCGCTGTCCGGTCCGATCGCGGGCGCGCGGTGGGGCCCGCGGTCAGCCGGGTGTGACGGGCCGGCGGCAGTCCGCGGACCTCCCGCCTGGCGGCGCGGGCCTCGCAGCGACGCGGGTTCACGGCGACCGGCCGCCACCCGGGCGAGGCCGATCCGCCTCTCCTCGTCACCGGCGCTGCAGCCGGTGAAAAGACGGCCGGCCCGCACACCCCGGGGGTGTACGGACCGGTCGTGGCTGCTGCGAGGGTGTCAGTCCTTGATCTCGCAGAGGGCGGCGCCGCTGCTGACGCTGGCGCCGACCTCGGCCTTGAGGCCGACGACGGTGCCCGCCTTGTGGGCGTTGAGCGGCTGCTCCATCTTCATCGCCTCCAGGACGACGATCAGCTCGCCCTCGGCGACGGTCTGGCCCTCCTCGACGGCGACCTTGACGATGGTGCCCTGCATCGGCGAAGCGAGAGTGTCACCGCTGATCGCGGAGCCGGCCTTCTTGGCGCCGACCCGGCGCTTGGCCACGGCCTTGCCGGCGCCCGCGCCGACGGCGGGTGCGGCCGAGACGCCGAGCGAGGACGGCAGGGAGACCTCGATCCGCTTGCCGCCGACCTCGACCACGACGGTCTCGCGGCCCTCGGGCTCCTCGCCGTCGCCACCCGCGCCGGTGAAGGCGGGGATGGTGTTGTTGAACTCGGTCTCGATCCAGCGGGTGTAGACCTTGAACGGCTCGTCGCTGCCGGTGAGTTCGGGCGCGAACGCGGGGTCGGTGACCACGGCCTGGTGGAACGGGATGGCGGTGGCCATGCCCTCGACCTTGAACTCGGCCAGGGCGCGGGCGGCCCGCTGGAGCGCCTGCTTGCGGGTCGCACCGGTGACGATCAGCTTGGCCAGCAGCGAGTCCCAGGCGGGGCCGATGACCGAGCCGCTCTCCACGCCCGCGTCCAGCCGGACGCCCGGGCCCGACGGCGGGGTGAACAGCGTCACCGTGCCCGGCGCCGGAAGGAAGTTGCGGCCCGGGTCCTCGCCGTTGATGCGGAACTCGATGGAGTGGCCGCGCACCTCGGGGTCGTCGTAGCCGAGCGGCTCGCCGTCGGCGATCCGGAACATCTCGCGGACCAGGTCGATCCCGGTGACCTCCTCGGAGACCGGGTGCTCCACCTGCAGACGGGTGTTGACCTCGAGGAAGGAGATCAGGCCGTCCTGGGCGACCAGGAACTCGCAGGTGCCGGCGCCGACGTAGCCCGCCTCGCGCAGGATCGCCTTGGAGGCGCGGTACAGCTCGGCGTTCTGCTCCTCGGTCAGGAACGGCGCCGGGGCCTCCTCCACCAGCTTCTGGTGGCGGCGCTGCAGCGAGCAGTCACGGGTGGAGACGACGACCACGTTGCCGTGCTGGTCGGCCAGGCACTGGGTCTCCACGTGCCGGGGGTTGTCCAGGTAGCGCTCGACGAAGCACTCACCGCGGCCGAACGCGGCCACGGCCTCGCGGACCGCCGACTCGTAGAGCTCCGGGATCTCCTCCAGCGTGCGGGCGACCTTCAGACCGCGGCCGCCACCGCCGAACGCGGCCTTGATGGCGACCGGCAAGCCGTGCTCGGTCGCGAACGCCACGACCTCGTCCGCACCCGAGACCGGGTCCGGGGTGCCCGCGACCAGCGGCGCGCCCGAGCGCTGGGCGACGTGCCGGGCGGTGACCTTGTCACCGAGGTCGCGGATGGCCTGCGGCGGCGGGCCGATCCAGGTCAGGCCGGCGTCGATGACCGCCTGCGCGAAGTCGGCGTTCTCCGACAGGAAGCCGTAGCCCGGGTGGACCGCGTCGGCACCCGAGTCGGCGGCGGCCTGGAGGACCTTGGCGATGTCCAGGTAGCTGGTGGCGGGGGTGTCGCCGCCGAGCGCGTAGGCCTCGTCGGCCGCGCGGACGTGCAGCGCGTCCCGGTCCGGTTCGGCGTACACGGCGACGCTGGCGATACCGGCATCCCGGCAGGCCCGGGCGACGCGGACGGCGATTTCCCCGCGATTGGCGATGAGCACCTTGCGCACTGTGGCTCCCTTCTTGAACCTCGTTGAGTCTAGGGATTGCCGGGTCGTACCGGCGAGTAGCCCCAGGTGGTGAGCTTGCCCACACGGAGCGTGACGCTGATTCGTGATCAGTTGAGCACGGAGCGGGACGCCTCGCAGGTGGGAGAGGTCTTGGACGGTGGTCGTCGGTGGTCCGCGGCAACCCGTGGCGCCCCGTCGGGCGTCGTGGTCTTCGCCACAGTCGCTCGACGGCAGCGGCGCCAGCCTATCGGCCGGGCCGCCCTGTGGGACTGGACCGGAGTGACAGATGTCGGGGCCGGGATCTGTCCGGATCCGCAGCGCGGTTCCGGAATCGGTCCGAACGCTTCACCGGGCTCCGGTGCCCCGGTGCGGGGAGCCCCGGACGGAAACGCCGCGACGGCCCCGGGGCTCGTCGCGGCGCAACCGGATCGGCGCGTCCTGAGCCGGCGTCAGCTCCAGAGGTCGGTCAGCCGGACGTCGAGATCGGCCAGCAGGTGGCGCAGCAGTGGCAGCGAGAGGCCGATGACGTTGCCCGGGTCGCCGTCGATGCCGTCGATGAACGGCGCCGAGCGGCCGTCCAGGGTGAACGCCCCGGCCACGTGCAGCGGTTCACCGGTGGCGATGTACGCGGCGACCTCGGCGTCGTCCGGGTTGCCGAAGCGGACGGTGGTGGAGGCGGTCGCCGAGGACTGCTTGCCGGTGGCGGTGTCGATGACGCAGTGGCCGGTCCGCAGCACGCCGTCCCGGCCGCGCATGGACTGCCAGCGGGCGAGCGCCTCGGCCGCGTCGGCGGGCTTGCCGAGGGCTCGGCCGTCCAGCTCCAGGACGGAGTCGCAGCCGACCACCAGCTGGCCGTCGGCGAGCTCGGCGGCGACCGCGCGGGCCTTGGCCTCGGCCAGCACCAGCGCCAGCTCGCCGGGCGTGGGCGCGGTCAGCGCGTCCTCGTCCACACCGCTGATGATCACCTGCGGGTCGAGGCCGGCCTGGCGCAGCAGTCCGAGCCGGGCGGGGGATGCGGAGGCGAGGACGAGGGTGCGCTTGGTCATGCGGCCAAGCCTATGCGCTTCGGCGGTGGAGCCGGTCGCGGGCGGGCCCGGGCCGTCCCCACGCCGTCAACAGCC
The DNA here is from genome assembly GCF_039533515.1 of Kitasatospora cystarginea. NCBI lineage: Bacteria > Bacillati > Actinomycetota > Actinomycetes > Kitasatosporales > Streptomycetaceae > Kitasatospora > Kitasatospora cystarginea. The sequence goes on along the minus strand of NZ_BAAATR010000019.1, from coordinate 80,023 downwards.
TCGGGCCACCAGCAACCCCGGGCCACCAGCAACCTCAGACCACCATCAGCACGATGGCGGCCACCAGAAGGAGAACGGCGAGCACCGGGCCGGCCCGGCGCAGCCGCTCCTGCACCTGGCGGGTTTCGGCCGAGGGCTCGTCCCGAGGATCTGACCACAGCATTCCCCAAGCCTGCGGCGGCAGGTGTGCCGGGCGCTTGAGTATCCGTACTCAGTTCGTCCACATTTTCTGGTGCGCGCATGACACCGCGGGTGGTGGCCGCTCGCGCCCTGTGGCCCGACCGGCGGGCGGCCGTCCGCTCCGCGCGGAGCCGCGCGGGGCGCGGACGGCCGCTGCCGGGGTCAGCCGGCCCAGCCGGAGGTGCGCCAGGCGTGGGCGCCGTGCTGTGGGATGCGGCGCAGCAGCCTGGCCCGGTCGTTCCATGCGGAGGCCGGGCCGCTCGCCTGCCGGGCCGCGTCGAGCGCGGCCTGTGCGGCGGCGGCCCGGGCTTGGACCACCGCCAGGACGGTGGCCAACTCCTCGGGGGTCGGCTGCCCGTGCAGCACCTGAATCGGAGGCATGCTCATATCCTCTTCCTGTTCGGACCGGTCCGAAAGTGCGCGAAAGGTCCGACTACAGCGGGATGTTGCCGTGCTTCTTGGGCGGCAGCACCTCGCGCTTGCCGCGCAGTGCGCGCAGCCCGCGGACGATGTGCCGACGGGTCTCGCTCGGCGCGATCACGGCGTCCACGTAACCGCGTTCGGCGGCCAGGTAGGGGTTGAGCAGGGTGTCCTCGTAGGAGGCGAGCAGCTCGGCGCGCTTGGCGTCGGCGTTCCCGGCGGCCTGGGCCTCGGCGATCTCGCGCCGGTGCAGGATGTTGACCGCGCCCTGGGCGCCCATCACGGCGATCTGCGCGGTCGGCCATGCCAGGTTGAGGTCCGCGCCCAGGTGCTTGGAGCCCATGACGTCGTAGGCGCCGCCGAAGGCCTTGCGGGTGATCACGGTGATCAGCGGGACGGTGGCCTCGGCGTAGGCGTAGATCAGCTTGGCGCCGCGGCGGATGATGCCGTCCCACTCCTGGCCGGTGCCGGGCAGGAAGCCGGGGACGTCCACGAAGGTGAGCACCGGGATGTTGAACGCGTCGCAGGTGCGCACGAAGCGGGCGGCCTTCTCGCTGGCGGCGATGTCCAGGCAGCCGGCCAGGTCCATCGGCTGGTTGCCGACCACGCCGACCGCATGGCCCTCGACCCGGCCGAAGCCGGTGATGATGTTGCCCGCGTACAGCGGCTGGGTCTCCAGGAACTCGCCGTCGTCCAGGATGTGTTCGATCACCGTGTGCATGTCGTACGGCTGGTTCGCCGAGTCAGGCACGAGCGTGTCGAGTTCCAGGTCCTCGGCAGTGATGGCCACATCGGCCTGCTCCGGGTAGACCGGCGGCTCGGAGAGGTTGTTCGAGGGCAGGTAGGAGAGGAGGTTCTTGACGTACTCGATGGCCTCCTTCTCGTCGGCGGCCAGGTAGTGCGCGTTGCCGGACTTGGTGTTGTGGGTGCGCGCGCCACCCAGCTCCTCCATGCCGACGTCCTCGCCGGTGACGGTCTTGATGACGTCCGGGCCGGTGATGAACATGTGCGAGGTCTGGTCGGCCATCACCACGAAGTCGGTGACGGCGGGGGAGTAGACCGCGCCGCCCGCGCACGGTCCCATGATCAGCGAGATCTGCGGGATGACACCCGAGGCGTGCACGTTGCGGCGGAAGATCTCGCCGTAGAGGCCGAGCGAGACCACGCCCTCCTGGATCCGGGCGCCGCCGGAGTCGTTGATGCCGATGACCGGGCAGCCGGTCTTCAGCGCGAAGTCCATCACCTTGACGATCTTCTCGCCGAAGACCTCGCCGAGGGAACCGCCGAAAACGGTGAAGTCCTGGGCAAAAACGGCCACTTGGCGGCCGTCGACGGTGCCGTAACCGGTCACCACGCCGTCGCCGTACGGTCGGTTCTTCTCCTGGCCGAAGTTGGTGGAACGGTGGCGGGCGAACTCGTCGAACTCCACGAAGGAGTCCTCGTCGAGGAGTTCGGTCACTCGCTCACGTGCCGTCAGCTTGCCCTTGGCGTGCTGCTTCTCGACCGCGGCGGCGGAGCCGGAGTGCACCGCCTCGTCGAGCCTGCGCCGCAGGTCGGCAAGCTTTCCGGCGGTGGTGTGCGGGTCGTACGGCGCCTCGGTCATCCGGTGGCTCTCCCTGGTCCATGGGCCGCGGCCTGTTCGGTCCCGTGCGTGAGGGCGCGTGCGGGCAGGGCGGCGCTGCGAACTACCGTTGGGTAGCGTAGCCAGCGCGGGCGGCTTGCGGTTATGGCCAGCGACACAGTGTGTTCATCCGGCTTTCTGCGGGAGCATGGGGCGGCCTGGCGCCTCTTGGGGTGGCGGTGCGGGGGCCCGGGCCCGGGCGGCATCCGGCACCCGGTCCACCCATCCGTGCACCTGAGGGGTTTCGGGGGCCGGCGTGGGTACGCTGAGCTGGTGACCGAGCCGACCCGCCCTCGTCGTAGCGGCCTGCGTGGCTTCGGCCACGACGGACCGTCCCCCTGGACCGATCTCGACCGCCCGCCGCTGGACGGCGCCCGGCTCGCCAGGGACCTGGTGGTCCCGGGCGGGTTCTGGACCGCCGTGGACGTGGTCGACGAGACCGGATCCACCAACACCGACCTCGCCGCCCGGGCCGGGGCGGGCGAAGCGGAGGGCGCCGTCCTGGTCGCCGAGGCGCAGAACGCGGGCCGTGGCCGGCTCGAACGGGTGTGGAGCGCACCGGCCCGCTCCGGCCTCTTCCTCTCCGTGCTGCTGCGCCCCGCCGACGTGCCGATGGAGCGGTACGGCTGGCTGCCGATCCTGGTCGGTGTCGCGGCGGCGAGCACGCTGGGCCGGGTGGCGGAGGTGGAGATCGGCCTGAAGTGGCCCAACGACCTGCTGGTCACCGTGGACGGCGTCGAGCGCAAGGTGGGCGGCATCCTGACCGAGCTGAGCGCCGGCGCGGTGGTCGCCGGTCTCGGTGTCAACGTCTCGCTGCGCGAGTCCGAACTGCCCGTTCCCGCCGCCGCTTCGCTGGTCCTGGCCGGGGCCGGGGTGGCCGACCGGGAGACCCTGCTGCGCGCGCTGCTGCGGGAGTTCGCCGAGCTGTACCAGGAGTGGGTGGCGGCGGCGGGCGACCCGTACGCCAGCGGGCTGCTGCCCGCCTACACGGCCCGCTGCACCACCCTGGGCCGGTCCGTGCGGGTCCAACTCCCGGGCGAGCGCGAACTGCTCGGCGAGGCCGTGGCGGTGGACGGCCTCGGCCGGCTGGTGGTCCGCACCGCCGACGGGCAGCGCCACCCGGTCGCCGCCGGGGACGTCGTACACGTACGGCCGGACCAGGGGTGACCGGGCCGGGCGGACGGAACGGCGGAGTCCCGGCGGGGTTCTGATCCGGCCTTGTCCCGGCCGGATGCCCCGGATCACGTGATTCCGTGCGAACATTCCACCTGGCAGCGGTGTGAGGCGCGCCACTACCCGAGCGGTGGTCGGGGCGCCCCTGGACAGGGCAGGGCGAGAGGCAAGTGCGGCAACCGCACGGGGATGGACCGGTGGTAGGCGAAAACGTCGGTGGCAACGGCGGCAAAGGCGACGCGGCGGACTCGGAGGAGCAGACGGTCGCGCTGGACCTGGAACGGCTGATCCTCGACGCGCCGCGCCGGTACACGCCGTACCAGGCCGCCCGCGCCGCCGACGTGCCGATGGAACTGGCCACCCGCTTCTGGCGGGCCATGGGCTTCCCGGACATCGGCCAGTCCCGGGCCCTGACCGACGGCGACGTGATCGCCCTGCGCAGGCTGGCCGGCCTGGTGGAATCCGGGTTGATCAGCGAGCCGATGGCGATCCAGGTGGCCCGCTCCACCGGCCAGACCACTGCCCGGCTGGCCGGCTGGCAGATGGACACCTTCCTGGAGAGCCTCACCCAGTCCATCGAGCCCGGCATGACCAGGGCCGAGGTGGCCTACCCGCTGGTCGAACTGCTGCTGCCGGAGCTGGAGCAGTTCCTGGTGTACGTCTGGCGGCGCCAGCTGGCCGCCGTCACCGGCCGGGTGGTGCAGGCCGCCGAGGACACCGAGATCACCAGCGGCCGGCTCGCCGTCGGCTTCGCCGACCTGGTCGGCTTCACCAGGCTCTCCCGCCGCCTGGAGGAGGAGGAACTCGGCACGCTGGTCGAGAACTTCGAGAACACCTGCTCCGACCTGATCGCCGGATTCGGCGGCCGGGTGATCAAGACGCTGGGCGACGAGATCCTGTACGTGACCGAGGATCCGGCCACCGCCGCCGAGATCGCGCTCAGCCTGGTGGAGGCGCTGGCCAAGGAGGACACCATCCCCGCCCTGCGGGTCGGGATGGCCTTCGGCACCGTCACCTCCCGGATGGGCGACGTCTTCGGCACCACGGTGAACCTGGCCAGCCGGCTGACCTCGATCGCGCCCAAGGACGCGGTGCTGGTGGACGGCGAGTTCGCCGCCGCGCTGGAGCAGAACGGCGCGGTCGTGCCGCCGTCGGTCTGCGCCTCGATGGAAGGGCTGGAGGAGCACCACACGCCCGGCTCCGCCGAGCACCGGTTCCACCTGCAGCCGATGTGGCGCCGCCCGGTGCGCGGGCTCGGCCTGGTGGAGCCCTGGCTGCTGAGCCGTCACGTCCACGATCTCTGAACCCGGTCTCACGGGATTCGCACATATTCGCGCGGACAAATGGGGCAAAGTCCCGGCGAAGGACCATAACCTTGGTCCAGGACGGTAGTCCTGGAGCGTTCTGGGCACGTCCGGGCAGGCCCCGGGCCAGTGCTCCCGGGCGGCCCCGGGGGATCAGGGATGAGGCGGAGCCGGTGAGCGAGGCGACCATGTCGGAACCCGTGCACGTGTCCGTACCGCCGGCCCTCGATCCGCGACTGCAGGCCGTCGTCGAGCTGGCCCAGGACATGGCGGTCGCCGTCACCCCGCTGGACGCCGTTCGGGCCGCGGCCGCGCGGGCCACCACCGCACTCGGCGCCACCATGGCCGCCGTCTCGGTGTGGGACCGCGAGTCGGGCCGGCTGCGGGTGCTGGTCAACCACGGCGAGTTGGCCCAGGGCGAGGAGGAGCTGCCGGAGGACGAGTCCTACCCGGTGGCGGACTTCCCGGAGATCGTCACATATCTGGAGGAGCACTGGACCACCGGCCGCCTCCCGCGCGCCTGGGTGCAGACCGCCGAGCACGCCGATGCCACGCACTCCGTGCACGCGCACCCGGGCGCCGGCGCGTTCTGTAAGCAGCGCGCCGTGGGATTGCGCCGACGCGGACGGAAGTGCTGCCTGGTCGCGCCGATCGTCCTGCACGGCCAGGCATGGGGTGAGCTCTATCTGGCCCGGAAGGCGGACCTGCCGGTCTTCACCGACGCGGACGCCGACTACGCGACGCTACTGGCGGCCCAGATCTCCGCCGGGCTCGCCCAGACCGAGCGGCTGACCGACCTGCGCCGGCTCGCCTTCACCGACCCGCTCACCGGTCTAGCCAACCGCCGGGCGGTCGACGCCAGGCTGGAGACCGCCCTGGCGGCCCACAACCGGGACGACACCGTGGTCAGCCTGGTGGTCTGCGACGTCAACGGACTCAAGCGGGTCAACGACCGGCTCGGCCACGAGGTCGGCGACCGGCTGCTGGAACGGTTCGCCCACCAGCTCTCGCTGGCCGCCGCCAAACTCCCCGGCAGCCTGGCCGCCCGGCTCGGCGGTGACGAGTTCTGCCTGCTGGTCGAGGGCCGCAAAGCAGACGAAGTTGTCGCGGTGGCCGAGGAGTTGGTCGCCCACTCGCTGGATCTCGCGGACGGCGAGGGGGTCGCCTGCGGGGTGGCTTCCACCGGTGATTCGATCGGCCCGGTCACCACCCCGGACAGGCTGTTCCGGCTCGCCGACGCAGCCCAGTACCGGGCCAAGGCCGCCCGGGCCACCCATCCCGTGGTCGCCGGACGGGGCCACGGTCCCGGGTTCGCCCCCGACCCGACCGTGCTGCTGGCCGACTCCGCCGACCCGCACCACCGCACCGACCGCCGCCCCGGCCGGGGCCACGCCCACGTCGGCGACCGCCGCCGGTTCCGGGGCGCCACGAACAGCGCCGACCCGGGGCAGCTGCTCGCCGTCGTGCTCGCCTCGCTCGACCAGCACGGCGCGGTCCGCACCCACCACCCCGCGGACACCCTCGGCCGGCTGGTCACCGTCGCCGGGACCGCTGCCCGGTTGCTGAACGCGGTCGGCTGGTGGGTCAGTTACGTACCGCCGGGCTCGCAGCTGATGCGCACCGTCCAGCACGCCGTCTACCGGATGACCAGCGGGCCGACCAGCAGCGGTGCCGAGACCCAGCGGGCCCAGATCGAGGCCCCGGACGCGGTGTTCGACCTCGGCTACTACCCGCTCACCCGCCGGGCCGTGCGCGGCGGGTCCTTCGCTCTGCGCTCCGGCGCCGCCGGGAACGACCCGGCGGAGGAGGCGATGATGATGGTCAGCGGCTACAAGGGCATGCTCGCGGCCGGCGGCGGCAACGCGGCGGGCGGCTGGCTGGTGGAGCTGTTCGCGGACGAGTCCACCCTGCCGTTCGGCCCGGTCACCGCGGCACTGCGGGCCCTGGTCGCGGTGGCCCTGTCCGGACCGACCTCGCCGCCGCCCTGAGCCCTCGCGCCCGCCGGGTCACGGTCGTGGCACGGCCGCACCCGGGTGCTGTCGCAGCGGCCTTGCGGGGTGCGACAGTCGACACTGCCGCTGGCTGCGGGGCCGGGGCTGGGAACGGGGGATGTCATGCGCACACGTCCGGCCGCGGTACTGCTCGCGCTGGCCCTGGCCGCCGGCGGGGCCACCTTGGCGGGTCCGCCGGCCTCGGCCGCGCCACTCGCGATCCAGGCGCCGACGGCGAGTCGGGCGACGGAGAGTCTGCCGACGGAGGGTCAACAGCGGTCGGACGGGGTGGGGCCGGTCGGGGCGCGGGCCCGGGCACGGTCGCTCGCGTCCGTTCCGCTGGCACGGGGCAAGTCCAAGATCCGGAGGAAGCGGGGCTTCGTCGGGAGGCTGGTCGGGACGGCCTTCGGCCTGGTCGCGTTGTTCGTGGTCCTGTTCGTCGTCATCGTGCTGGTGGTCGTGGCGCGGCGCGGCAGCCGCCGGCGCGAGAACGGGTGACCCGGCGGCGGGGCCGGTCAGGGGCGCAGCGCGCGCAGCAGGGCCTCGACCATGGCGTCCGCGTACGCCTGGTCGATCGGTCCGGTGCCCAGCAGCCAGCGGTAGTGCAGCGGGCCGTAGACCAGGTCCACGGCGAGGTCCAGGTCGAGGTCCTCGGCCAGCTGCCCGGCCCGCTGGGCGCTGCGCAGCCGGTCCCTGGTGACCTCCAGGAGGGGGCCGAGCAGTCGGGCCCGGTACTCCCGGAGCAGGGTGGGGTCGAGCTGGATCTCGGCCGAGATGGCGCGGCCGACCCGTTCGAACGCGGGATCGGCGAGCTGTTCGGCGGCCGGCCGGAGCAGGGCCCGTAGGTCGGCGGCCAGGTCCCCGGTGTCGGGGAGGTCCAGGCCGCCGGCCTCGTTCTCGTTGGCGGCCAGGAAGGCGTCGAAGACCACCGCCCCCTTCGAGGGCCACCAGCGGTAGATGGTCTGCTTGCCGACGCCCGCTCGGGCGGCGATCGCCTCGATGGTGAGCTTCGCGTACCCGAGCTCGGTCGCCAGTTCGGCGGCGGCGGTGAGGATGGCCTGTCTGGAGCGCTCGTTGCGGCGGGCCGGGTCCGGGGTGCTGCTGGTGCGTGCCATGCGGGAATTCTAGCGAGTCAGACGAGACGATACGTCTCGTATTGACGAACCATCGGAAGCCGTGCACCCTGGAGGGGTGGCGAGACGGAGCGTCTCGCCAGGATCGATCGCCCGATCTGGAGGACGTATGCCCCGCCCCGCGCACATCGCCATGGTCTCCATCCCGGCCCACGGCCATGTCAACCCGAGCCTGGCGGTCATCCGTGAGCTGGTCGCGCGCGGACACCGCGTCAGCTACGCCAACGACCCGTCGTTCGCCGCAGTGGTGGAGCCCACCGGTGCCCGCCTCGTCCCCTGCGGCTCCACCCTGCCACTGGCCGACGACCCGTCGGGCTGGCCCGATGACCTGGTCGAGGTGCAGGACCTCTTCCTGGACGACGCGATCGCGATGCTTCCGCAGCTGCGCGCCGCCTTCGACGACGACAGGCCGGACCTGGTGCTGTGCGACATCGCCGCCTACGCCGCCCGGGTGCTGGCCGAGGGCTGGCGGCTGCCGATCGTCCAGCTCTCGCCGACCTATGTCGCCTGGGAGGGCTACGAGGAGGAGATGGCGCCGGTCTTCGAACCGGTCATGGGCACTCCTCGCGGCCTCGGGCACTACGCCCGCTTCGCCCGCTGGCTCGCCGAGAACGGCGCGGGCGGCGACCGCCCCGACCCGAAGGCGTTCACCGGCCGGCCGGAGCGCAGCCTCGTACTCGTCCCGCGGGCCCTGCAGCCCAACGCGGACCGGGTCGACCCCGGGCGGTACACCTTCGTCGGACCGTGCTTCGGCGACCGCTCCGCGCAGGGCGGTTGGACGCGGCCGGCGGACGCCGGGAAGGTGCTGCTGATCTCGCTCGGTTCGGCCTTCACCCAGCAGCCCGCGTTCTACCGCGAGTGCCTGAAGGCCTTCGGTGACCTGCCCGACTGGCACGTGGTGCTCCAGATCGGCAGGCACGTGGACCCGGCCGGGCTGGGCGAGCTGCCCGGCAACGTCGAGGTGCACTCGTGGGTGCCCCAACTCGCCGTGCTGGAACAGGCCGACGCGTTCGTCACGCATGCCGGTATGGGCGGTGCGAGCGAGGGGCTGTACTGCGGGCTGCCGATGATCGCCGTGCCGCAGGCGGCGGACCAGTTCTCCAACGCCGACCGGCTGGTCGAACTCGGGGTCGGGCGGCGGATCGACACCGCAGAGGCGACCGCGGCCGAGCTGCGCGCGGCCCTGCTGGAGCTCACCGCGGACCCGGAGGTCGCCGCGCGGCTGGAGGGGATCCGGAGCGAGCTCCGCGCGGAGGGCGGCAGCGCGAGGGCCGCCGACCTGATCGAGGCGCACCTTCCCGGCTGACCCTGCCTCCGGGCGGCCGGTGGCGCCGGCGCGGGCCCTGCCGGAGCGGGCCGCCGGCGTGAACCGGCAGGCTGCGACGGTCGGTTGAGGGCGCCCGGCCGGCCGTGTCCCGCCGGTGGGCCTCACGCTCCAGGGGGCCGGCGCCCTCCCCCGTCGGGCTCTGTCGTGCCCTTCCCGCGCCCCGGACGGGCTTCGGCCGGCTCCGCGATGCGGTCCGGGCGGGTGTAGACGTTGGCGCCGTGACCGCGCAGGAAGCCGACCAGGGTGAGGCCGAGCTCCTCGGCCAGGTCCACCGCGAGCGAGGACGGCGCGGAGACCGCGGCGAGCAGCGGGATCCCGGCGAGGGCCGCCTTCTGGGTCAGTTCGAACGAGGCGCGGCCGCTGACCAGCAGCAGGTGGCCGGTCAGCGGCAGTCGCCCCTCGCGCAGGGCCCACCCGATCACCTTGTCCACCGCGTTGTGCCGGCCGACGTCCTCGCGGGCGCAGAGCAGTTCGCCGTCCGGGGTGAACAGGCCGGCCGCGTGCAGTCCGCCGGTGGACTCGAAGGTGCGCTGCGCCGCGCGCAGCCGGTCCGGCAGGGCGTAGAGCAGTTCGGGGGTGACCGTGAGCGAGTCCCGGTCGAGCGGATGGCGGACGTGCATCCGCACCGCGTCGACGGTGTCCCGGCCGCACAGGCCGCAGGCGCTGGTGGTCAGCAGGTTGCGGTGGCTGGAGAGGGCGGTGGCGCCGCCGCGTACGGTCGCGTCCACCACGTTGTAGCTGTTCGCGCCGTCGGCGTCGGTCCCGGCGCAGTAGCGGAGCGCGGCGAGCTGGTCGGAGCGCTCGACCATCCCCTCGCCGACCAGGAACCCGGCCACCAGGTCGAAGTCGTGCCCGGGGGTGCGCATGGTCACGGTCAGCGCCTGGCCGCCGACCCGGATCTCCAGCGGCTCCTCCGCCGCCAGCGCGTCCGGCCGTGCGCCCCGCTCGTCCCCGCGCAGCCGTATCACCCGACGCCGCACCGTTGCCCGTGCCATCAGCCCTCCGCCTCCCCGTGTCTCCTCGCTCAGCTTGCGCCACCCGGCCGCCACGGCGGAAATCCGCGGGGTCCGCCGGGCTCCGCCACCCGCGGGACGCCGTCGTCGGCCGCCGCCACCGACCCGGGCCGGGGATCCCGTGGGACGAGATCTCTCGGAACGATGGTTGTCATATTCTCATTCACCTGCTCTGATTATGTATATGGATATGCACAGTGCTGTGGCCCCCGACGCGCCGCTCGTGCTGGTCGGCAAGGCCGACGTCAGCGCCGAGGACGTGATCGCCGTCGCGCGGGGCAATGCCCGGGTCGAGATCGGCCCCGACGCGCTCGCCGAGATGGCGGGTGCCCGGGCGCGGATCGATGCTCTCGCGGCCGAGCCGCGTCCCGTCTACGGCGTCTCCACCGGGTTCGGTGCGCTCGCCGTCCGGCACATCAGCCCCGAGCTGCGGGCGCAGCTCCAGCGTTCGCTGGTCCGCTCGCACGCCGCCGGCATGGGCCCCGCGGTGGAGCGGGAGGTGGTCAGGGCGCTGGTGTTCCTGCGGATGAAGACGCTGGCCTCCGGCCGCACCGGTGTCCGTCCGCTGGTCGCGCAGACCATGGCCGCCATCCTCAACGCGGGCATCACCCCGGTGGTGCGGGAGTTCGGCTCGCTGGGCTGCTCCGGCGACCTGGCCCCGCTGTCGCACTGCGCGCTGGTCCTGATGGGCGAGGGCGAGGCGTTCGGCCCGGACGGCGGGATCCGCCCCGCCGGTGAGCTGCTGGAGGAGGCCGGCATCGAGCCGGTCGAGCTGCTGGAGAAGGAGGGCCTGGCCCTCATCAACGGCACCGACGGCATGCTCGGCATGCTGGTGATGGCCATCGCCGACCTCTCCCGCCTGTTCACCACCGCCGACATCACCGCCGCGATGACCCTGGAGGCGCTGCTCGGCACCGAGAAGGTGCTCGCCCCCGAGCTGCACGCCCCGATCCGTCCGCACCCCGGCCAGGCGCTCAGCGCGGCCAACATGCTCGCCGTGCTCCAGGGCTCCGGGCTGACCGGGCACCACCAGGACGACGCTCCGCGCGTCCAGGACGCCTACTCCATCCGCTGCGCCCCGCAGGTGGCAGGCGCCGGTCGCGACACCCTCGCGCACGCCCAGCTGGTCGCCTCCCGCGAACTGGCCGCCTCGGTCGACAACCCGGTGGTGCTGCCGGACGGCCGGGTCGAGTCGAACGGCAACTTCCACGGCGCCCCGGTCGCGTACGTGCTGGACTTCCTCGCCATCGCCGCCGCCGACCTGGGTTCGATCTCCGAGCGCCGCACCGACCGGCTGCTGGACAAGGCGCGCTCGCACGGCCTGCCGGCCTTCCTGGCCGACGACCCGGGCGTGGACTCCGGTCTGATGATCGCCCAGTACACCCAGGCCGCCCTGGTCAGCGAGAACAAGCGGCTGGCCGTCCCGGCCTCGGTGGACTCCATCCCGTCCTCGGCGATGCAGGAGGACCATGTCTCGATGGGCTGGTCCGCGGCCCGCAAGCTGCGAGCGGCCGTGGACAACCTCGGCCGGATCCTGGCGGTCGAACTGACCGCCGCCGCCCGTGCGTTGGAGATCCGTACCGACAACGGCAGCGGGCCGACCGCGCCCGCCACCGCCGCCGCCGTCGCCGCCGCGCGCGCGGCCGGTGTCGGCGGGCCCGGGCGGGACCGCTTCCTCTCGCCCGACCTGGAGGCCGCCGCGGCGCTGGTCGCCTCGGGCGAGCTGGTCCGGGCCGTCGAGCGGGTGACCGGGCCGCTGGCCTGAGCACCCGGGGTGTAAGACCGACCGGCAGCAGGGAGCGCGGCCGCGGGCCCTAACGCCGGTCGGTCCGAGCAGGGGCGCGAGGCCCTGCCCGGCCAGCCCGCGGCGCGTACGCGGTCGACCGGGCGGGCACCGCGCCCCGCGGGTTCGCCCGACCGCCCGGAAGGGCCCGTTCGGCGGCCCGGATACCCTGGCCCGACGCCCCCGGCGGGCCGTCCCGCTGTTCGATACGTCGTTGCCCGCCCGGGCGGGACTGCGCCACAGTCGTCCCACCCGTCGTGACCGGTCCCGTGGCCGACGGCGTGTGCTGCCACCAGAGCCCGGAGGTACCGCTGATGACCGCCATGGACGAGACCGGCACGGCCGGCCCCTCCGCCCGACTGCTGCAGCTCTTCGAGGGCCACCGGCTCACCCCGACCCAGCGGCGGATCGCGCACTCGCTGGTCCGGCACGCCAACGAGGCGCCGTTCCTCTCCAGCGTCGAGGTGGCCGAACTCGCCGGGGTCAGCCAGCCCTCGGTCACCCGCTTCGCCGTCGCGCTCGGCTTCGACGGCTACCCGGCACTGCGCCGGCAGCTGCGCGATCTGGGCGCGGGCGAGCAGGCGGCGCCCGAGACGCCCGACGACGCGGTCCGCAACGAGCACCAGCAGGCCGTGCTCGCCGAGATCGAGCACCTGCGCCACCTCGCCGAGCTGCTGGCCGACCCCGAGCCGATCGTCCGCGCCGCCCGGCTGCTGGCCGCCTCCCGTCCGCTGCCGGTGCTCGGGCTGCGCGCGGCCTCCGCCCAGGCCAGGGGCTTCGCGTACTTCGCGGCCAAGGTGCACCCGGACATCCGGCTGCTGGACGAGGGCGGCAGCATGCTCGCCGACCGGCTGGAACAGGCCGCCGCCGCCGGGGCGAGCGCGTTGCTCTGCTTCGCCCTGCCGCGCTACCCGCGCGAGCTGATGGACGCCCTCGCCGTCGCCCGGGACTGCGGGTTGACCGTCCTCACCGTCGCGGACAGCTCCTTCGCCCCGGTCGCCAAGCTCTCCGACCTCCTCCTCCCGGCGGCGGTCGGCACCGGTCTGGTCTTCGACACCGCCTGCGCGCCGATGATGCTCGGCCGGGTCCTGCTGCAGAGCATGTGCGACGAACTCCCGGGTGCGGAAGCCAGGTTGGAGGCCATCGAGCACTCGGCTGCGGCGCGCGGGCTGTTCCTGGAATAGCCGCCCGGCCGCTCCGGTCGGCCGGGAAACGGAGACATCCGCTCGCTCCGGGGCGGTTGCTGACACCCCGTGGGCGGGCATCTCATCAACAGGCCCCGGTGCAGGGGCCGGACGGGGGTGCCAGCCATGCGTCCGATCCACCAGATGAGACTGACCGGCCGGCTCGCCTCGGGGGCCGACGAGTGGTCCTGCCCCACCTGCGGCCGTCGTATCGCGCTGCGGCGTCCGCCCGACACGGAAGTGGTGGTCCTGGACGTCGGCGACGAGTCCGCCGTCCACGTCGGGCTCGTCGAGCCGGACGAGGCCGCCGCGGCGGTGGCGGAGAAGTACGGCCTCGGCCCGATCCAGGAGATCCCGCGCCCGCCGGCTCCCGCCGCCCCCGACGCCGTGCGGTCCGATGCCGCGCGGGGCGACCTGGTCGGGCCCGACGCCGAGGACCGCGCCTGGCTGGCCGAGATCGGCATCGACTGGGACGGCGGCGCGGCGGCCTGAGCCACCTGCCCCCGGATCCTCGGCGTCAGCGCCGCGCGGCGGCCGCCAGGTGCTCGGCCAGTGCCCGGGCGGCCGCCGCGTCCAGCGGCTCGTGGCCGACCAGCAGCCGGTACCAGAGGAAGCCGTAGCCGAGGTCGACCAGTACGGACGGGTCCGCGTCCGGCCTCAACTCGCCGCGCTCCTGGGCGCGTTGGAACAGCAGCCGGAGCGCGGAGCGGCGCCGGGCGGTGAAGTCGGCGAGTACCGCGGCGACCGCCCGCTCGCGCTGCGCCCCGGACACCACTTCGACGAGCAGCCGGGTCATGCCCTGGTCCGCCAGTGCGGCGAAGGAGGCCCGGAAGAACTCGGCGAGATCCCCGGACAACGAGCCGGTGTCGGGCAGTTCGACCACGGCGGACGCGTGCCGGTCCATCGCCTCGGCGACCACCGCGCCCTTGGTGGGCCACCAGCGGTAGACGGTCTGCTTGCCGACGCCCGCCGCGCGGGCGATCTTGTCGATGGTCAGCTCCTGCTGCCCGGGGTCGCGGAGCAGCTCCATGGTCGCGCTCAGTACCGCCTGCCGGGCCGCCTCGTTGCGCCTGCGACCGGTGTGCGGCCGGGCGGCTGCCGGACGGCCGCTCTCTTCCACGGCGCTGACCTGCGGTTCTTCCATGTGCCGAGAATACACCTTGACGAGACTAGGAGTCTCGACAAAGATTTGTCGAGACAGATCGTCTCAACAACTCGCCGGCCCGTGGTCCTTGGGCCGGCCTCTTCACGGGGGAGTCACCATGTCCGCATCCTTCGCAGGCCAGCGCGTCGCCGTCATGGGTGCCAGCCACGGCATCGGCGAAGCCACCGCTCGGGAGTTCGCCGAGGCCGGGGCCCAGGTGGTCATCACCGGGCGGGCCAAGGTGCGCCTCGACGCCGCCGCGACCCGGATCGGCCACCCGGTCGCCGTCGCCGAGATGGACGCCACCGATCCGGACTCGGTGGCCGCCTTCTTCGCCGCGGTCGAGCCGCTGGACCACCTGGTGATCGCGCTCAGCTCCGGTGCGATCGGTCTCGGCCCCTTCGCCGAGCTCGCCGAGGCCGACCTGCGCACGGCCTTCGACGGCAAGGTCTTCGCGCACCTGCGCATCCTCCGGGCTGCGCTTCCCAGGATCCGCCGGGACGGCTCGGTCACGCTGATCACGGCGGCCTCCGCGCGGGCCGCGCTCCCCGGTTCGGCCGGCCTGGCGGCGGTCAACGGGGCGCTGGAGTCGGCGGTGCCGCCGCTCGCGGCCGAGCTGGCTCCGCTGCGGATCAACGCGGTCTCGCCGGGCGTGGTCGACACCGCCTGGTGGGCCGGGATGCCGGAGGCCGACCGTGCCGCGCTCTTCGAGGGTGTTGCCGCGAGCCTCCCGGTCGGCCGGGTCGGCCGGCCCGAGGACATCGCCCGGGCCATCACCTACCTCGCGGGCAACGGCTTCGTCACCGGCACCGTGCTGGACTGCGCCGGCGGCGCCACCCTGGCCACCGGTCGCTGAGCCGGGCGGCCGAAGCCGGGGCCGGGCCACCGCCCGCCCGTCGGATGGCCGCCCGGCGGACCGTCTGCTGCTGTATGGATCTATTCAGGACTGCCCTCTGGTCTCGGCCCTCTTGTTTGGATATATTCAGAGCGTTCGATCCTGAATGAATCCATCCGCAAGGAGGCCGGGAGCATGGTTCAGCAGCAGGCGGGCAGTGGCCCGCGCGAGGTGCGTGCGGCGCGCGGGACTCAGCTGACCGCGCAGGGCTGGCAGCAGGAAGCCGCGATGCGGATGCTCATGAACAACCTCGACCCCGAGGTCGCCGAGCACCCGTCCAAGCTGGTCGTCTACGGTGGCACCGGCAAGGCCGCGCGCGACTGGCGCTCGTTCGACGCGATGGTCCGCACCCTGCAGACGCTCAAGCAGGACGAGACCATGCTGGTCCAGTCGGGCCGCCCGGTCGGTGTGATGCAGACCCACGAGTGGGCGCCGCGCGTCCTGATCGCCAACTCCAACCTGGTCGGCGACTGGGCCAACTGGGAGGAGTTCCGCCGGCTGGAGAGCCTCGGGCTCACCATGTACGGGCAGATGACCGCCGGTTCCTGGATCTACATCGGCACCCAGGGCATCCTGCAAGGCACCTACGAGACCTTCGCCGCCGTCGCCGCCAAGAAGTTCAACGGCACGCTGGCGGGCACCATCACGCTGACCGCCGGTCTCGGCGGCATGGGCGGCGCCCAGCCGCTGGCCGTCACCATGAACGGCGGCGTGGCGATCTGCATCGACTGCGACCCCTCCCGGATCGCCCGCCGGATCGAGCACCGCTACCTGGACGTCGAGGCGAAGGACCTCGCCCACGCGCTCGAACTGGCCACCGCCGCCCGGGACAAGAAGCAGCCGCTCTCCATCGGCGTGCTGGGCAACGCCGCCGAGCTGGTCCCGCAGCTGCTGGCGATGGACGCCCCGATCGACATCGTCACCGACCAGACCAGCGCCCACGACCCGCTGAGCTACCTGCCGATCGGCGTCGAGTTCGCCGACATGGCCGAGTACGCCGCCGCCAAGCCGGCCGAGTTCACCCAGCGCTCCCGAGAGTCGATGGCCAGGCACGTCGAGGCGATGGTCGGCTTCCAGGACGCCGGCGCCGAGGTCTTCGACTACGGCAACTCGATCCGCGGCGAGGCCCAACTCGCGGGCTACCAGCGGGCCTTCGAGTTCCCCGGGTTCGTCCCGGCGTACATCCGCCCGCTGTTCTGCGAGGGCAAGGGCCCGTTCCGCTGGGCGGCGCTCTCCGGTGACGCGCAGGACATCCACAAGACCGACAAGGCCGTGCTCGACCTCTTCCCGGAGAACGAGTCGCTGCACCGCTGGATCAAGATGGCCCAGGAGAAGGTGCACTTCCAGGGCCTCCCGGCGCGCATCTGCTGGCTCGGCTACGGCGAGCGCGACAAGGCCGGCGAGCGCTTCAACGACATGGTCGCCTCCGGCGAGCTCTCCGCCCCGATCGTCATCGGCCGTGACCACCTCGACTGCGGCTCGGTCGCCTCCCCGTACCGCGAGACCGAGGCGATGCTGGACGGTTCGGACGCCATCGCCGACTGGCCGCTGCTCAATGCCATGGTCAACGTCGCCTCCGGCGCGTCCTGGGTCTCCATCCACCACGGCGGCGGCGTCGGCATCGGCCGCTCGATCCACGCCGGCCAGGTCACCGTCGCCGACGGTACGGCGCTCGCGGGCGAGAAGATCCGCCGGGTGCTCACCAACGACCCGGGCATGGGCGTCATCCGGCACGTCGACGCCGGCTACGACCGCGCCAGTGAGGTCGCGGCCGAGCGCGGGGTGCGCGTCCCGATGGGCGAGCTGTGACCTCCGGCAGTTTCGAACGGATGTGGGCGGAGCTGCTCCCCGTGGGCCGCTCCGCCTCCTCCGGCGGCTACCGCCGCTTCGCCTGGAACTCCGCCGACGCCGAGTGCCGGGCCTGGTTCGAGGAACAGGCCCGCTCACGCGGCCTGACCTACGAGCTGGACCGCAACGGCAACCAGTGGGCCTGGCTGGGCGATCCGAGCGGCGAGGGCGCGGTCGTCACCGGCTCGCACCTGGACTCCGTCCCGGACGGCGGTGCCTTCGACGGCCCGCTCGGGGTGGTCTCCTCCTTCGCCGCCCTGGACGAACTCCGCTTGCGCGGTGCCGAGTTCAGCAGGCCGCTGGCGATCGTCAACTTCGGGGACGAGGAGGGCGCCCGGTTCGGCGTCGCCTGCGTCGGATCGCGGCTGAGCGCGGGGGTGCTGAGCCGCGAGCAGGCGTTTGAGCTGCGCGACGCCGACGGCGTGCGGCTGCCCGACGCGATGGAGCGGGCCGGCCACGACCCGGGCGCGATCGGCGCGGACGGCGACCGGCTCGCCCGGATCGGCGCCTTCGTCGAGCTGCACGTCGAGCAGGGCCGCTACCTGACCCAGGGGCAGCCGGTCGGGGTGGCCAGCGCGATCTGGCCGCACGGCCGCTGGCGCTTCGACTTCCACGGCGAGGCCAACCACGCCGGCACCACCCGGATCGAGGACCGCCGCGACCCGATGCTCACCTACGCCAACACGGTGCTCGCCGCCCGCAAGAAGGCGAAGCTGGCGGGTGCGCTGGCCACCTTCGGCAAGGTCGCGGTGGAGCCCAACGGCACCAACGCCATCGCCTCCCTGGTCCGCGGCTGGCTGGACTCCCGGGCCGCCGACGAGCGGACCCTGGACGCGCTGGTCGAGGAGATCCGGCAGGCGGCGTACGAGCGCGGTGCCCGCGACGGCGTGCGGGTCGAGCTGACCCGGGAGTCGTTCACGCCGGTCGTCGACTTCGACTCCCCGCTGCGCGACCGCCTCGCCAAGCTGCTCGGCGACGTCCCCGTGCTGCCCACCGGGGCGGGACACGACGCCGGAATCCTGGCATCGGTGATCCCGACCGCCATGCTGTTCGTGCGGAACCCGAGCGGAGTCTCGCACTCCCCGGCCGAGCACGCCGAGGAGCCCGACTGCCTCGCCGGAGTGGCCGCCCTCGCCGACGTACTGGAGGACCTCGCATGCCAGCCGTAGCCACGTACTGGGCGGAGCACGCCTGGCTGCCGCACGCCGGCGGTCCGGTGGTCGGGCACGAGGTGCTGATCGGTGTCGGCCCGGACGGCAGGATCACCGAGGTCACCCCGGACAGCGGGCCCTGCCCGCCGGACGCCGTCAAGCTCACCGGCCTGACCCTGCCGGGCCAGGCCAACGCCCACTCGCACGCCTTCCACCGCGCCCTGCGCGGCCACGTCCAGATCGGCTCGGGCACCTTCTGGACCTGGCGGGACACCATGTACCGGTTCGCCGGGGCGCTCGACCCGGACAGCTACCTGGCGCTGGCCACCGCCGTGTACGCGGAGATGGCCCTCGCCGGGATCACCGCCGTCGGCGAGTTCCACTACCTGCACCACGCGCCCGGCGGCGGCCGCTACGGCGATGCCAACGCCATGGGTGAGGCGCTGATCGAGGCGGCGGCCCGGGCCGGCATCCGGATCACCCTGCTGGACACCTGCTACCTCTCCTCCGGGTTCGGCGCCGAGCCCACCGAGCCGCAGCTGCGGTTCAGCGACGGCGACGCGGACGCCTGGGCGGCGCGGGCCGGCGAGCTCAAGGAGCGCGGGCACGCCAGGATCGGCGCGGCCATCCACTCGGTCCGGGCCGTCCCGGCCGACCAGCTGGCCACCGTCGCGCACTGGGCGGCGATGCGCAGGGCACCGCTGCACGTCCACCTCTCCGAGCAGACCGCCGAGAACGACGCCTGCCTCACCGCCCACGGCGTCACCCCGACCCGGCTGCTCGCCGACCACGGCGTCCTCGGCCCGCGCACCTCGGCCGTGCACGCCACCCACCTCACCGACGAGGACATCCGGCTGCTCACCGACTCCTCGACCAACATCTGCATGTGCCCGACCACCGAACGCGACCTCGCGGACGGCATCGGACCGGCCCGGCGGCTGGCCAGCGGCGGCTGCCCGATCACCCTGGGCAGCGACAGCCACGCCGTCATCGACCCGTTCGAGGAGGCCCGGGCGCTGGAGCTGAACGAGCGCCTGCACAGCCGCACCCGGGGCCACTGGACGGCCGGCGCCCTGCTGCGGGCCGGCACCGAGGACGGCCACGCCTCGCTCGGCTGGCCCGAGGCGGGCCGGATCGAGGCCGGTGCGCTGGCGGACCTCGCCGTGGTCGCGCTGGACTCGGTACGCACCGCCGGGCCCGCCCCCGCGCTCGGTGCCGAGACGGCCGTCTTCGCGGCCTCGGCCGCCGACGTCCGGCACGTGGTGGTGGGCGGCCGGCAGATCGTCCGCGACGGGGTGCACCAGCTGGTCGCGGACGTTCCGGCGGCGCTGCGCGACTCCATCGCCGCACTGCAGTCCTGAGTCCTGCCAGGCGCGCGGACGGTTCGCGGCCACGGGCGCGGGAAGTCGCAGCGCCCCCGGTGGTGCACCTTCCGCGCCCCGAAACCCCCCGAAAGGCTTCCCTTGAGCACTCTCCTGATCACCGATGTCGGCAGTCTGGTCACCAACGACCCCGCGCACGGCACCGGCCCGCTGGGCCTGCTGGAGGACGCCGCCGTGCTGGTCGAGGCCGGGCGGGTGGCGTGGGTCGGCCCGGCGGCCTCGGCGCCCGCCGCCGACGAGCGGTACGAGGCGGGCGGCCGGGCGCTACTGCCGGGCTTCGTGGACTCGCACGCGCACCTGGTCTTCGCCGGTGACCGTACCGCCGAGTTCAACGCCCGGATGTCCGGCCAGTCCTACAGCGCCGGCGGCATCCGGACCACCGTCGCCGCCACCCGCGCCGCGAGCGACGAGGAGCTGGACGCCAACCTGGTCCGCTTCCTGAACGAGGCGCTCCGCCAGGGCACCACCACCGTGGAGTGCAAGTCCGGCTACGGCCTCACGGTCGCCGACGAGGCACGCGCGCTGCGGATCGCCGCCTCGCACACCCCCGAGACCACCTACCTGGGCGCCCATGTGGTGGCCCCCGAGTTCGCCGACGACCCGGCGGCCTACGTGGAGCTGGTGACCGGCGAGATGTTGGACGCCTGCGCTCCGCACGCCCGCTGGGTGGACGTCTTCTGCGAGCAGGGCGCCTTCGACGGGGACCAGGCCCGGGCCGTCCTCACCGCCGGGGCCGAGCGCGGACTGATCCCCCGGGTGCACGCCAACCAGCTGTCCCACGGGCCCGGGGTGCAGCTGGCCGTGGAGCTCGGCGCGGCCTCGGCCGACCACTGCACCCATCTCTCCGACGCCGACGTGGCCGCGCTGGCGGAGTCGGACACCGTGGCCACCCTGCTCCCCGGCGCGGAGTTCTCCACCCGCGCGAAGTACCCCGACGCGCGCCGGCTGCTGGATGCGGGCGCCACCGTCGCGCTGTCCACGGACTGCAACCCGGGCTCCAGCTTCACCAGCTCGATGGCCTTCTGCATCGCGGTGGCCGTCCGCGAGATGGGCATGACCCCGGACGAGGCCGTGTACGCCGCGACCGCCGGCGGCGCCCGGGCGCTGCGGCGCACCGACGTCGGCGGCATCACCGTGGGAGCCCGGGCCGACCTGCAGCTGCTCGACGCCCCCTCGCACGTGCACCTGGCCTACCGTCCCGGCGTGCCGCTCACGGCGGCGGTCTGGCGCGCGGGCGTGCGGATGGTCTGAGCCAAAGCGGCGAAGGGCCGGTACCCGTGGGGGTACCGACCCTTCGCCGGTGGGGATCAGCGGTGCGTCAGTGCACGTCACCCATCAGGGCGACGACCTTCTTGCGGTACATCGTCAGGGCGACACCGGCGATGAGGGCCATCACGCCCTGGACCGCGAAGTACCAGGTGCTGCCGACGGCGGCGTCGCCGAGGACCAGCTGGAAGATGGCGGCCACGCAGTCACCGGCGGTGACGGCGAGGAACCAGACACCCATCATCTGGCTGGCGTACTTGGTCGGGGCCAGCTTGGTGGTGACCGAGAGGCCGACCGGGGAGAGGGTCAGCTCACCGACGGTCTGGATCAGGTAGACCATGGCCAGCCACAGCGGGGTGACCTTGACGCCACCGGAGGCGGCGGCCATCGCCATCATCATCACCAGGAAGGAGGCGCCGATCATCAGCAGACCGATGGCGAACTTCATGGTGGTGCTGGGGTTCTTGCCGCGCTTGGACAGCCAGACCCAGAGCCAGGCGAAGACCGGGGCCAGCGCCATGATGTAGAGCGGGTTCAGCGACTGGAACCAGCTGGACGGGAAGTTGATCCCGAACAGGTCCGAGGCGGTGTTCTTGTCGGCGAAGACGTTCAGCGTCGAGCCGGACTGGTCGTAGATCATCCAGAACACGGCGGCGGCGATGAAGAACCAGATGTAGCCGCTCATCTTGGACTGCTCGTCCGAGTTGAGGTCCTGGTCCTTCTTCACCTTGGCGAAGACGAACACCGGGATCGCGATGCCGGCGATCGACAGCGGCCAGACCGCCCAGTCGATGGTGAAGGAGCCGGTCGCCACGACGACGCCGTAGAAGACCACGGCCGCGGCCAGCCACATGCCGGCCTTGCGGAAGATCGCGCTCTTCTCCTCGGCGGAGATCGGCGAGGTCACCACGTCGCTCTTGGCGCTCAGGTGGCGGGTGCCCAGCAGGAACTGGCCCAGACCCAGGGCCATGCCGACACCGGCGAGGGCGAAGCCCAGGTGCCAGTTGACGCTCTGGCCGACGGTGCCGATGACCAGCGGGGCCGCGAAGGCACCGAGGTTGATGCCCATGTAGAAGACGGTGAAGCCACCGTCGCGGCGGGGATCGTTCGGGCCGTCGTACAGGTGGCCGACCATCGTGGAGATGTTGGCCTTGAGCAGACCGGAGCCGATGGCGATGAAGGCCAGGCCGACGAAGAACGACACGGAGGCCGGGACGGCCAGCAGGAAGTGGCCGATCATGATGATCGTGCCGCCGACCGCGACCGTCTTGCGCGCACCGAGGAAGCGGTCAGCGATCCAGCCGCCGGGCAGGGCCAGCAGGTAGACCATGGCCGTGTACACGCTGTACACCGCGCTGGCGATGGCCACCTTCATTCCGAGGCCGCCCTCGGCCACGGAGGCGGTCATGTAGAGCACCAGCAGGGCACGCATGCCGTAGTAGCTGAAGCGCTCCCACATCTCGCTCATGAAGAGCGTGGCGAGGCCCCGGGGGTGCCCGAGGAAGGTCTTGCCGCTGGAGGGAGCCGACTGGAGGTCGGCAGCCACGGTCGTAGACGCCATAGGTAAGTGGTTCCTTGCCTGAAGCGTTCGCCCATGAGGGGGGTTGGGGCGAACGGGTACCAGGCCACTGTACGTGGCGGTATTCCTCTCAATCGGAGGACAAAACGGGCTATGAGCGTATTGCCCAAGTAAAGGATCAAGGCACTTGACTGACGAGTTCCATGGCAAGTCGGTGACTATTCCTTCGAACCGCAGGTTTATGCGGGAGGATTTTTGGCCATCCCCGAGCGACCTTCGGGTTGAAGGGGGGCATGGCAACGATTGATAACAATCACGCTCTGTGAACTACCTCACAGCGCCCGTCAGTCGTCGGATCCGGCCCGCCGCCAGCAGGAACACGGCCCCGGCGAGCGCCGCCGGCGCGCCCTGGAGCCAGAAGTACGGGGACCCACCGACCAGCCGCCGCAGCCGTGTCGTCCAGCCGGCCACGCGTCCCCGGTCGCCATCGAGAGGAACCGCGTACCCGGCATCTGGCTGCCGCACTTCGCCGGAGCCAGCCGGCCGGCGATCGTCGAGACGTTCGGCTTCCCGGTCATGGTGGTCAGCGCGCCGGCCAGCACCGCCCGGCGGGCGCCGCAGAGGCGGTCCGACACCCAGCCGCCCAGGACGGCCGGCACGCGGATCAGCGCGGTGCGCCCGGCGCGGGGAGCCGACCGGGACCTCGTCCGCCCCGCAACTCGGCTGTGCTGCCCACCATTCGCCCTCCCGAGCCCGCCGTCGGTGAGAGATCACGTCGGGATCCGGCGTCCGGTGAGCCGGGCAGGACCGGACGGGATTGCGCCGTCCGAGGAGAATCCGCACTCCGGGGGGCCTGATCGCGGGCCGCCAAGCCGACTACCATCGCCCCATGACCTGTGTGCTGCTGGCCGAGGACGACCCGGCAATCTCCGAACCGCTGGCCCGCGCGCTGCGCCGCGAGGGTTACGAGGTCCTCGTTCGCGAGGACGGCCCGTCCGCGCTCGGCGCCGCCCTGACCGAGGAGGTCGACCTCGTCGTCCTCGATCTCGGCCTGCCCGAGATGGACGGCCTTGAAGTCTGCCGGCGGCTGCGCGCCGACGGCCGCAGCTGCCCGGTGCTGGTGCTGACCGCGCGCGCCGACGAGGTGGACACCGTCGTCGGCCTGGACGCCGGCGCGGACGACTACGTCACCAAGCCCTTCCGGCTGGCCGAGCTGCTCGCCCGGGTCCGGGCGCTGCTGCGGCGCGGCAACGTGGACCAGCTCACCACCGGCGCGCACGGCGTGAAGATCGACATCGAGTCGCACCGCGCCTGGCTCGGCGACGAGGAGCTGACCCTCTCCGCCAAGGAGTTCGAGCTGCTCCGGGTGCTGGTCCGGGACGCCGGCCGGGTGGTGACCCGCGAGGAGATCATGCGCCAGGTCTGGGACACCACTTGGTGGACCTCCACCAAGACCCTGGACATGCACATCTCCTGGCTGCGCAAGAAGCTCGGCGACGACGCGGCCAACCCCCGCTACATCGCCACGGTGCGCGGCGTCGGCTTCCGCTTCGAGAAGAACTGACCCCGCCTTCGGGGAGGACCGAGCCTTCGGGAAGGACCGCCCCCGACCCCAGACCGCACAAGTGAACCGACCAGAGGGCATCCCGGCGTGAAGCGCAGAATGATCAACTCGCTGCTGGGCGTGGTCCTGGTGGTGGTGGCGGTGTTCTGTGTCCCGCTCGCGCTGATCGAGAAGCAGAGCATCGTCAACGCCGCGAACGACCGGGTCGACGCGGCGGCCGTCCGCGTGCTCGGCCTGGTGGAGAGCCGGCTGGCCGCGGGCGAGCCGGTCACCGGGGAGAAGTTCGCCGCCCAGGTCACCGACGGCAGTTTCGTCACGGTCGACATCCCGGGCCAGCCGCTGATCGCTGTCGGCCGCCCGGTCACCGGCCCCGCCCTCACCGCCACCGAGCAGGGGCTGAGCGGGGAGGTGGTCACCGTCGTCCAGTCCAGGACCGACGTGGACCGCGAGATCGGCAACATGCTGCTGCTGCTCGGCCTGGTGGCCCTGCTGGCGGTCCAGGCGGCGGTCGCGCTCGCGGTGTGGCAGGCCAAGCGGCTCGCCAGGCCGCTCACCGACCTCGCGGAGACCGCCGAACGCCTCGGCTCCGGCGACCCCCGCCCGCGCGACCGTCGCTACGGGGTGCCCGAACTCGACCGGGTCGCCGAGGTGCTGGACACCAGCGCGGAGCGGATCGCCCGGATGCTCACGGCGGAACGGCGTCTGGCCGCCGACGCCTCGCACCAGCTGCGCACCCCGCTCACCGCGCTCTCCATGCGCCTCGAGGAGATCACCGCCCTGGCCGAGGAGCCGAACACCGTCCGGGAGGAGGCGACGATCGCGCTCCAGCAGGTCGAGCGGCTCACCGACGTGGTGCAGCGGCTGCTCACCAACCAGCGCGACCCGCACAGCCCGACCGCCGTGGTCTTCGACCTGGACGACGTCATCAAGCAGCAGATCGAGGAGTGGGGCCCCTCGCTCCGCGAGACCGGGCGCAGCCTGCGGATCGAGGGCCTCAGGAGCGTCTCGGTGATCGGAACCCCGGGCACGGTCGCCCAGATCCTGGCCACATTGATCGAGAACTCCCTGATGCACGGCGCCGGGGCCATCACGCTCAGGGTGCGTCCGTCCGGGAACTCGATCGTGGCCGAGGTCCAGGACGAGGGCCCGGGAGTGCCGCCGGAGCTCGGCAACCGGGTCTTCGAACGTGCCGTCAGCGGCCGCAACTCCACCGGTATCGGTCTTGCCGTGGCCCGTGACCTGGCCGAGGCCGACGGCGGCCGGCTGGAGCTGCTCTCGCTCAAACCTCCGGTGTTCGCCCTCTTCCTGAGCCGCGCCGGCGTCCGCTAGGGCCTGTCCGGCGAAGCGTCCCCCGGGGGCGGCGGCCCCGGGCGGAGCCCAGCGACCGTCCCGCTGCCGCTACTTCGCGTACTGCGGCTGCTCGGCCGCCAGCAACCGCTCGGCTTCGTCCACCACCTGCGGCTCCGCCAGCTCGGGCATCGCCTTGAACACCCAGGTGCGGTAGGAGAAGAAGCGGAACACCGTGCCCGCCGCCAGGCCGACCACGTTCTTGGCGATCAGCTGGCTGCCGGACGAGGTGTAGTGCAGCACGTGCACCGAGAAGGCCAGGATGCCGTTCTCGATCAGCATCCCGATCCCGCTGAAGATCAGGAAGAGCGTGATCTCCCGCTTGCGGGAGGCCGCGTCGCGGTCGCGGTACAGCCAGTACCGGTAGCCGAGGTAGTTGGTCCCGATCGCGACGGCGGTGGCGATGAAACCCGCGAACGAGTGGATCAGGCCCTCGCCCTGGAGGCAGACCCAGAAGACCACGGCGTTGACCACCACGCCAGCCGCGCCGACGATCCCGAACTTGATCACTTCGCCCGAGAGTCCGCGCAGCCGCTGGATCAGCGAAGGCCCGGTGCTGGTGGTCGCGGTCATACCCGGCAGTCTCCTGTGCGCGCGTACGGGGTGGTGAGCGCTCGCCAGGGCGCAGCGCGACCGGACCCCCGTGTACAAGATCGGATAGTTCTCGGGGCCCGGCCCCCCAGGCTACTCGTTCCCACCAGGCCCACCGGCGCCGAGAGCCACTCCCCGGCCGGTTCCGGCCACCGCGTTCACGCGTCGTTCAAGCGGATGCACCGTCCTTGACCGGCCCGGATATCCTGGGCAGCGTGACTTTCGCGGGCAAGGTGAATTTTCCAGTGGTCGGCATGATCGGTGGCGGGCAGCTGGCCCGCATGGCACATGAGGCGGGCATCCCACTGGGGATCCGATTCCGGCTCCTCGCCGACACCCCGCAGGACTCCGCCGCCCAGGTCGTCTCGGACGTCGTGCTCGGCGACTACCGCGACCTGGACACGCTGCGCCGCTTCGCGGCCGGCTGCGACGTGATCACCTTCGACCACGAGCACGTGCCCACCGAGCACCTGCGGGCCCTGGAAGCCGACGGCATCGCGGTACGGCCTGGCCCGGACGCGCTGGTCAACGCCCAGGACAAGGGCGTGATGCGGGCCAGGCTGGACTCGATCGGCGTTCCCTGTCCCCGGCACCGGCTGGTCGCCGACCCGGCCGACGTCACCGCCTTCGCAAACGAGGGCTCCGGCTACCCGGTCGTGCTGAAGACCGTGCGCGGCGGCTACGACGGCAAGGGCGTCTGGGTGGTCGACGACGAGCAGGAGGCGGCCGCGCCGTTCCTGGCCGGGGTGCCCGTACTGGCCGAGGAGAAGGTCGACTTCGTCCGCGAGCTGGCCGCGAACGTCGTCCGCTCGCCCAGCGGCCAGGCGGTCGCCTATCCGGTGGTGGAGAGCATCCAGGAGAACGGCGTCTGCGCCGAGGTGATCGCACCGGCACCCGGTCTCGACCCCGAACTCGCCGCCGAGGCCCAGGCGTTGGCCCTGCGGATCGCGGGCGAGCTGGACATCACCGGCCACCTCGCGGTCGAGCTGTTCCAGACCGGCGACGGCCGCATCCTGGTCAACGAGCTGGCCATGCGCCCGCACAACTCCGGCCACTGGTCCATGGACGGTGCCGTCACCTCGCAGTTCGAGAACCACCTGCGCGCCGTCCTCGACCTGCCGCTGGGCGACCCGCGCCCGCGCGCCAGGTGGACCGTCATGGTGAACGTCCTCGGTGGCGACTACCCGGACATGTACCACGCCTTCCTGCACTGCATGGCCCGCGACCCGGGCCTGCGGATCCACATGTACGGCAAGGACGTCAAGCCCGGCCGCAAGGTCGGACACGTCAACGTCTTCGGGGACGACCTCGACGACGTTCGCGAGCGCGCCCGCCACGCGGCCGCCTACCTGCGAGGGACCATCACCGAATGAGCAACAGCAGCAACCCGGTTGTCGGCATCGTCATGGGCTCGGACTCCGACTGGCCCGTGATGGAGGCCGCCGCCCAGGCCCTCGACGAGTTCGAGATCCCCTACGAGGTGGACGTCGTCTCGGCCCACCGGATGCCGCGCGAGATGGTCGCGTACGGTGAGAACGCCCACCGGCGCGGGCTCAAGGCGATCATCGCCGGTGCCGGCGGCGCGGCCCATCTGCCGGGCATGCTGGCCTCGGTGACGCCGCTGCCGGTGATCGGCGTCCCGGTGCCGCTGCGCTACCTGGACGGCATGGACAGCCTGCTGTCGATCGTCCAGATGCCGGCCGGGGTGCCGGTGGCCACCGTCTCGGTCGCGGGAGCCCGCAACGCCGGGCTGCTGGCGGTCCGGATGCTCGCCGCCTTCGACCGTGAACTGGCCGAGAAGATGGTCGAGTTCCAGGCCGAGCTGAACAACCAGGCCACCGAGAAGGGCAAGAAGCTGCGCGCCAAGGTGGCCGGCTCCACCTCCTTCGGCTTCACCGGCTGACACCTCCGGCCCGCTGCCGCCCCGCCCCCGGTCAAGTCCCCGGGGGCGGGGCGGGGAACCGTGCGGTGCCCGGTTCCCCGCGTCCCCCGGTCCTACCTGGCGCCCGGTACGGCGTCGCGCACGTGGGCCGCCCAGTCGCTCTCGAACTGCTGCAGCGGGAGCCCGGTGGCATCGGTGATCTGCTGCTGGTACTGCTTCGGGTTGGCGTAGTGGGCCGCGACGAAGGCGAACACCTTGGCCTCGCCGTACTTCTGGCCCATGTACTGGAGGGCCGAGGCGCCGAGAGCGTAGTGCGCGGAACGCGCCCGGGCCTGGCTGGAGTAGAAGTCGAGGCTCTCCGGGAGCTTGCCGTCGAAGTTGTAGCCCTGGAGTGAGGCCCTGAGGTCGGCGCGGGCGCGGTCGTCCTTGCCGCGGAAGGCCATGTACTCGGCGAAGCCCTCGATGACCCACATCTGGGTGTCCTGGAGCCCCTGGACGAGGACCTGCTCGGTGCTGAGCGGTGCGACGATGGCGTGGCCCATCTCGTGCCGGCCGATCTCGCTGACGCCCTCCTTCCACGCGGAGGAGGTGAACCGGCTCTCCGAGGTGTCCATGACGATCCGGGAGCCGCCCGAGTCCCTCTCCTTGGAGTCCTTGGAGTCGTAGGCGGGGATGGACATGTTGACGCCGGCCTCCAGGCTGTCGTTCTTCCGGCCGTCGCCCG
The DNA here is from genome assembly GCF_039533515.1 of Kitasatospora cystarginea. NCBI lineage: Bacteria > Bacillati > Actinomycetota > Actinomycetes > Kitasatosporales > Streptomycetaceae > Kitasatospora > Kitasatospora cystarginea. The sequence goes on along the minus strand of NZ_BAAATR010000019.1, from coordinate 51,581 downwards.
CGTAGAGCTTGTTGTAGACGTCGCGGTTCTTCTCCAGCACGACGAAGAAACCGGGGGCGGTCTGACGGCCGGTCGGGAGGGTGGGCGCGGACTTGCGCCAGGCGTCCAGGTCGTCCTTGGCGGCCTGGGCCAGGACGTCGACGTCCCGGTCCAACTCGCCGGCCTGGCCCTTGTCCGCGACCGCGACGAGGTTGTCGCGGTTCTGGACGTCCAGTTCGTCGTAGAAGTCCCAAGGGGCCGGGTAGTAGCTGGTGTTGGAGGTGTTGCCGTGGATGTCCTTCTCACCGCCGACAGCGGTGATCACCGGCGCGCCCTGGCCCGGCTCGACCCGCCAGTTGTAGACCTCGGGCACCGGCTTGGCGTCGACGCCCTTCACCTGGTGCACGAAGGTGACCATCATGTCGCCGTTCAGCGGAGCGGCGAATTCGGTCTCCCAACTCGCCTTCTCCCAAGGGATCTTGACGAGGTTGCGGAAGACCTTTCGCTCCTTCTCCTTCACGTCGTCACCCTTGAAGGGCTTGAGGAAGGCATCCTCGTCCTTGGCGGCCAGCGCCGTGGTCATGCCGTCGGCGAGCTTCTGCCAGGGGTTGGGCCCCGGGGTGAGCGGCGTCACGCCGGGGCGGGTGGCGACGTGGTAGACCGCGAAGGCGACACACAGCCCCAGCAGGCCGAAGAAGGTGCCGAGAACGGTGAGGAGCACCTTCCGGCCCCCTCTGCGCGGCGGGGTCACAGCGGCCTGGAAGTGCGGCTGGGGCGCCATGGGCACCTGGCCCGGAGCGCCCTGGAAGTAGGGTGGGGGCGGCGGGGGTGCGCCGAACTGCTGCGGCTGCTGCGGCGCGCCGTACTGCGGCGGAGGCTGCTGGCCGTACGGAGCGTTGGGTATGGGCGGCTGTGGCGGATACGACATGGATTCCCCCGGTACTCGTCATCGGGTTGCGCGATGACTCACATGGCCTCGAAAAGGCGTGACTGACCGCCACTCCGGCCCGGCAGGCGGGGCGATCACCAGAGAACTCTAGCCCCGGGCACCCACCGTCCCGGCAGGTGAGAGGGGTGCCTGCCGCCCCTTCCCCGGGGCCACGAACGATCATCCACCGGTCCGGCCGACACCCGACGTCCGGTCATCGCGACGGCTGACGGCCCGCCACGGCGCCCGGCGCCCGTGCCACTGCCTCTCGGGCCGCCGGCCGGTATAGAACAGATGTCATGACTCCTGAGCTGCTCGACCGAGCCCGCGCCGTCCTCCGCGACACCCCGGTGGTGGACGGCCACAACGATCTGCCCTGGGCGATGCGCGCCCAGGTCGGGTACGACCTCGATGCGCTGGACCTCGCCGGCGACCAGAGCCCCCGGCTGCACACGGACCTGGGCCGGCTGGCCGAGGGCGGGGTCGGCGGGCAGTTCTGGTCGGTGTACGTGCCCAGCAGCTACACGGGCGACCAGGCGGTGAGCGCCACCCTGGAGCAGATCGACTTCGTCCGCGCGCTGACCGAGCGCTACCCGGACCGGCTGCGGCTCGCCCTCACCGCGCAGGACCTGGAGACCGCCCGGACCGAGGGCCGGATCGCCTCGCTGATGGGCGCCGAGGGCGGCCACTCGATCAACTGCTCACTGGCCACCCTGCGAGCCCTGCACCGGCTGGGCGTCCGCTACCTGACGCTCACCCACAACGACAACGTGCCCTGGGCGGACTCCGCCACCGACGAGCCGGCGGCCGGCGGGCTGACCGCGTTCGGTGAGGAGGTGGTCCGGGAGATGAACCGGCTCGGCATGCTGGTCGACCTCTCGCACGTCTCCGCGGACACCATGCGGGACGCCCTGCGGGTCAGCGAGGCGCCGGTGATCTTCTCGCACTCCTCCGCCCGCGCGGTCTGCGACCACCCGCGCAACATCCCGGACGACGTGCTCGCCCAGCTGCCCGCCAACGGCGGCGTGGCGATGGCCACCTTCGTACCGAAGTTCATCCTGCCCGAAGCCATCGCGTGGACCCGGGCCGCCGACGAGAACATGCGCGCCCACGGCTTCCACCCGCTGGAGACCACGCCCGCCGCCATGGAGGTCCAGCACGCGTACGAGGCCACCCGCCCGCGCCCCGTCGCCACCCCGGCCACCGTCGCCGACCACCTCGACCACATGCGGGAGGTCGCGGGCATCGACCACATCGGCATCGGCGGAGACTTCGACGGCACCGCCTTCCTCCCTGCCGGCCTGGACGACGTCTCCGGCTACCCCAACCTGATCGCCGAACTCCTGCACCGCGGCTGGTCCCAGGTCGACATCTCCAAGCTGACCTGGCACAACGCCGTCCGCGTCCTGCGCGACGCGGAGTCGGTCGCCTCCACCCTCCAGGCCACCCGGGGGCCGTCGATCGCCACGATCGCCCAGCTCGACGGCTGAGCGGGACGGCGGGCGGGGGACCGGGCCCTCGCCCGGCGGCTTGACCCTGCCCCTGGGACAGACGGGAGCGTGTCCGGCGTGGAGGAAGACGCACTGCTGAGCATCGGCGTGTTCGCACGCCGGGCCCGCCTGTCCCAGAAGGCCCTGCGGCTGTACGACCGCCAGGGCGTGCTGCCGCCCGACCGGGTCGACCCGGTCACCGGCTACCGCTACTACCGTGAGAGCCGGCTGGCGGACGCCAGGCTGATCGTGCTGCTGCGCGGCCTGGACATGCCCCTGGCACAGGTCGCCGAGCTGCTGGCCGTCCCCGGCCGGGAGCGGGCCGCGCTGGTGGCACGCTACTGGGACGGCATCGAGCGCCGCCTCGCGGCCCAACGGGAGCTCGCCGTGCACCTCCGCATCCAACTCTCAGGACGCGAAGGGATTCTGGACATGTACGAGATCCAGCACCGCGAGGTGCCCGAACAGCTGGTGCTCACCGAGCGGCGCAACGCCGCTCCCCAGGACCTACCGGAGTGGATCCCGGCCGCCACCGACCGCCTGACCGAGGCGGCCGAGGCCTACGGCGGCGTGGTCGCGGCACCGTTCGTGGTGTACCACGGCGAGGTCAACGAGGACAACGACGGTCCGGTCGAGGTCTGCGTACCGATCGATCCCTCCCACACGGGCGCCCTCACCGTGCCCGGCCGGATCGAACCGGCCCACCGCGAGGTCTACACCCGGATCACCAAGGCCCAGGTCGAGTACCCGCAGATCCTCTCCGCCTACGACGCGATCTGCGCCTGGGCGGAGCGGGAACAGGTGTCGCTCACCGGGCCGGGCCGGGAGGTCTACTTCGCCGACTGGGGCAGCGCCAAGGAGGCCGACCCGGTCTGCGACATCGCCTTCCCGACCGGCTGATGGTGCCGTGAGCCGCCGGCGGCACCGCCCGAGCCGGCGTTACAGCAGCGGCAGTTCGATCGCCGGGCAGCGGTTCATCACCATGTCCAGCCCGGCTGAGGTGGTGCGCGCGTAGGCCGCCTCGTCGACCACGCCCAGCTGGAACCAGACGGCCCGGGCGCCCACCGCGACGGCCTGGTCGGCGATCTCCCCGGCCAGGCCGGAGTTCACGAACACGTCGACCACGTCGATGCCGAACGGGACCTCGGCGAGCGAGGCGTAGCCCTGCTCGCCGAGCACCGTCTCCGCCCCGGGGTGCACCGGCACCACCCGCTTGCCCGCCTTCTGCAGCACCCGGGCCACGCCGTAGGCCGCCCGCGCGGTGTTGGTGGACAGCCCGACCACCGCCCAGGTGTCGCCGGCCTCCCGCAGGATCCGGCGGACCACCGCCTCGTCTCCGTACGTCATGCCCTGCAGCAACGGCGGCACGGCCCGACGCATTCCGCCGCCGTCCACCCGGTCTCCTACTCGACGCCCGGCCGCCCCATCGCCCGGTACGTCCACCCGGCCTCCCGCCACTTCGCGGCGTCCAGCACGTTCCGCCCGTCGATCAGCCGCCGTTCGGCGACCAGGGCGCCCACCCCTGCCGGGTCCAGCTCGCGGAACTCCTGCCACTCGGTGAGGTGCAGCACGACGTGCGCGCCCTCGACGGCCTCCAGTGCGGAGGCCGCGTAGGACAGGCCGGGGAACATCTTCCGGGCGTTGTCCATGGCCTTGGGGTCGTAGACGGTGACCTGGGCGCCCTGGAGCTGGATCTGGCCGGCCACGTTGAGCGCGGGGGAGTCCCGGATGTCGTCGGAGTTGGGCTTGAAGGCGGCGCCGAGGACGGCGACCCGGCGGCCGAGGAACCCGCCGCCGCACTGCTCGCGGGCCAGCTCGACCATCCGGGAGCGGCGGCGCATGTTGATCGAGTCCACCTCCCGCAGGAAGGTCAGCGCCTGGTCGGCGCCCAGCTCCCCGGCGCGGGCCATGAAGGCGCGGATGTCCTTGGGCAGGCAGCCGCCGCCGAAGCCGAGCCCGGCACCGAGGAACTTGGCGCCGATCCGGTCGTCGTAGGCGAGCGCCTGGCTGAGCTGGACCACGTCCGCGCCCGCGCTCTCGCAGACCTCGGCCATCGCGTTGATGAAGGAGATCTTGGTGGCCAGGAAGGAGTTGGCGGCGACCTTGACCAGCTCGGCGGTCGGGAAGTCGGTGACCACGAACGGCACGCCCTCGGCGATCGGCGTCGCGTACACCTCGCGCAGCAGCCGCTCGGCCCGCTCGCTGCGCACGCCCGCCACCAGCCGGTTGGGGTGCAGGGTGTCGCCGACGGCGTAGCCCTCGCGCAGGAACTCGGGGTTCCAGGCGAGTTCGGCATCGGCTCCGGCCGGGGCGAGTTCGGCCAGCCGGTCGGCCAGCCGGGCGGCGCTGCCGACCGGGACGGTGGACTTTCCGACCACCAGGGTGGGCCGGGTCAGGTGCGGCGCGATGGAGTCTACGGCGGCGTCCACATAGGACATGTCGGCCGCGAACTCGCCCTTCTTCTGAGGGGTGTTGACGCAGATGAAGTGCACGTCACCGAAGTCGGCGACCTCCTCGGGCGAGGTGGTGAAGCGCAGCCTGCCGGTCGAACCCGCCTGCCCCGCAACATGCTTGAGCAGCAGCTCGCCGAGCCCCGGTTCGTACATCGGCACCTGGCCGGCGGACAGGGCGGCGACCTTCTCCGGGTCGATGTCCAGGCCGAGCACCTCGAAGCCGAGCTCCGCCATGCAGGCGGCGTGCGTCGCGCCGAGGTAGCCGGTGCCGATCACCGTGATGCGGAGGGTCACGTGCTTCCCCTTTTGGGTCGGTTGTGCCGGAACCGTGCGGGTCTGCGTCCGGCCGCAGGGGTTGATGGTATCCGGCGGCCGGAGGGACTCGGCGGCGGTCCGTGCCCGGCGGTCGGGGGCGGTGGCTGCCGCTCGGTAACGATGTTGTTCCCGGGCGGTTGCGGACCGCTGGAACTGCCGTTCCGATGACGGGAACTCATCTGACTGGAGGCAGAATGCCCGGCATGGATTCGAAGGACGACGCGCGGCACGACCCGGCTGCGGACCAGCCCGCCCACCTCAGCCTGTTCGACGAGCGGCCGGCCGCGGAGTCCGACGGGCCGGAGCCCGGGAGGGCCGACGGTGGGCGCGGGCGCCGTACCCGGCGGGTGCTCATCTGGGCGTTGGTGGCGCTGCTGGTGGTGCTCGGCGGCGGGGTCGGCGCGCTCTACTGGACGGCGAACCACTACGCGTCCTCGGTGCAGCGAATCCCGGACGCCTTCCCGACCGTCCCGGAGTCCGCACAGCCGAAGCCCGTCCCCAACAGTGGGATGACCTTCCTGCTGGTCGGCCTGGACGCCCGCTCCGACGTGCCGACCACCGGCGCCGAGGCCGAGGGCCCGGCCTGGAAGGTGGGCGCGGCCCGCAGCGACACCATGATGCTGATGCACATAGCGGCTGACCGGCGGAGCGTCTCGGTGGTCTCGATCGCCCGGGACACCTGGGTGGACATCCCGGGCCATGGCCAGGCGAAGATCAACGCCGCCTACTCCTGGGGCGGCCCGGCGCTGATGATCCAGACCGTGCAGGACCTCACCGGGATCCGGATCGACCACCTGGCGGTGATCGACTGGGACGGCTTCCGCTCGCTGACCGACGCGGTCGGCGGGGTGGACATCACCATCCCCAAGACCATCGAGGCGGTCGGCGGCGCCCGCCACTGGGACGCCGGCACCCAGCACATGGACGGCGACACCGCCCTCCAGTACGTCCGCGAGCGCCACGGACTGCCGGGCGGCGACCTGGACCGCACCAAGCGCCAGCAGAACTTCCTGCGCGCTCTGATGAAGCAGACCCTCAGCTCGGGCACGCTCTCCAGCCCGACCAGGCTCGGCGGCCTGCTGAAGTCGGTCGGCGACGTGGTCAGCGTGGACGACAAGCTGAGCAACAGCGACCTCTACGACCTCGCCTGGAGCATGCGCAACCTCCGGGTGGGCGACGTGACCTTCATGAACGCGCCGTTCGGCGGCTTCGAGACCATCGACGGCCAGGCCGCCGTGAAGCTGGACCGGAACGCGGCGGCCCCGCTCTGGGAGGCCATGCGCAACGACCGGATGGTGCAGTACCTGGCCGAGCACCGCACCACCAGTGACGTGCTGGGGGACAGCGTCCGCTGACCTCGCTCGGGGGGTGTCGCGGACGTCACGTACGGGGTAGGCACGGAGCGAACCTAGAATTAGGATCAATACTGCTACTTAACGGTAACTAACACGGTCAAGGGGCGAGGCAGATGGCGGGCAACTCTGGGGCGGACTTCGATCTCTTCCGGCTCAGCGACGAGCATGAGATGCTCCGCGAAGCGGTGCGTTCGCTCGCCGAGGCGAAGATCGCCCCGTACGCGGCCGAGGTGGACGAGCAGGGCCGTTTCCCGCAGGAGGCGCTGGACGCGCTGCAGGCCAACGACCTGCACGCGGTCCACGTTCCCGCGGAGTACGGCGGCGAGGGCGCGGACGCGCTGGCGACCGTGCTGGTGATCGAGGAGGTCGCCCGGGTCTGCGCCTCCTCCTCGCTGATCCCGGCCGTCAACAAGCTGGGCTCGCTGCCGGTCCAGCTCTCCGGCTCCGAGGAGCTCAAGCAGAAGTACCTGGGTGCCCTGGCCCGCGGCGAGGGCATGTTCTCCTACTGCCTCTCCGAGCCGGACGCCGGTTCGGACGCCGCCGGCATGAAGACCCGCGCCGAGCGCGACGGCGACTTCTGGGTGCTCAACGGCGTGAAGCGCTGGATCACCAACGCGGGCGTCTCCGAGTTCTACACCGTCATGGCGGTGACCGACCCCGAGAAGCGCTCCAAGGGCATCTCCGCCTTCGTGGTCGAGAAGGGCGACGAGGGTGTCTCCTTCGGCGCGCCGGAGAAGAAGCTCGGCATCAAGGGCTCGCCGACCCGCGAGGTCTACCTGGACAACGTCCGGATCCCCGCCGACCGCATCATCGGCGCCGAGGGCACCGGCTTCGCCACCGCGATGAAGACGCTGGACCACACCCGCATCACCATCGCGGCCCAGGCCCTCGGCATCGCCCAGGGCGCCCTCGACTACGCCAAGGGCTACGTCAAGGAGCGCAAGCAGTTCGGCAAGGCCATCGCCGAGTTCCAGGGCATCCAGTTCATGCTGGCCGACATGGCCATGAAGCTGGAGGCCGCCCGCCAGCTCACCTACGCCGCCGCCGCCAAGTCCCAGCGGCTCGACGCCGACCTGACCTTCTTCGGCGCCGCCGCCAAGTGCTTCGCCTCGGACGTCGCCATGGAGATCACCACCGACGCAGTCCAGCTGCTCGGCGGCTACGGCTACACCCGCGACTACCCGGTCGAGCGGATGATGCGCGACGCCAAGATCACCCAGATTTATGAAGGAACGAACCAGGTCCAGCGGATCGTCATGGCGAGGAACCTGCCGTAAGGCGGTTTTCGCAGGTCATAGGCCATCTGAGGGGTACTGAGAGCCACCTTTGGGTTTCGGTCCGCTCAGGCCCGTTTCGGCCTGTTCCTGGGCGTCATGCTGGGGAAATCCTGGGCTGACACTGAGCTGAAAACGGCTACTGACCTGCACAAACAGAACGGCCCCCGGCAGCGTGCCGGGGGCCGTTCGCATGGGCTTCTGTCAGGCGACTTCGGTCTTGTCGGTGGGGGAGTCGCCGGTGGGGTCATCCGCGCCGGGTGTCAGCATCGTCGCGATGGCCGCGCGCCCGCGCTGCTCGGCCCCCTCGAAGATGTAGTGGTAGTGCTCGCGCAGCACATCTGTGCTGCTGTGGCCCATCCAGTCCGCCACATCGTTCTCCGGGACTCCGGCGTACAGCAGCCTCGACCCGTAGTAGTGCCGCATGGCATGGGGCTTGCAGTACTCCACCCCGCCTGCGGGCAGCCGCCATCCAGATCTGCCGGTAGAAGTACGAGGCGTACAGGTATCCGGTCCGGGAGACGTTCGGGAACAGCAGCCGCTCAGGGCCCCACATGCCGTGGTTCTTGATGTGCCGCCGGAGCTCGAAGGCCACGTTCGGCGGCAGAGGGACCAGCCGCCCGGGTTCCTCGGCATCGCGCGCCTTGATGTGCCGCCGCTGGATGGCGCTGTTCTTGCCGGACTCGGTCTCGCCGTCCTCGGCGATCTGGAAGTCGACCCGGAGCATCTCCGCCTTGAAGTCGATCTGGTCCCGTGAGACGGCCATGGCCTCGCCGATCCGGAGGCCGCAACCGGCCATCAGCCACAGCAGGGCCCGGTACCGGGGCGGAGCCTTGTCGAGCACCGCCAGGACCTCACGGGCCATCCTCAGGAGACAGGCAGCATGGACACCCCCGACTTCCGCAGCATGGTCACGGGCCGGCTCCGGTCCCTCGTAGCGGGCATGGAACCCCACGTCGAATGGTCCCCGGTCGGGCTGCTGGGCGGCCTGTTGTGCGCGTTCTCCGCCATGCTCCCTGAGACCCGCGTGCAGCGAGGCTCCGGTTCCATGCCGCTCATGCTTCACGTCCTGCTCTGTGGTGGTACCGGAGAGGGCAAGGGGCAGTCATGGGGACTCGCGTCCGACGTAGCGAAGGACGCCAACAGTTCATTCATGGCCGGTCACGTCATCAACGGTGTGACCGGTGGGGCCGGGCTCATCCAGGCCGTGGCCGACCGCGACGGGCACGCGCTCATCGTGGACACCGAGTACGCCCGTGTGCTGCGGGCGGGCAGGCGACAGGCGAACCTGTCCCAGGTGCTCCGGGATCTGTGGGACGGTGCCACGGTTGCCACGTCTCGCGCCAAGGAACCCGTTCAGGTGGACGACCCGCGAGTGTCGATCATGGGGCACATCACCCCGGAGGAGTTCCGGGCCAGCATGTCCGCTACTGAGCGTGATGGCGGCTCGTACAACCGACTGCTGATCCTTCCGGTTACTCAAGTGCGGTGGCTGAGTGAGCGTGACCGGATGCCCGAGTACCTGATCTCCGAGGCCGGAGAGGCGTTCGCCCGGGCCGTGCGTCACGGTCAGAGGTCCGGAACGGTCACCCTCTCGGAAGACGCCTACGACGTTGCCGACAGCCTCCGGCACGACCTGTTGATCAAGGCCCGCGAGTCGGACGAGTTGAAGCCGTTCGCCTCCCGCTGCAACGAGCAAGTACGTAGGATCGCGGCCCTGTTCGCCCTGTTCGACCTGCGGCACGAGATCACCCGCGAGGATCTGGAAGCAGCGGCCCGGCTGGTCACCTACGCCATGGAGACCGTGGAGAGCATCACGTCTCGAATGGGGGCGGTGTCCGGTAAGCGCCAGTCACTCAGTCTCGCGGAGAAGGTCCAGGCCCGGATCGCCATGATGGGCGGAAAGGCCAGGTCGTCCGAGCTGTTGCCATTCGTGGGCGCGACGGCGGATCAGGTCAAGGCTCTGCCCGGGGTGAAGGCCACTCTCGACCGTTCCGGCCTTGGGCGTCCCGCCACCATCTACACCCTGACCGAGTCGGAGAACACCGAGGCTTCCCCCAGCGGCCGGCCTGAGCCCAAGCCTGCCCGGAAGACTCCGGCCACGGTCGTCCGCATGGACACCTACCGCCCGGCCAAGCCCGTTCCCCCGGCACCCCTGGTTCCCGCTCCCACCCGTCCCCGCCGCGAGTCGGCCGCAACTGGGAACCCGTTCCTCGCGCTGCTCTGACCGACGAATCAAAGAAAGCCCCCGGCTACTGCCGGGGGCTTTCTCCGTTGGGGCGGGTTAGGCAATGATCGTTTGAGATGATGATGCCCGCTCCTCTTCCTGAGGCTAACAAGGCGCGTCCTGCGGGACGCGGCTAGTCCAGGCGGTACCGGAGCCAGCGCAGGCCGGACGCGGCGAGCCCGGCCCATTGCTGGCCGGGTGGCCGGATCACTCCTCAGGGGGCACGCTGTATCGGCTCAGCACGTCGTCAGCAGTGGACTTGTCCAACAGCCGCAGTTCCCACGGCCCGGTGTTCACGTCGAACTCTTTCCCGAACCCAACCCACTTACCCGCCATGCGACGCCCCGTGGGATCGACCAGCAGCTGAATCGCTCCGTGGTATCGGGCCCCTTGGTAGTAGCCGTCTTGCGCGGTCTGTTCCACCCAGGAGCCAGTGACGATGTTTCGATCAACGGTGAGATCGAAGGACAGCGGAGAGTCGGGGTTGGACGAGGCGCCGGTGAGCGATTGGCCGGTGATCCGGTTTCCACGGTGAGACAGTACGACGTGGTGCAGGCCGGTGTACGTGTTCTCCCTGCTGCTGCTGTAGAACTCGTATCGGCTGAGCCACACCCCGGAGAAGTCCTCACCTGTCGGTGCCGGTGCTACCTCTACCGGCACGCCGGGTTCATCGCTGGTCATGTCGTGCCCTCCCGTAGCGTCCATGCTCACCCGGCGGGGGAGCTGTGGTGACGTAAATCCGAGGCGGTCAACAGAGAGCTTCGTGACGGCTTCGAGAGCGCGAACGTACACCGGGCGAGGGAATCCCACCTCTCCGGACTCCCAGCGTTGCACAAGGCGCTTGCTGGCGTCGTTCGGCTCGCCCTGCTCGGTCCCGGCCGCCCGCAGGCGCTTCGCGAACTCATCTTGGCTGAGACGCAGGCCGATCCGCACGGCCCGAAGGGTCTCGTTAGGCGTCGTCATGCGACCCAACATAGAGCCGCGCGAGCCCAAACGACACCTAAATGACGCCTTGCCAGGACCCCCAACTGACGCCCTGTCGACGTCGCGGCGGTCCGACCGGCCAGGACACCATCGAGTCGTCCGGAAGCGAGGGCTGAACCAGGGAGGTACCGGGCTGTGGCCAAGACGTTCGACGAGTACAAGGCGGAGCGCCGCAAGCGAGTGCCAGTCGGCAACCCGCTGGACGACTACGACCCGGTGGAGGCTGCTCGGCTGCTAACTAAGCGCGGCACGCCCAAAGATTGGTCGTTCTGCGAGTGCGGCAGCGAGAAGTGTCCGGACAAGGGCAAGGCCGACGGCAGTGCGTTGGCTCCCATCCTGGGCCGCTCCTTCCCCAGGGGTAGCCGTGGCGCAGCCTGAGGCCCCCGAGAGACCGACGGAAACCCGGCCGGAGTGTCCAACGTGTCAGTGGCTGGATGCCGTGGCGGTTCGGGCGTACAGCGACCCGGAAGGCGTGGACGAGTCGGCCCTGGCTGACGTGCGCGTCCTGCGAGGGCGGCACGCCCCCGAATGCGAGAACCCCCGTGGGGGTGGTGAGGGGTGAACGCCGTGCCCGTGAGACCCGAAACGGTCGAGGAACCAAACTGAAATTCGAGACCGGCCAAGAGGAGTACCGCGAGAAGGCCCAGCGCCAGCAAGGGGGCCGCGAGCCCTTCAGTCGCCAATCGGTCTACGCGGTGTCCGTCGCGGGCGTGATCGTGCTCCTGGCGGTCGTTCTCTTGGCTCTGCGACGGAACTGAAGCACTAACCAGCAACCCCGCGCGAAGTTGGTCCGCTGGCGCACAGGTGAGGACGATCCTCAGGCCGAGTGACCCCCACAGGCTCCCGCCGGTTCCCCCGACGGCGGGCCGTGCTCCGGAGTGACGCTGTTCTCACCCCATAGAGCGCACCCCGGCCCAATTTGGCACTCAGCTCGCTGAGTTGGGCCGGGCACAAAACCCCGGCCCCGGGCGTGCGTTGCGTGACATGCAAGTCCGACCGGAACGGGTCAGCACCACCATCGAGATCCGCCGTCCCACACGGGCTGGCGGGACCAGCCAACAGAACTAGGGAGCACGAATGCACGACGTACGCGCCCTACTCACCCCCGAAGCGTTCGAGGGCGTCACCGCCACGGTGACGGACAACAACCCCGGCATGCCCGACGACATCGCCGAGCGCATCGTGATCGAGGCGTTGAAGTTCGTCGTCACCGCCAGCACGTTCCCCACCGTGCGCGTCACGCCGTCCAACGTCGTCGACGAGGGGTGGCACGCGCTCATCCTCCACACCCGCCCGTACGCTGAACTGTGCAGCCAGCTTGGAGGGTTCGTCCACCACTACCCCGAACGCCCGGACCCGGCGCGCCACGACTCCGACGCGCTCGCCCGAACCGCCGCCCTCATCGAAGAGGCCGGGTACACCCCCGACCGCGAATTGTGGACCGGCCCTACCCGCGCCCTGGTGGCCGTGGCCGCCCAGTGCTCCCACACCCCCGTCCCCGGCGGATGCGGACCCATCAACCCCGGAAACTGCGCCTCCCACTGCAACGGCGGGGGCGGGGGCGGCGAAGCCAGCTAGCCTGAGCCCCACCGAACACGGAAGGGCGGGATACATGGACGAGGACGAAGCCCAGCGGGTAGCCAGCACACTCCGGCGCCTAGGCATCCGAGGAATCGTCTCCCCCGAAGACCTGGACAACCCGAGCGGGCAATGGCGGGTGTACGACAGCACTGACCCCGCCGCCCGGCGGGACATCACCGACGAGGTGCTGGCGATCGTCGCGGGTATGTCCCGTAAAACCGGTCCGGCGCGAGGATTCGTCGTCCCCATCCCCCGCTGAACAACGCCCCGAAACCGCCCCGTCCGTGCGTCGTCCCCCGTGGCGCATGGGCGGGGCGCCTCTGTTGCCAGGGGGAAGGCTTGGCCTCACATCGACAGAGAAGATGATCATGGGGAAATCCTGGGGGCGCCCCTTCAGAGGGGGCATCTTCCCAGGTCAGAGCCCTGTTTGTCGTAGAGCACCCAGATCTACGAGGGCACCAACCAGGTGCAGCGCATCGTCATGGCGCGCAACCTGCCGTAAGGCGGTCTTCACGGGTCAGAAGCCATCTGAGGGGCGGTGGAGGCCGCCTTCGGGTTCGGTCCGCCCGGGCCCGTTCCGGGGCCGTTCCCGGGCGTCATGCCGGGGAAATCCTGGGCTGGAACCGGTCTGAAAACGGCCACTGACCTGCACAAACAGCACGGCCCCCGGCATGCTGCCGGGGGCCGTTCGCATGGCGTCACTCAGGCGACCTCGACCCTCTCGGCGGGGTCGTCCGCGCCGGGCGTCAGCGCGTCGGCTGCGGGACGCGCTGCGTCACAGCGGTCGGGCCCGCGGTGACGGCCGGCGAGGCGCCCAGTGCGGTGCCGCGGGTCTCCTCGGCCCACAGCACACAGACCAGCAGGCCGAGGGCGGTGGTCCCGGCGGCGATGAGCATGGTCGGGCCGGTGCCGAGCCCGGTCAGCGAGAGCGGCAGCAGGAAGGTGCCGACGGCCGCGCCGATCCGGCTGACCGAGGTGGCCACGCCGACGGCGGTCGCCCGGATCTCGGTGGGGAAGAGCTCGTTGGGGTAGGTCCAGTCGAGCACGTTCGGGCCGCCGCACAGGAAGGCGTACGCGCACAGGGCGAGGAGGGCGACGGCGGCGGGAGCGGCGGGCCAGATCCCCAGCAGGGCGAGCGGGACGGTCATCAGGGCGAACGACCAGATGATCACGGGGCGCCGGCCCCAGGTGTCGATCAGGCGCAGCGCCGGGTAGCAGCCGAGCAGGAAGACGAGGCTGATCAGCCCGGTGCCGAGGGTCTCCGCCACCGTGCCGCCGGGCATGCCGAACGAGGAGAGGATCTGCGGCCCGAAGGTGAGCATCGCGAAGAGCGGGCCGACCTGGCAGAGGAAGAACAGCCCGCAGAAGAGGGTGCGGCGTCGGTAGGGCGGGGTCATCAGCAGGCGCAGCCCGCCGGGTCGGCCGGCCTCGGCGGGATCGGGCATCAGCTCCCGGCCGTTCACCCGGACCCCGAGGTGCTGTTCGACCACGCGCACGGCGTCACCGACCCGCCCGTGGGCGGCGAGCCAGCGCGGCGACTCCGGCGAGCCGCGGCGGATCACCAGGAAGACGAGGCAGAGCACCGCGGAACTGGCCAGCATCCACCGCCAGCTGCCGGGCCCGGCCAGCCGCAGGAACGCGTAGCCCGTCACGTAGGCGAGGACGGAGCCTGCGTACCAGGCGACGATCTGCTGGCCGAGCAGCCGGCCGCGGTGCCGCACCGGCAGCCACTCGGCGAGCAGGGAGGTCGCGATGGGGTAGTCGGCGGCCACGGCCATGCCCAGCACGAAGCGCAGCAGGGCAATCGCCCACACCGCGTCCACCCAGAAGGAGAGCACCGAGCAGACCACCATGACGAGCAGGTCGGCGGTGTACATCACCTCCCGCCCGATCCGGTCGGTCAGCACGCCGAAGAGCGCGCCGCCGACGAACATTCCGACCAGTGCGGCGGCGCCGATCAGGCTGACGTCCGCGGTTGACAGGCCGAGGTCGGGGCGCATCCCGGTCAGGGCGACGCCGACGATGCTCAGGATGTAGCCGTCGAGCAGCGGCCCGCCGGAACAGGCGAGGGCCAACCTGCGGTGGAAGGCGGTATACGGGGCGTTGTCGATGGTCTTGGACATGTGATTCGGGTCCTCCGGAGCGTACGGCGGTGCCTTCGCACGTCGTGCGCCGGGTAGACGACAGGGCACGGCACCGCTGGTCGGGCGGCGCCGTCGCCCGGGCACGCCGGGCGACCGTCCACGGTTGCCTGGGTACGGACGGGTCGCCACGAGGCCAAAGGTCAGCCGAATTCATGACCAAGGTCCCGAAGCGGACGGGCCCTCGGACCGTGTCGACACGGCGTTTGCCCAGTCATACCGGGCCGGCCCGCCCCTGCCCGTCCGGGCAGCCCGGCGGGGGTGACCCTTCTCACCCGCCGGGGTCGGCGGCCCCGCGCACGTGACCCGGGCCACGTCGGGCAGGCCGTGCGCACGTGACCCGCGCCACGCCGCGGGCTGCCCCGCGCCCGCCGGGCAAGCCGCTGCCGTGCCCGCCGGACGGGATGTCCAGGAGCCCGGTGGACTGCCCGCTGTGCGAACACCCCGAGAGTGACCGGGGATTCTGCTTCAGGTGCAAGGAGCGGGCTCCGGCGCCGAAGGGGAAGCCGTGTCCCGGCCCTCAGCCCTGTGGCTCTGTGGGGGCGCTGACTCCGGCGCATCGTGGTGCGCAACCTGCCGTAACGGCAAGGAGGTCGAAGGGCCCCGCCGGTCACCGGCGGGGCCCTTCGCGCTGCTTCACGCCCGGAGTCGCTGCTTCGCGCCCCCGAGTTGCTACTTCACGTCCGGGACCGGGGTGTCGTTCTTGAAGGCGTCGAAGACCTCCTTGGACTTCACCGGATCCCACTTCAGCGCCGACTCCCCGTCCGGCGCGCGGAAGTTGGGGTTGCCGATCGGCACGGTGACGGTCTTGCCGCTGCCGCCCGAGATGCCCTTCATGGCCAGGAAGAACGAGCCCAGGTCGGTCAGACCGGTGTCGTTGTCCACGATCAGGGTGCCCAGGCCCGAGCTGACCAGCGGGTAGAACGTGAACGGGTTGAGCAGGGTGGCCGGGGAAGCGGCCTGCTTGGCCAGTGCGGAGAGGAACTTCTGCTGGTTGCGCATCCGGCCCAGGTCCTGGTCGGCCATCTGGTGCCGCTGCCGGACGAAGGCCAGCGACTGGGTGCCGTTCAGGGTGTGGCAGCCGGCCTTGAGGTTGAGGCCGGAGTCCTGGTCGGAGATGTCCTTGTCGACGCACATGTTCACACCGCCGACCGAGTCCACGATGCCGACGAAGCCGGCGAAGCCGATCTCGGCGTAGTGGTCGATGTGGATGCCGGTGTTGGACTCGATCGTCTGCACCAGCAGCGGGCCGCCACCGTTGTTGAAGGCCGAGTTGATCTTCGAGGTGGTGGCGGGGATGGTCTTGCCGTTCCCGTTGGTGTTCAGGTGCTGCGGGATCGGCACCCAGGAGTCGCGCGGAACGCTCATCAGGGTGTTCCCGTGGTCCCCGATGTGCAGGATCATCATCGAGTCGCTGCGCTTGCCGGTGTCGGTACCGGTGTGCATCGCGTCCTTCTGCGCGTCGGTGAGCCCGTCGCGGCTGTCGGAACCGACGATCAGCCAGTTGGTGCCCTTCCCGGCGGGCGGGCGGCCCGGGTACGAGGCCAGGGTGTTCTCGTGGTTGAGCTTGGCGTCGGCCCAGAAGTAGGTGCCGACACCGGTCACCAGCAGCGCGCCGGCCACCGCCAGCGCGGCCACCTTGATCTTCCGGCGGCGCGGCCAGCGCGGGTTCGCCGTACCCCCGGCCGCCGGTCTCGCCGGCGGCGGGACGGCACCCGGCGGTACCGCACCGGGGGGTACCGGCCCCGGCGGCACGGCGCCCGGGGCCGGCTGCGCGGGGATGCCCATGCCCTGCGGCGCGGCGCCGGGCCGTGGCGGATACCCGGGCTGCGCGCCGTAGCCGCCCTGCGGACGGCGCTGCGCGCCCGGTCCGCGCGGGTTGAGCGATGGCGGCAGCGGCGGCTCGGCGGCCGCGCCGCCGCCCGGACCGTAGGATCCGGCGCCGTCGCCCCGACCGTACGAGCTGCCGCCGCCGCTCGGGCGGTCTTCCTGCCACGTGTTCATGGGGTGAAGGATGCCCGAAACCAGTGGCCGCCAGTGCCGCCGGGGTGGCCCGCGGCCCGCTTGTAGCAGATTTGATGCAGTTGTCGGATGCTTTCGCCGCATGGTCACCGGCGTGTTCACCCGATGAGATCAACCTTGACCGGCTCTGACGGCGCGTGTTCGCATGGCGGGCATGGAACAGCGCTGGAGGCTCACCCGTCGGCGGCACGTCGACCTGCTGAGGGTGTCCGGTTCGCTGTGTCGTGGCTGACCGCTCGCCACCGTTAGACCCTCGCGCCCGTCGCGGCCGCACCCGGAGCCACGGGTGCCCGGCCGCTCCCGCGTTCCCGCGTACTCGGGGCTGCTGAAGACCCTGCTGGACGTCCTGCCCCAGTACGCCCTGGCGGGCAAGACCGTGCTGCCGCTGGCCACCGGCGGGTCCACGGCCCACGTGCTGGCCGTGGACTACGCGCTGCGCCCGGTGCTCGCCTCGATGGGGGGCCGAGCACATCACCCGGGGCTGGTTCGGCTGGACCGGCACATCGCGGTCCGGGAGGACGGCGGCACCGCGATCGAGCGCGAGACGGACGTCCTGCTCACCCCGGTGGTGGACGCCTTCGCCGCCGCCCTGACCCGGCACACCGGCATCCCCGAGGTGCTGAACCACGGTGCCGCACTGGCGAGTTGAGCTCGGCTGGGCCCGGGCGACCCCGAGGTGGACGACGAGGTCCCCCTAAGGGGGAGGGCCCCGCGTCCCGTACGCCGGGAGTCATCCGGCTTCCTCCCGGCGTAGGACGATCCCCTCGCCGCGGTCTCCTAACGTGGTGGACATCCCCCACTCCACCGGTCAGCGGTGAAGCTGGCTGCACCTCGGAGGGTGGGGCCAACCCGAGGACGAAGACGGAAGTCCGCACCATGTCGGCGGGCGGGTGGTCTGCGTCAGGCTCGGGTCTACCGGCGGACGAAAGATCTAGGGAGACTCCAGTGACGACGGCAGCGACAGCCGTGCAGGACCCGCGGCTTCACGGCGGCGAGAACGCCCCGGCGGCCTCCGCACGACAGCTGACCAAGGCCTACGGCGCGGGGGAGACCAGGGTCACGGCGCTCGACTCGGTGGACGTGGACATCCAGCGCGGCCGGTTCACCGCCATCATGGGCCCGTCCGGTTCGGGCAAGTCGACCCTGATGCACTGCCTGGCCGGTCTGGACACCGTCTCCTGCGGCCGGATCTGGGTCGGCGACACCGAGATCACCGGTCTGAAGGACAAGCAGCTCACCCGGCTGCGCCGGGACAAGATCGGCTTCATCTTCCAGGCCTTCAACCTGCTCCCCACGCTCAACGCGCTGGAGAACATCACCCTTCCGATGGACATCGCCGGCCGCAGACCCGACCAGGCCTGGCTTGAGCAGGTGATCGACACCGTCGGCCTGGCCGGACGGCTGAAGCACCGTCCGGCCCAGCTCTCCGGCGGCCAGCAGCAGCGCGTCGCGGTGGCCAGGGCGCTGGCCGCCCGTCCCGAGATCATCTTCGGTGACGAGCCGACCGGAAACCTCGACTCCCGCTCCGGCGCCGAGGTGCTGACCTTCCTGCGCCGCTCGGTGGACGAGCTGGGCCAGACCATCGTCATGGTCACCCATGACCCGGTCGCCGCCTCCTACGCGGACCGGGTGCTCTTCCTCGCCGACGGCGTGATCGTCGACGAGATGCACGCCCCCACCGCCGAGTCCGTCCTGGCCCGCATGCGTCGCTTCGACGCCAAGCGCACCAGCTGAGGGGCCCGGTCCGATGCTGCTCAAGACCTCACTGCGGAGCTTCCTCGCCCACAAGGGGCGGATGGCGCTCTCCCTGATCGCCGTGGTGCTCTCGGTCGCCTTCGTCTCCGGCACCCTGGTCTTCTCCAACACCGCCACCTCGACCTTCGACAAGCTCTTCGCCTCCACCGCGTCCGACGTCTCACTCCGCCCGCACAGCGACCGGAGCGCCGACCAGCAGGTCGGCGGCAAGACCAGGACGGTCCCGGTCGACACGGTGCGGAAGGTCGCCGGGCTGCCCGGGGTCAGGACCGCCCTCGGCAACGTCTTCGTGTCGAACGCCGTCCTGGTCGACCCGGCCAGCAACAAGACGGTCGGCCCCACCACCGGCGCCCCGACCCTCACCGGCAACTGGATCGAGACCCCGCGCCCCTCCCTGGAGGTCACCTCCGGCCACGCTCCCCAGGGCCCGGACCAGGTCCTGCTGGACGCGGACACCGCCAAGAAGGCCGGCCTGGGCCTCGGCAGCCCGCTCCGCCTGATCACCGGGTCCGGCAGCTACGACCTCAAGATCTCCGGCATCGCCACCTTCAGGACCACCAACCCGGGCGCGGCACTCGCCTTCCTGGACACCCCGACCGCGCAGAAACTGCTGCTCGGCTCCACCGCCTACACCTCGGTCGAGCTCTTCGGCGACGGCAGCCGCGGCAACGACCAGCTCAAGGCCGAGGCCGCCACCGCCGTCGGCGCCGGCTTCGACCTGAAGACCGCGGCCGAGCAGAAGGCCGAGAACGTCAAGGGCGTCGGCTCCTTCCTGAGTTTCATGAAGTACGCCATGCTCGGCTTCGCCGGGATCTCCCTGCTGGTCGGCGGCTTCCTGATCATCAACACCTTCTCGATGCTGGTCGCCCAGCGCACCCGCGAGATCGGCCTGATGCGTGCCATCGGCGGCAGCCGGACCCAGGTCAACGCCTCGGTGCTGATCGAGGCACTGATCCTCGCGGTGCTCGGCTCCACCCTCGGCCTGTTCGGCGGTATCGGCCTGGCCATGCTGCTGATCCGGCTGATGGGCGCGGCCGGGATGAACCTGACCTCGGCCAGCCTGGAGATCGGCGCCTCCGTCCCGGTCGCCTCCTACACGGTCGGCGTCCTGATCACCGTCCTGGCGGCCTTCATACCGGCCCGCCGGGCCGCGCGGATCTCCCCGATGTCCGCGCTGCGCGACCACGGCACTCCCACCGAGGCCAAGGCCAACCGGATCCGGGCCGCGATCGGCCTGGTGCTGACGGCCGGCGGCGCCGCGCTGCTGGTCGCGGCGGCCCGGGCGCACCAGGCCGCCACCGGCGGCTCGCTCCTCGGCCTCGGGGTGGTGCTGACACTGATCGGCTTCGTGGTGACCGGCCCGCTGCTCGCCGCCGGCCTGGTCCGGGTGCTCGGTGCCGCCCTGCCCGCCCTCTTCGGCCCGGCCGGCCGCTTGGCCCAGCGGAACGCGATACGCAACCCCCGCCGTACCGGGGCCACCGGCGCGGCGCTGATGATCGGCCTGGCCCTGGTCGTCGGAGCCTCGGTCTTCACCACCTCGATGGTCAGCTCGACCAACGAGCAGATCGACCGGAGCGTCGGCGCCGACTACATCGTGGACGGCGGCCGCACCGGGCTCACCCCGGCCATGCTGAGCGCCGCCAAGTCGGTCAAGGGCCTCGACCACCTCACCGAGCAGAAGGAGATCCCCGCCACCCTCGCGCTGCCGGACGGCAGCAAGAGCGAGACGGAGCTGTCGGCCGTCTCACCGACCTTCGTCAACGACTTCCGCCTCCCCGTCAAGGCCGGTTCGTCCGCCGCGATCACCGGTGGTGGCATCTCGGTGGACGAGGACTTCGCCGCCAAGCACCACCTCTCGGTCGGCGACAGGATCACCGTCGACTACGGCCGCGGCCACACCCAGAGCCTCGAACTCGGCCTGATCACCGCCAAGGGCAACTCGCTCTTCGACGGCAACCTCTTCACCGGCATCGACAGCGTCGCCAAGGTCGTCCCGGCCGCCGAACTCCCGCAGGACGCCGCGCTGTTCGGCAAGGCGGAGGCCGGCGCCGACAAGGCCAAGGTGCTCGACTCGCTGCAGAACTCGCTCAAGGCGTACCCGCAGCTGGTGGTCAAGGACCAGGCCGGCTACAAGAAGATCGTCCAGGACCAGGTCAACACCTTGCTCTACATGGTCATCGGACTGCTCTTCCTCGCCATCGTGGTGGCCGTCCTCGGGGTGGTGAACACCCTCGCCCTCTCGGTGGTCGAGCGGACCCGCGAGATCGGCCTGCTCCGGGCGATCGGCCTGTCCCGGAGTCAGCTGCGCCGGATGATCCGGCTGGAGTCGGTGGTCATCGCGATCTTCGGCGCCGTGCTCGGCACCGGTCTCGGCCTCGCCTGGGGCATCACTGCCCAGCGGGTGCTCTCCGGCAAGGGCCTGAGCACGCTGGCGATCCCGACCGGCACGATCGTCGAGGTCCTGCTGTCCTCGGCCGTGATCGGCCTGCTGGCCGCCCTGCTCCCGGCCTTCCGGGCAGGACGGATGAACGTCCTGGCGGCGATCGCCACGGACTGACCGAACGGCGACCGTCCGGTCCGCCGGGGCCGGACGGATCGGGGGCGGCGGATGGCCGGGTGCCTGTGCACCCGGCCATCCGCCGTTCGGTCGAAGACCGTGCGAGTGACCACCCGCGCACCTCGACGGCCAGCTCCCGCAGCCCCGGCTCCCCGGCCACGGCCCACGCTCATACGGCCCTCGCCCACGGCCCGTCCGAGCGCCTCACCGGCAGCCGATCTCGCTCCCCGTGGTCGCCGAGACCTCCGGGACGGGGCCGCCGGCGTGCGAGGCGGCCGGGGAGGGCGACGGTTCCGGCGTCGTGACCTCCGTGGGACTCGGCAGCGCGGTGACTCCCAGGTAGTCGTTGCCCGCGATCACCTGCAGCGTCGCCCCCAGCCCCGGCACCCGTACCAACCGTGCGGTGGGCAGCGCGGCCGCGACCGTCCGTACCGACTCGTCCCAGCGCGGGTCGTACTTGACCACCGTCCTCGCCACGCTGCCGCCCCCCTCGGTGTTGGCCGGCGTCCCGGTGGTGGCGAAGCCGAGCTTGCGCAGATCCCCGTCCACCCGGGCCCCGAGTCCGAGCACCCCGGCACCGTTGAGCACCTGGATCCGGATGTGCCCCGGCGGCACGCTCAGCGCGGCGGGGGCGGAAGCAGCGGAGGCGGAAGCGGAAGCGGTGGGGACGGCGGAGACGGAGGGGACGGACGCGGACGCGGCCGCACCGGGCGAGGACGGCGGTGCGGGCGAGGGCCCCGCGGCGGTCTCCGAGTGCCCGGTCAGCGGCCGCCCCTCCCGTACGGCGTCGAACAGCGCCTTGGCCGCCCGCTGGTCCCACAGGACGGTCGAACCCCAGCCGCTGACCTGGTGGTCCACCACGGCGAGCGGGACGGTCGCGAAGTCCGTGTTGGCCGCCGAGAGGTCCTTCAACCGGGTGGCCAGGGCCAGCAGTTCCTCGGCGGAGAGCCCCTTGTCGACCTTCACCGAGCTGAGCAGGATGTCCACCATCCGGCTGAGCCGGCCCGGGCTGAGCAGCGTGCCGGTGTCCGTGGCCCGCCTCAACAGCTGGGCCAGCAGCCGCTGTTGGCGGTGCATCCGGCCGAGGTCCGAGCTGCCGTCCACATGCCGGGCGCGGACGTACCTGAGCGCGCCGGCACCGTCCAGCCTGGTCCGCCCGGCCGGCAGCTCCAGGCCCGCGAACTCGTCCTTCAGCGGCTTCGCGGTGCACACGTCGACCCCGCCCAGCGCGTCCACGGTGGCCACGAAGCCGAGGAAGTTCGCCTGCAGGTAGTGGTCGATCCGCAGACCGGTGGCCTGCTCCACGGTACGGACGGCGAGCGGTGCGCCGCCCATTCCGTACGCCGCGTTGATCTTGCCCATCGAGGCCGGCACCTGCCGGCGGGTCGCCGGGTCCCGGTGGGCCGGGATCGTCACGTAGGAGTCGCGTGGGATGCTGACCACACTGGCCCGGCCGCCGTCCCTGGCGAGCTGGACGAGCATCATGACGTCGGTGCAGTGGCAGCCTTCGCCGCCCGCGTGCAGCAGGTTCTTGAGGGTGGCCTCCGGGATGCCGTCCCGGTCGTCGGTGCCGACCACCAGGATGGTGGTGCCCCCGTCGTCCTCGGGGCGGTCGTCGGCCCCGGCGAAGGCGTCCACCCGGTCGATCGAGCGGCCGACCCCGTTGAGCACCGCCCAGCCGGCGCCCGAGGCGGCCAGTACCGCCAGTGCGACCGTGCCGGCCAGCCAGAGCCCGGTCCGGTGCCGGGCGGGCCCGGGCGAGGCGGTGGCCCCGGACCGGTCGGCGGCCGCACCGGACGAAGCGCGAGGTCGGGGGGCTGAGAAGGGCATCTCTCGGATGGTAGGCGGGCCATCGAGCCCCCGGCCGGTGGCTCGCCGGGACACCCGCACCGAACGCCGAAACGTTCCCTCCCGGCAGCATTGGCCAGGACGGGCCCGCCAGGATGATCGCCGAGGCCAACCCGAACCTGACAACGCAGGTCGGCCGCCGGTACGGTTGGCCACGATGAACACCAAGGCTGCTGAGGAGCTGCCGGCGGTCTCCGTGATCATGCCGGTGCTCGATGAGGAACGTCACCTGCGCACCGCCGTCCGGCACATCCTGGAGCAGGAGTACGCCGGCGATCTGGAGGTGGTGATCGCGCTCGGTCCGTCCTCCGACCGTACCGACGAGATCGCCGCCGAACTGGTCGCCGAGGACCCCCGGGTCCGTACCGTGCCCAACCCCACCGGCCGCACCCCCGCCGGGCTGAACGCGGCGATCCGCGGCTCCCGCCACCCGATAGTGGTGCGCGTGGACGGCCACGGCCTGCTCACCCCGGGGTACATCGCCACCGCCGTCCGCCTGCTCGGCGAGATGGAGGCGGCCAACGTCGGCGGCATCATGCACGCCGAGGGCGAGACCGAGTGGGAGAACGCGGTCGCCGCCGCCATGACCTCCAAGATCGGGGTCGGCAACGCGGCCTTCCACACCGGCGGCCTGGCCGGCCCGGCCGACACCGTCTACCTCGGCGTCTTCCGCCGCGAGGTGCTGGAGAAGCAGGGCGGCTACAACGAGGAGTTCATCCGCGCCCAGGACTGGGAGCTCAACTACCGCATCCGCCAGGACGGCGGGCTGATCTGGTTCACCCCGCAGCTGCGGGTGACCTACCGCCCCCGGCCCAGCGTGAAGGCGCTCGCCAAGCAGTACAAGGACTACGGCCGTTGGCGCCGGGTGGTCACCCGTTACCACAAGGGCTCGGTCAACCTCCGCTACCTGGCGCCGCCGGCCGCGCTGCTCGGCGTGGTCGCGGGCACGGTGCTGGGAGCCGCCGTGCACCCGGCCTTCCTGGTCCTGCCCGGTGGCTACCTGCTCGGCATACTCGGCGGCTCGGTGGTCGAGGGACGCGGACTCTCGGCCCGGGCCCGCCTCCAGCTGCCGGTGGCACTCGCCACCATGCACATGAGCTGGGGCTTCGGCTTCCTCACCTCCCCGCGTTCGCTGGCCCGCCGGGTCATCGGCAGCAAGCGCCCGGTTCCGATGAACTCCAGCGTCGCCGACCCGAGGTAGCCCGTCCGCACCGAGGACGCTCTCAGGGGCGCGGGGCCCGGCCCGAACAAGGCCGGGCCCCGCGCCCCTTCGCTTTCCCGAAGTACCCGGTATCGCCTCGCCGCCCGGCCGCGGGCCGCTATGTTCGGCGGCATGGCGATTACCGATGGACCATCAGCCCGCATCGAGCCCAGCGCCGATGTGGACGAGCGGGCCGTGGTCGGCCCCGGCAGTACGGTGTGGCATCTGGCACAGGTCCGCGAGGGAGCCGAGATCGGCGCCGACTGCATCATCGGGCGCGGTGCCTACGTCGGCCCCGGCGTACGGATCGGCGACCGGGTCAAGCTGCAGAACCACGCCCTGGTCTACGAGCCGGCCGTGGTCGAGGACGGGGTCTTCATCGGGCCCGCCGCGGTGCTGACCAACGACATGTACCCGCGATCGGTCGACCCGGACGGCAAGTTGAAGCGCGGCGAGGAGTGGCACGCCCAGGGGGTGACCCTCCGCCAGGGCTGCTCGGTCGGCGGCCGGGCGGTGCTGGTCGCGGGGGTCACGGTGGGCCGTTGGGCGCTGGTGGCCGCGGGTGCCGTGGTGCACCGGGACGTCCCGGACTTCGCCCTGGTGGCCGGCGTCCCGGCGCGTCGGATCAAGTGGGTCGGCCGCGCCGGCGAACCGCTCACCGATGCCGGTGGCGGGCGCTGGCGCTGCCCGCGCACCGGCGAGGAGTACGTCGAGACCGGCGGGGTGCTGGCCGAGGCGCCGTAGCGCCCCGGTCCGGCGGCCCGCTCAGTAGGTGTAGATGTGGCCCTGCGGGTTGACGGTCATGCAGCTCTTCTCGTCGTCCGCAGTGACGGTCTCCACCGACTTGGGCAGCTTGGTCGGCGCCGACTTCTTGCCGCCGGAGCCGCCGGCCGAGGCCGGGTAGCTGCTGCCGCTGGTCCAGTCGGAGCCGATCACCAGGCTGAGCGTCCTGCCGCTGCCGGACTCCTGCAGCGCGCTGCTGGGCAGGTCCAGCGCCGCGGCGATCGCCTGGGCCTGGGCGCTCTGGCCGCTGCCGTACGTGAGCACCGTGCTCTCCTGCACGTCGCCGTTGGCGGTCGTGCTGGCCTTGCTGAAGCCCGCCTCGACCAGGGCGCTCTTGACCTCGGACGCCCGTCCGGTGGCGCCGGAGGCGTTCTGGACGGTGACCTGGACCGCGCCCTTGCTGATCTCCCGGGCCGGAGCGGCGGCCGTGGTGCCGCTGGGCGAGGGGCTGGCGGAAGCACCCGCCGAAGCGCCACTGGACGCACCGCCCGACGAACCCTCGGCCGCCTTCAGCGACTTGCCGTCGATCGGCGTGTCGGCCAGCAGCATCTTCCAGATCTGAGCGGTGTCCGGGTTGAGCACCAGCCGGTCCGGATCGGTCGGTGCGGTGTCCACCGGCACGGTCAGGGTGGTGGTCCGCTCGGCGGGCACGGCCTTGATGTCGTTGCCCAGGTCGTAGAGCTTCTTGATGTCGGCGATCGGCTTGTCGACCTGGATCGACTTGGTGGCGGCCTCGGCCAGCGTCATCAGCCTGCCCGGGTCGGCGAGCGTGCCGTTCTTCTTCAACTGCCGCATCAGCGCGCTGAGGTACATGTGCTGCGCCTTGGTGCGGCCGATGTCGTCGCCCCAGGCGTCGCGCAGCCGCAGCCACTGGAGGGCCTGCTCGCCCTTGATGTACGTGGTGCCCTTGGGCAGCTTGAGGCCGGTGCCGCCGATGCCCGGCTGGTAGCGGTCGTAGAGGTTCATGTTGACGCAGACCGGGACCCCGCCGACTGCGTCGGCCATGTTCACCACTCCGGCGAAGTCGACCATCATGTAGTGGTCGATCTCCAGGCCGGTCAGCTTGATCCAGGTGCCGACCACGCAGCCCGGGCCGCCGCGCGGCAGTGCCTCGTTGATCATCGTGTGCTTGGCGGCGGGGTAGGTGGTCTTGCCGTCCTCGCTGTGGCAGGTCGGGATGTCCACCAGGGTGTCGCGGGGGATGCTGATCATCGAGGCGTTGGTGCGGTCGGCGGAGATGTGCAGCAGCATCTGGACGTCCGCCAGGCCAGGGCGTCCCGCGTCGTCGGCGGCACCGCCGAGCGCGACGTCGGCGGCCGAGCCGCGGCTGTCGGTGCCTATCATCAGGATGTTCAGCGGGGTCTGGCCTGCGGCGTTGGGCGCGGTCTTGGCGCCCTTGGCGTCGCTGAGGTTCTTGCTGCCGGACTGGATGTTGTCGTTGAGGTGCTGGTAGTAGAGATACGCGGCACCGCAGCCCGCCACCAGGGTCAGCCCGAGGGTGGCCGCGGTGATGCGTATCCAGCGGCGCCCGCGCTTGCGGCCGCTCTTGGTTCCCCGTCGGGCGGTGGCCCCGCCCAGCTCGGATATGCCGGAGTCGTCCGAAGGCTCGCCGGACATCGGCTGGACGTTGGTCATCGGCTGGTCAGCCGCCTCTCGTGAAAATCGGGCCCCCGTCGGCCACACGGGAACCTACCTGACATCACGAGCTGGACTGAATTTTGTTACATAATCAGAACTTCACTCTTATTCAAGCTTGACGCTGGGTAGGGCAACCGGTTACTCGGCGCACACCTCCGGCCGGATCCGGCCGGAGCCACGAAACCTGCTGGGGCATCAGTGCATGCTGCACAGGTCCAGCGCGGCGGTGTTGCCCTGCAAGGTCGGACCCGTCCCGGGGGAGGCGCTGCCCGCGGCCGACGGCGCACCGGAGGAGGAACCGGGAAGCGCGAACAGCGAGTTGCCCGCGGTCGGGCTGGCACTCGCGAGGGCGTCCGAGCCGTCGCCGCTGCCCGTGACGAGGTTCGCGCCGGGGGTCATCCGGTCGTCGGGGTTCGGCCCGGAACTCGAACCGGGACCGAGCCCGGGGCCCGCACCGAGGCCGGTGGACGGGCTCGCGCCACCGTTCCCGCCGCCGGCCGGAGAGCCACCGTGCGCGGTCGGTGCGGCCGTGGGCGCGGGCGCGTACGGGCTGACCGTCACCAGCCGGTCCGTCCGCAGCGCCGAGAACAGCTGGTCGGCCTGCGGCTGGACGAGCTGGTCCCGGTCCGCGTTCCCGGGGTACGGACGGCGCGGGGTGGTCAGCAGCGCGAGGTTCTCCGGCGGAGTGCTGCGCAGCTCCTCCGCCAGGTCGTAGAGCGAGCTCAGCTTGCTCAGCCCGGCGTCCGCGGTGATCGCGGAGGTCGCGGCGTCCAGCAGCGGCCAGAGCCGGGCCGGGTTGAGCAGCACTCCCTGGGACTGCACCTTGCGTGCCAGCGAGGCCAGGAACTGCTGCTGACGCCCCATCCGCTCGGTGTCGCTGCCGTTGCCCAGGCTCTCCCGGACCCGGACGTAGCCCAACGCCTGTTCGCCGTTCAGGGTCTGCCGCCCGGCGGGCAGGTCCAGCTTGGCGTCGCGGTCGTGGATGGGCTTCGAGACGCAGACGTCCACGCCGTCCACCGCGTCCACCATCTTCTTGAAGCCGGTGAAGTCCAGGATCAGGTGGTGGTCGATCCGGATCCCGCTGAACTTCTCCACGGCCCGGATGGTGCAAGCCGGTCCGCCCAGCTCGAAGGCCCAGTTGAACTGCATGAGCCGGCTGGTCGAGCGGGTGCCGCCCGGCAGCTGGCAGGGTGGCACGATCACCATCAGGTCGCGCGGGATGCTCACCGCCGTGGCGTGCCGCCGGTCGCCCGAGAGGTGCAGCAGGATCGTGGTGTCCGAGCGCTGCCCGCCGTCCGAGCCCGGAGTGCCGTCGGACCCGTACGCGGCGTTGGCCCCGCTCCGGGAGTCGCTTCCGATCAGCAGGATGTTCAGGGCCTGTCCGGCCCGGGCGTCCCGGTCGGGCCGGTCGCGTTCGTCGTTCCGCAGCCGCCGGCCGGTGACGTCGTCGGTCCCGATGTTCCCGTCCAGCTTGCGGTAGGCCAGCCAGGCCAGGGCGCCCGCGGCGAGCAGCAGAAGGGCCAGCGCACCGGCCAGCACCTGCAGAAATCGGCGGCGCCCCCCGCCTACGGAGGTCGGGGGGCGCTTGCCGGGGTCGTCCGTGCCGGAGTCGTCCCCCGGGTGATCCGCTGCCATGTCGGGGATGCCTACCCCCGAGGTCGGTCGGGCCGGGTCAGCCCAGTCGCAGAGTCACCCGTTCGGATTCGATCCGCTTGTCCCACTGCTCGGCGGTCAGACCGTCGGAGTTGCGGCAGAGCACCACCGAGGCGCCGACCGCCAGCGGAGCCAGCAGCCCGGCCTCCAGGCCGGCCCAGTCCTGGTAGGAGAGGGTGCTGAGTACCCGACTGCCGGTGCCGAGGCCGAGCCGCAGCGCGCCCTCGCGGGCGAGCTGGACGGTCTGCTCGCCGGTCAGCCTGAGCGGTAGTCCGTCCACGGTGGTCTCCAGCGCCGGGCTCTCCGGGTCGACGGGGGAGTACGGGGCGAAGCGGTCGCCCTGGCCGGGCACCTCGGCGGCGTAGTCGAGGAAACCGTCCGGGCGCTGAGGGAAGCGGCCGCCCAGCGGGCGCAGGGCGAGGGCGACCCGTTCGCCCTCGCAGGTCTGGGCGGCCTCCAGGCCGTCCGGACCGCTGATGACCAGGTCGGCGGTGGCCGGGTCGCCGCCGGGTACCGCCGTGACGCCGACCGACCAGCAGGCCAGCAGCCAGACGGCGCTCTGCCAGTGCGCGGGCAGCAGCAGGGCGGCCCGGTCGCCGGGCTGGGCGTTGAGTTCGTCCTGGAGCAGGTTGGCGGTCTTGGCGACCCAGTTGTCGAAGGTCTTGGCGGAGAGTTCGACTCTCTCGCCGGTGGCGTCGTCGTAGAAGGTGACCAGGGGACGGGAGGGATCCGCATCGGGGGCCCCCGCGCGCAGGTAAGCGTGCAGCAGCTCGGCGGGGGTGCGGGCGTCGGCAGCGAAAGGCGCAGTCATGGTGCCGCCCAGCCTACGGCCTCCCGAGAAGCCTCCGGGAGGGAGGCTGCGGCTCGCCCGGTGGCATGGCGGCAGAAGTGATTTGCCCCCAATATCCCCTTTATGCGTATTCCTCTGCTCGCTGCCCTCGGTGCGACCGCCGCCGCCCTGTTCGCCCCGCACGCCGTCGCGGGCCCGGTCGCGGTCAGGCCGGGCCCGGGGAGCGTCACCACCTTGCCACTGGTACCGCCCGGGCCCGGGGCGGAGCTCCGGCGCGGGCCGGCAGGCGGAGCCCGGCCGGTGCACCCGTCCGGAGCAGGCGAGATCCGCGAGATCCAGGACCGCACCACCGGCTCCTTCGCTCTGGTCGGCGTCAGCTGGGACGACCCGAAGGTCACCCTTGCGGGTAGCGTCGAGGTGCGCAGCCGGAGCACGGAGACCGGTAGGTGGAGCGACTGGCACCGGCTCACCGCCGAGTTCGAGGACGGCCCCGACCCCGACGAGCGCTCCGGCCGGGGTGCCACCGCGCCGCTCTGGGTCGGGGCCAGCGACGGCATCGCAGTCCGGGCCGTCGCCGCTGCGGGCCCGCTGCCGGCCGGACTGCGGGTCGAGCTCGTCGACCCCGGAGCCGACCCCGTGGGCGCGCCGGCCGCCCTGCCGCCCGGCCGGGCCCACCGGGAGGCCCACGGGGCGCCCCGCCCCGGGATCGTCACCCGCGCCGGCTGGGGCGCGGACGAGTCGCTGCGCGAGGAAGGCTTCGTCTACACGGGCAACGTCCGGGCGGTCTTCGTCCACCACACCGACACCGCCAACAAGTACACCTGCGCGGACTCGCCGAAGCTGATCCGGGCGATGTACCAGTACCACGTGAAGACCAACGGTTGGCGCGACATCGGCTACAACTTCCTGGTCGACAGGTGCGGCACCGTCTACGAGGGCCGCGCGGGCGGGGTCGACCGGCCGGTCCTCGGCGCGCACACGCTCGGCTTCAACTCGGACAGCTCCGGGGTCGCCGCGATCGGCAGGTACAACGACGATGCCGTCCCGCAGGAGCAGCTGGACGGCATCGCCAGGATCGCCGCCTGGAAGCTCGGCCTGAGCGGCGTCGACGCCCAGGGCACCACCAACCTGGTCTCCGCCTCCGACAACAGCCGCTACCCCAAGGGCCGGACCGTCCGCTTCAACACCGTCTCCGGCCACCGCGACGCCTTCGTCACCGACTGCCCGGGCGACGAGCTCTACACCCGCCTGCCCGACATCCGGTCCGCCGCCGCCCGCCTCCAGGGCAGGTGACCGGCCCGCAGCCGTCAATCCTCCCCGGCCGCGAGCGTATGGTTCAGGGTGCCCGGACGGTGCGCCGGGGCCGGGACGAGACGAGGTGGTGAGCGGGCATGCCGGGAACGGAACGGCACTGGCGCCCCGGCTACCCGCTCGACCTGGCCCGTACCCTGATCCCGCTGCGCCGGGGCCCGGCCGATCCGGCGTACCGCACCGGCGGCGACGGTTCGATCTGGCGGGCCTCCCGTACGCCCGACGGTCCCGGCACCCTGCGCCTCACGGCCCGCGCGGGCGAGGTGGCGGCGAAGGCCTGGGGGCCGGGCGCCGACTGGCTGCTCGACCGGGTGCCCGCCCTGCTCGGCGCCGAGGACGACCCCTCCGGGCTGGTGCTGCCCCAGGGACCGCTGCGCGAGGCGCAGCGCGTCCACGCCGGGGTGCGGCTGGGGCGGACCGGTCTGGTGCTGGAGTCCCTGGTGCCCGCGATCCTGGAGCAGAAGGTCACCACCGACGAGGCGTACCGGGCCTGGCGCACGCTGCTGCGTGACTTCGGCACGCCTGCGCCCGGGCCCGCCGAGGGCATGCGGGTGGCGCCGTCGGCCCGCGAGTGGGCGCGGATCCCTAGCTGGGAGTGGCACCGGGCCGGGGTGGACCCCAAGCGTTCGGCGACCGTCATGCGGGCGGTGCGGCTGGCGCCCCGGCTGGAGGAGGCGTCCGCCCTCGGCCATGCGGACGCCCTGGCACGGCTCACCGCCGTCCCCGGCATCGGCCTGTGGACGGCGGCGGAGACCCTACAGCGCAGCAACGGCGACCCCGACGCGGTCTCGGTCGGCGACTACCACCTCCCCAACCTGGTCGGCTGGGCGCTGGCGGGACGGCCGCGCAGCACCGACGAGCAGATGCTCGACCTGCTCGCCCCCTACGCGGGCCACCGCCACCGCGTCTGCCGCCTGATCGCCCTGACCTGCCCGCACGCTCCCCGCTACGGCCCCCGCCTCGCCCCGAACGACCACCGCCGCCGCTGAGCGCGCGCGGGTGGTCGCCCGGCGGCGGGCGCTCAGCGGACGGTGATGAAGGCCTCCGCCGTGCGCGCCGGCCGGGGCCGGGGCGCCTGGGCGGGCCGGCCGACCGCGACGGCACCCATCGGATCCCACTCGCCGGGCAGGCCGAGGGCGGTGCGGACGGTGTCCCGGCAGAACATGGTGGAGGAGACCCAGGCCGAGCCGTAGCCCTCGCCGGCCAGGGTGACCAGCAGGTTCTGCACGGCGGCCCCGACCGCGACGGTGAACATCTCCCGTTCGGCGGCGGACCTGCGCTCGTCCGGGTAGGCGTGCGAGCCGTCCATCACCAGGCAGGGCACCACCAGGTACGGCGCGTCGCGCAGCACGTCGCCCCGTGCGGTGCGGCGGGCGATCCGCTCCTCGTCCCAGCCGTCGAGCTCGCGCAGGTCGCGCCGCCAGGCGGCGAGCATGGCGTCCAGCAACCGGGTCCGCGCCTCGGGCGTCTCCAGCAGGACGAAGCGCCAGGGCGTGGTGTGGTGCGGCGCGGGCGCCGTGACTGCGGCGGCCACCGCGCGGCGTACGGCTCCCGGATCGACCGGTTCGGGGGTGAACGAGCGGATGGTCCGGCGCAGCGTCACGGCCTCCCGGACGGCCTCGGAGGTGCCGAGCCGGAACATGTCGTCGGCGGCCGACCGGATCAGCGGCCGGGTGCCGTCGCCGTCCTCGGTGGTGACCAGGTGGCCGAGGCCCCGGATGACCGCCACCGGGGTGCCGGTGGCCTTGCCCTTCACCAGGTCGGCGGCGGCGGCGAGTTCGTCGGCGGTCGCGACGACCGTCATCGCCAGCTCGTTGCCGTGGCTGTCGGTGCGGCCCCGGTGGTCCTCCAGGACGGGCAGCCCGGCGGCTCCGATGGCGACATCGGTGAGCCCGTTGCGCCAGGGGCGGCCGAAGGTGTCGGTGATCAGCACGGCGAGCTTGCGGCCGGTCAGCCGCTGGAGCCCGGCGCGCAGCCGACGGGCCGAGGCGTCCGGGTCCTCGGGCAGCAGCAGCACGGTGCCGGGCGCGGTGTTGGAGGCGTCCACCCCGGCGGCGGCCATCACCAGGCCGTTGCGGTTCTCCACGATCCGGACCGGACCGCGCCGGGCGACCACCCGGACGGTCTCGGCGTCGATCGCCGCCTCCCGGTCGGCGGCGTGCAGGATCCGGTCCTCGGCCTTGCTGACCACCTTGGAGGTGACCACCAGGATGTCGCCGTCCTCGAACTCGCCGGCCTTGGCGATCAGCTCGGCCAGATCGGAACCGGGTCCGATCTCGGGCAGACCGGTGACGGGCAGCAGCCGGATCACCGGCGCACCTGCTCGGCCAGCTCCAGGGCGGCGCGGGCCATCGCGGCCGTCGCCTCGACGTCGGTCATCAGCAGCGGGATCGCCCGGCAGGTGATCCCGTCCGCCTCCACGTCCGCGACCGCGTCCGCGTCGGCGGTGTCCACCAGCCACCCGTCGAGCAGGCCCACCCCTCGCCCGCCATCGCCCGGGGCGCCCTTCCTGCCGTAGTGGCGGGCCACCGCCGCAGCCGTGGTCTCCACGCCGACGGCCGCCAGCACCTTGTCGGCCATCCCGCGCACCGGCGCGCCGCCGATGATCGGGGAGAGGCCGATGACGGGTGCGTCCGCCGCGGCGACGGCCTCCCGGATACCGGGGACGGCCAGGATGGTGCCGATGCTGACCACCGGGTTGGACGGCGGGAAGAGGATCACGTCCGCCGAGGCGATCGCGTCCAGCACCCCGGGGGCGGGCTTGGCGGTGTCGGCACCGACCGGGATGATCGCCTCGGCGTCCAGGGCGGCGTGCAGCTTGACCCAGTACTCCTGGAAGTGGACCGCTCGGGTGCCGGCCTCGTCGGTGATCTTCACATGGGTCTCGACCCGGTCGTCGCTCATCGGCAGCAGCCGGACGCCCGGCTTCCAGCGCACGCACAGCGCCTCGGTGACCTGGCTCAGGGAGTAGTCGGCGGTGAGCATCTGACTGCGCACCAGGTGGGTCGCGAAGTCCCGGTCGCCGAGGCCGAACCACTCAGGCCCGATGCCGTACTCCTTCATCTCCGCCTTGATCGACCAGGTCTCATCGGCCCGGCCCCACCCCTGTTCCTCGTGGATGCCACCGCCGAGGGTGTACATCACGGTGTCGAGGTCGGGGCAGACCTTCAGACCGTAGAGGTGGATGTCGTCGCCGGTGTTGCCGATGACGGTGATCTCGTCCCCGGGGGCGACGGCCGCCTTCAGCCCGCGCAGAAAGCGCGCCCCGCCGATCCCGCCTGCCAGTGCCACGATGCGCATGGACTCATCCTGCCAGGCGCCCTGACGCACCACCGCATTCCGCGCGCGGTTCCCCGGGCCGCGGTTCCCCGGGCCGCGGCTCCCGGGGCGTGGCGTTCCGGCCGCGGGTCAGCGGGACTCGGGCTGCTTCTCCACGGCGGGGGAGTCCTCGTACCGGTTCATCTCGACCAGGCCGGGCGAGTAGAGGTGGATGCTGACGGCCGGTTCGAGCGAGGCGTTGACGACCTCGTGCAGGTAGCCGGAGGAGAAGACGCGCTGCCCGCCGGGGCGGAGGGCGCGCGCCCCCTCGCCCGCGTGCGTCAGCGAGCGCTCGACCAGCTCGCCCTCGACGACCGCCATCACACCGGAGGACCGGCCGTGGTCGTGGAAGCCGCTGCCCTGGCCCGGCAGCCAGCTGAGCAGCCAGACCTCGTACCCGGGCCCGGTCTCCAGTCGGGCGTACCAGCGGGTGAGCGCGTCGTACCGGACCAGTGGCGCCCAGCGGTCCCGGTCGGCGGCGATCTCGCGGACGAGCTGCGCGTACCCGGCCACGGTGGTGGGGTGCCGGGGCAGGTCGGTGCGGGCGAGGTGGGGGAAGGCGAGCGGGTCGCCGGCGATGGAGACGTCGCTCAGGCCGTCCGCCCAGCCGGCTACGGCCCGGTGCGCGGTGTCCGGGCGGCGCGGCGGGGCGATGGTGAGGGCGTGGCGGCGGGCGGTCTTGCTGCGGTCGCGGTTGCGCTTGCGGATGCGCGGCATTCGCATGGGGAGTCCTCGGGCGGCTGGTCGTGGTCTGGGGATCAGCCGGATCCGCTGAGAGGGCAGGGGGACTGTCGTCGCGGGCGGCCTCGATGCTTCTGCTGGGCGGCGCGCGGTGGGACGCGAGCGCCTAGATACAGCAGGAACAGAGGCGACAACAGAGCGAGTCCGCGGCACGGCGGAGCTGTGCCCGGCGGGCGCTCCGGAGGGTGGCGGACTGTGACATAGGTGCAAGGACACCGCAGGAGGGGTGACAGTGTCAACCCGAGCCGTCCGGCATATCGGACAGATCCGCTATGAATCACCGGAAGGAGTGATAAATCACCCTCTAGGTTTCAATGCGTAGATCGCCGGGAAGGCAGCCGGATGATCTGGCAACCGGGCGACTACTCCCCGGCGTCCCCCCGTTCGGGGGGTGGTCAGGTTCATGGTGCGCCGTGTTGACTGCAAGTCAGCGGATGGGTGATTCCGGGCGATTGACGGCGATTGATGCCACAAGTCCCGAATGTCCGGATATGTACACTTGTCGTAGCGCCTTGGTTCCGGGGAGTGAATCCTCGGCCCAATACCAGAGCTCGGCTTGACTGGGCCAGAGTGACGCACATGTAATTTCACTCGTGTCGTTCCGCCGCTCCAGGCAACGGCAACACCACGGGGACGCCAAAAGGGGCAGAGGAGGCGCGCCAAATGAGCGAGCTCTTTGAGCTGTTGATCGGTGCGGGTATCGAAGAGGACGAAGAG
The DNA here is from genome assembly GCF_039533515.1 of Kitasatospora cystarginea. NCBI lineage: Bacteria > Bacillati > Actinomycetota > Actinomycetes > Kitasatosporales > Streptomycetaceae > Kitasatospora > Kitasatospora cystarginea. The sequence goes on along the minus strand of NZ_BAAATR010000019.1, from coordinate 16,520 downwards.
GAACTCGGTTGGCAGGAGCGGGCGTTGTGTGCCCAGACCGATCCGGAATCCTTCTTTCCGGAGAAGGGCGGCTCCACCCGCGAGGCGAAGAAGGTCTGCCTTGCCTGTGAAGTTCGTTCGGAATGCCTCGAATACGCGCTCGCAAATGACGAGCGTTTTGGAATCTGGGGCGGACTCTCCGAGCGCGAACGCCGTCGACTGAAGAAGAGCGCGGTCTGACCGCAGCCACCGAAGCAATCCGGCCGCCCGTCACACCCGCGGCCCCACCAGGCGACCCGCCCCATCGGGCCGGGTCCGCACCGCAGCTCTGCCAGCGCCTCACCCGGACGGTGGGGCGCTTTCGCATTCCCCGGCCACCGTCTCCACCCACTCCGGGGGCAACTCCGCCATCGAGAGCCGTTAGTGTGGTGGGCCATCCGGATGCCCGCATCCGGGCCGCGCGCCGCCGCCAGGACCGTGCTCCACGGCCCATCAGGACGGCATCGCACACCGTCCGCTGTCCACCGGCTGCGTCCACTGGCTGCGTCCACTGAGAACTTGGGGCCCGCGCACTCGATGACCGTCTACAGCCAACAGAGCGGCTTCTCCACCGCCAGGCCGCCCGCGTATCCGCGCCATCTGGTCACCGCCGTGATCGTCTCGCACGACGGAGCCCGCTGGCTCCCGCAGGCGATGGCGGGACTGCTCGGCCAGGACCGGCAGGTGCAGCGCATCCTCGCCGTCGACACCGGCTCGACCGACACCTCGCCGCAGCTGCTCCAGGACACCCTCGGTGACTGGCTGCCGCCGGGCGGCCCGCTGATCCTCGGCCGCCGCGCCGGCTTCGGCACGGCCGTCGGCCAGGCGGTGGCGAGTGCCCCTCCGCTGCGCCCCGAGGACCTGTCCTACAGCCTCGACCCGTCCGGCTACGACCCGGTCACCGGCGGCTGGGACGAGTTCGGCCACCCGCTCGGCAACCAGGACGACCTCGACCGGGGCGGTCCGCGGGAGACCCGCCCGATCGAGTGGCTCTGGCTGCTGCACGACGACTGCGAACCGGAGACCGACGCACTGCGCCGGCTGCTCCAGGTCGCCGAAGCCACCCCCAGCGCCGGCGTCGTCGGTCCCAAGCTGCGCAGCTGGTACGACCGCAGGCAGCTGCTCGAGGTCGGCGTCTCGATCGCCCGCTCCGGGCGGCGCTGGACCGGCCTGGACCGCCGTGAGCAGGACCAGGGCCAGCACGACCAGGTCCGCCCGGTGCTCGCCGTCTCCACCGCGGGCATGCTGGTGCGCCGGGACGTCTTCGAGGAGCTCGGCGGCTTCGACAAGGCCCTGCCGCTGATGCGTGACGACACCGACTTCTGCTGGCGGGTCAACGCCGCGGGGCACCGGGTGGTCGTCGCCCCCGACGCGGTGCTGCGGCACGCCGAGGCGGCCAGCCGGGAGCGCCGCGCGATCGACTGCGGACCGGCCCACCCGCACCGGGTCGACAAGGCCGGCGCCATCTACACCCTGCTCGCCAACTGCAAGGGTGCGCTGCTGCCGTACGTCCTGCTCCGGCTGGTGATCGGCACCCTGCTGCGGGTGCTCGCCAACCTGGTCGGCAAGGACCCGCGTCAGGCCTTCGACGAACTCGCCGGCCTCGGCCACGAACTGGTCCGGCTGCCCCGGGTGATGGTCGCCCGCAAGCGCCGCAAACGGACCAGGAGCGCCGACGCCCTGGACGACCGCAGCCTCTTCCCGGCTCCCGGCGCCACCGCCCGCCTCGCCGTCGAACAGGCCATCAGCTCGCTCGGCATCGGCAGCACCGACGGCGCCGGCGCGGGCCGTCACGGCTCGGTCGAGTCCGGGCCCGGCGACGACGAGAGTGACGACCTGGTGGTCGAGCAGTTCGCGCTGCTCAAGAAGCTGGCCCGGCGTCCGGCGCCGCTGCTGTTCACCGCCCTGCTGGTGTTCTCCCTGACCGCCTGCCGGTCCCTGCTCGGCAGCGGCAGCCTGCTCGGCGGCGCCCTGCTGCCCGTGGCCGACGGCGCCTCGGGCCTGTGGAACATGTACGCCGACTCCTGGCACCCGATCGGGACCGGCTCCACCGCCACCGCACCGCCGTACCTGGCCGTGCTCTCGGTGCTCTCCTGGCTGCTGTTCGACCACGCGAACCTGGCGATCACCCTGCTGGTGGTGCTCGCCGTCCCGCTCGCCGCCGTCAGCGCCTACCTGGTCTCCCGGCCGCTGATCGGCTCCAGGCTGGTCCGCGCCTGGGCCAGCGCCAGCTACGCGCTGCTGCCCGCCGCCACCGGCGCGCTCGCCCAGGGCCGGATCGGCACCGCCGTCCTCGCCGTGGTGCTCCCGCCGCTCGCCCGCGCCGCCGCCGTCACCGCCGGGCTCGGCATCCGCGCCGAGACTGCGGCGCGCGGCGGCCGCCCCGGTTGGCGCAGCGCCTGGACCACCGTGCTGATGCTCACCATCGGCACCGCCTTCGTCCCGCTCATCTGGGCGATAGCGGTGCCGCTGAGCCTCGCCGCGCTGCTGTACGCGGTGGTGCGCGGCGGCGCCTTCGGCTCCGGCCTCACCGCGCTGCGGCTGCTCGGCCTGCGCGTCCTGGTGATCCTCGGTGTGCCCGTCCTGGTGCTCGCCCCCTGGTCGCTCCAGGTGCTCGGCCACCCCTCCCGGCTGCTGCTGGAGGCCGGCCTGCCCGGTTTCAGCGGGCACGCCGCCACTCCGTTCGGGCTGATCATGGTCAACCCCGGCGGCAACGGCGTCCCGCCGGCCTGGCTCTCCGCCGGTATCGTGCTCGCCGCCCTGGCCGCCCTGCTGCGCGCCGACCGGCGCCGCGCGGTGCTCGCCGCCTGGGCCGCGGCCGCCGCCGGGCTGTTGTTCGCCGTCGTCGTGGCCGGCACCACCGTCACCCCCGCCTCCGGCGGGGCCCCCACCGCCGCCTGGGCCGGACCGGCCACCCTGCTCGCCGGCGTCGCCCTGCTGGCCGCCGCCGCGATCGGCGCGGACGGTGCCAACGCCCGCGTCTCCGGCATCGCCTTCGGCTGGCGCCAGCCGGTCGCCGCACTGGTGCTGGCCGCCGCCGCGCTCGCCCCGCTCGGCACCGCCGTCTGGTGGACCGTGGTCGGCGCCGACTGGCCGCTGCGTCGCGGCGACGCCACCCAGGTCCCCGCCTTCGTCGCGGAGGAGGCCGCCACCAGCGACCGCCCCCGCACCCTGCTGCTGAACGGCGACCAGAACGGCACCGACATCCGCTACAACCTGATCCGGGGCGCCGGGCTGACCCTCGGCCAGGTCGAGTCCACCGTGAACAGCGACGACGCCGTGCAGGACAGCCTGACCAAGCTGGTCGGCAGCCTGCTCGCGGGCTCCGGCGGCGAGCAGGCCAAGGCCCTGGCCGGGTACGGCATCGGGTACGTCGAGACCAAGGCCCCGCTGACCGGCAAGGCCAGGGACGTCCTCGGCACCACCCCGGGCCTGACCAAGCTCAGCGAGGAGAACGGCACCGCCCTTTGGCAGGTCAGCGGTGCGGTGGCCACCCGGGCGGTCATCACCAGCGCCAAGGGCGCGACGGTCTCCGTCCCGTCCGGTGAGCACGACATCTCCACCACGATCCCGGCCGGCCCGGCCGGCCGGGTGCTGCGTCTCGCCGAGAACGCCGACCCCGACTGGCAGGCCACCCTCGACGGCACCGCGCTCAAGAGCGTCACCGTGGACGGCTGGGCCCAGGGCTTCCAGCTCCCCGCCAACGGGGGCCGGCTGGAGGTCACCCGCGGCGGCAGCCCGATGCACAGCGGCTGGATCGCCGTTCAGCTGCTGCTCGGCGTCACCGTCCTGGTGCTGGCCCTGCCCGGCCGCCGCAACCACAACGACGACGACCTGCCCGACGAGGTGGTCGCCGCCCAGGCGCTGGCCGCCGCGCAGGCGGCGCCCCCGGCCCCCGGCAGCCGCCGGGCCCGCCGCCTCGCCGAGCGCGGCGAGGGCGAGGGCGGGGAGCCGGAGGCGGGCGTGTACACCACGGCCGTTCCGGCCCAGCCGACCGGCGAGCCGGCGCCCGCCGCCTTGGCCGACCCGGACCAGTACGCCCAGGAGCAGTTCCAGCCGGACCAGTTCCAGGACCAGTACCAGCAGGCCGACCCGTACAGCCAGGCCGATCCCTACCCCTGGGACCAGTACGCCCAGCCGGCGGACACCCAGTACGGGCAGCCGTACCCCGACCAGCCCGCCGCGCAGCCGCAGTACGGGCAACAGCCCTACCAGGACCCGTACGGCGGCCAGTACGGCTACGAGCAGCCCTACCAGGGCTACCCGGAGGCCGAGCCGCAGCAGCAGGCATGGGCGCCCGGGCAGCAGCAGGCCGAGACCTACTACGACCCCAACAGCCCCTACGGCACCGGCGGTCACCCGCACCACAACGGAACGGGGAGCTGACCCGAGCTCATGAAGAAGCCCAGCCTCAAGGCCCCCAGCCTGAAGAAGCCGTCCTTCGACAAGCGCGGCAAGTCCTTCGACGACCTCGGGGACGCTGCCGAGCCGGTGGCGGCCAAGCCCGCCGGGCCCCGGCCGTCCGCCGCCGGCGGCCCGCGCACCGGCGTCTCGCTGCTCGCGGCGGCCGCCGTGCTCGCCGCGGTGTTCGGGATCGCCGAGCTGCGCTCGCCGGCCGCCCCGGGCAGCCTCGGGAACGCCGGCCGCACGACCTCGGCGCAGGTGGAGCGGACCGCGGTGGTCTGCCCGGCCCCGCTCCAGGGCGTCACCGGCAACACCGATCTGACCATGTTCACCCCGGCGGGCGCCGCGGCGAGCGGTGGCAGCGCCACGCTGACCGACGTCGCCGGCCAGTCCGGCGCGCCGTCGGACTCGGCCTCCGCCCCGGCCGCGCCGTCCGGCTCCCCCTCGGCGAGCCCGTCCTCCTCGGCTGCCGCCGCCTCCGCCGCCTCCGCCGCGCCCGGCGGGGCCCGGCTCTCGCTGAGCAAGGCGGGTGTCCCGGCGACCGGTGCCGCGGCCTCCGGGGACACCCCGCCCGGCACCGCCGCCGTGGCGACCGGCGCCTACGCACCGGGTTTCACCGTCAGCCAGACCACCACTGTCACCGACGCCCGTACGGCGGGCCTCTCCGGCCTGCGCTGCGGCCCGTCGGGCACCGACTTCTGGTTCGCCGGTGCGAGCACCGCGAGCTCCCGGACCGACTACGTCAACCTGGTCAACGCCGACACCGCCCCCGCCGTGGTGGACGTCAAGTTCTTCGGCGACAAGGGCCAGATCGACGTGGACGCCGCGACCGGGCTCACCGTCGCCCCCGGCAGCACCCAGTCGCTGCGGCTCTCCTCGCTGGTCAAGGACCAGGTGACCGACCTCGCGGTCGAGGTGGTCGCCCGCAGCGGCCGGGTGGGCGCCGCGCTGCACGCCATCGACGAGGGCAAGGGCGCCGACTACGTACCCACGGCCGGCGCTCCCGCGCCCACCCAGGTGCTGCCCGGCCTGCCCGCCGACGCCGCCTCGACCCGGCTGGTGGTCGCCGCGCCCGGGGCGGACGACGCCGACCTGAAGATCCAGGTCTCCGGCAAGAACGGCTGGTTCACGCCGGCCGGGCACGAGACCATCCACGTCAAGGCGGGCATGATCGCCGCCGTCGACCTGGGCAACGTCACCCGGAACGAGGTCGGGGCACTGCGGCTGAGCCCGAGCGACCCCGCCCACCCGACGCCGGTGGTGGCCGGACTGCGGATCGACCGCACCCAGAACGGCAAGTCCGACGCCGCCTGGATCGCCAACAGCGCCCCGGTCGGCAAGCGGGCGAGCATCGCGGACAACCGGGCCGGTGCGTCCACGCTCTACCTCACCTCGACCGGTGACGCGGCCACCGTGCGGGTGACCGCCTCGGCGGGCAGCGGCGGGGGCACCCCGGCGAGCAAGGAGGTCCAGATCGCGGCCGGCGCGACGGTCTCCCTGCCGGCGCCCGAGCCCGGTGGCCTGAACGGCGTCTTCGGCCTCACCGTGGAGACCGTCTCCGGAGGCCCGGTGGTGGCCGCCCGCATGCTCGCGGTGAACACCAAGGACGTCCCGATGTTCACCGTCCAGTCGCTCACCGACGACCACAGCATCGTCCAGGTCCCGCACGCGGCCCAGGACCCGGGAGTCCTCAACCGCCCCTGAGCGGCTCCACCGAAAGGCCCTCCCCACCCCGGGAGGGCCTTTCGGGCTCAGTCCTCGTCGTAGCGCGGGTCGATGGCGTCCGGGGAGAGCCCGAGCAGGTCGGCGACCTGCTCGATGAGGATCTCGTGCACCAGGGCCGCCCGTTCGTCCCGCCCCTTGGCCCGGATCTCCACCGGCCGCCGGTACACCACGATCCGGCTCTTGCGCCCCTGCTTGGCCGGGATCAGCCGGCCGAGCGGCACACCGTCCGGCTCCGGTGCGCCCGGCTCGGGCAGCGGCACCTCCTGGACGGCGAACTCCACGTCCACCAGCTGCGGCCAGCGCCGTTCCAGCCGTTCCACCGACTCGCGCACGTAGTCGTCGAACAGCTCGGATCGGGTCAGCGAGATGGGCACCTGAGGCGGTGCCAGCGGCCCGCGCAGGCCACGGCCGTGCCGGTCGCGGTGCCCTGAGCGCCGTGACGGGCCGGTCGGCTCTACCGGTGAACGGGGTGCGGAGCTGTCCATATCAGTACCGAGCGTAGTCCTCTCACGCCCGGAAATGGACCACACCGGCAGGCTCGCGTCGGCGACACACGAGACTCGGCAGGGGGAGGGTCTTCGCGGCCCGGTCGGGAGTGCTGTACCGTCCACCCTCGTGAGCTCTGTACGTCGTTGTTCGCGGACCGCGTGCGGCCGACCGGCCGTCGCGACGCTGACGTACGTCTACGCGGACTCCACCGCCGTCCTCGGCCCGCTCGCCACCTACGCCGAGCCGCACTGCTACGACCTGTGCGCCGAGCACGCCGAGCGCCTCACCGCCCCGCGCGGCTGGGAGGTGGTCCGCCTCGCCGCCGACGCCGGGCCGCTGCGCCGTACCAGCGACGACCTGGAGGCGCTGGCCAACGCCGTCCGCGAGGCCGCCAGGCCGCAGGAGCGCACCCCCCGGCAGGGCCGCGGCCCCGAGGCCGACTCGACCGAGGTCGGCCGCCGCGGACACCTGAGGGTGCTTCGTTCCCCGGACAACTGACGGGATCCAGCCCCAGTCCCCGCCGTGTTCACCTGGCCCCCATCTGGGCCCGGTACGCTGCGGTACGTTCTAGTACCCCCGACATTCTGGTGGAGCGGTTGTGCGTGACCTGACGCAGTTGGTGAAGGCGTACGACGTCCGGGGTGTGGTGCCGGATCAGTGGGACGAGTCGCTGTCGCGCGCGTTCGGCGCGGCCTTCGTACGGGTGACGGGCGCCTCGGCCGTGGTGGTCGGCCACGACATGCGGCCCTCCTCGCCGGCGCTGTCCCGGGCCTTCGCCGAGGGCGCGGCCTCCTACGGGGCGGACGTGGTCGAGATCGGCCTGTGCTCGACGGACCAGCTGTACTACGCGTCCGGCGCGATGGACCTGCCCGGCGCGATGTTCACGGCCTCGCACAACCCGGCCCAGTACAACGGGATCAAGATGTGCCGGGCGGGTGCCGCCCCGGTGGGTCAGGACACCGGACTGGCCGAGATCCGCGAGCTGGTGGAGTCCTGGACCGCCGCCGACGGCACCGTGGAGATCCCGCCGGCCGAGGCGGCCGAGGGCACCCTGACCACCCGGGACACCCTGCGCGGCTACGCCGACCACCTGCTGTCGCTGGTCGACCTGGCCGGGATCCGGCCGCTCAAGGTGGTCGTGGACGCCGGCAACGGCATGGGCGGACACACCGTGCCGACCGTGTTCGACGGGCTGCCGCTCGACCTGGTCCCGCTCTACTTCGAGCTGGACGGCACCTTCCCCAACCACGAGGCCAACCCGCTCGACCCGAAGAACCTGGTCGACCTGCAGGCCAAGGTGGTCGAGGTCGGCGCCGACCTGGGCCTGGCCTTCGACGGCGACGCCGACCGCTGCTTCGTGATCGACGAGCGTGGCGAGCCGGTCTCCCCGTCCGCGATCACCGCGCTGGTCGCCGCCCGCGAGATCGCCCGCGCCCGGGCGGCGGGCGAGCAGCAGCCGGTGATCATCCACAACCTGATCACCTCGTGGACCGTGCCCGAGGTGGTCCGCGAGCTCGGCGCCGAGCCGGTCCGCACCCGGGTCGGCCACTCCTTCATCAAGCAGGAGATGGCGGCCACCGACGCGGTCTTCGGCGGTGAGCACTCGGCGCATTACTACTTCCGCGACTTCTGGCGGGCGGACACCGGCATGCTCGCCGCGCTGCACGTGCTGGCCGCCCTCGGCGGGCAGCCGGGCACCCTCTCCGAGCTGACCGCCGAGTACGACCGGTACGCGGCCTCCGGCGAGATCAACTCCACCGTCGAGGACCAAGCCGCCGCGACCGCGGCCGTCCGGGCGGCCTACGCGGACCAGGAGGGCGTCACCCTGGACGAGCTCGACGGGCTGACCGTCGCCGGGGCCGACTGGTGGTTCAACCTCCGCCCGTCCAACACCGAGCCGCTGCTGCGCCTCAACGTGGAGGCCAAGGACCCGGCGAAGATGGCCGAGGTCCGGGACGCGGTGCTCGCCGTCGTCCGCGGCTGACAGCCGATCGAGCGGGGCTGTGACCCCGCGGGCGCCCCGGCCGGTAGGGTTGCTACCGGCCGGGGCGCTCTGCCGTCCGCCCCCCGCACGACCGAGTTTCCCGAGGAGCCGAACGCCCATGAGCCTGCCGTCCTTCCTGCTGGAGATCCTGGTCTGCCCCGAGTGCCACTCGGCGCTCACCGAGTCCGGCCAGGGCGAGGAGCACGAGCTGCGCTGCACCGGCGAGACCTGCGGTCTGGTCTACCCGGTCCGCGAGGGCATCCCGGTGCTGCTGGTGGACGAGGCCCGGCGCCCCTCCTGACACTCCGTCCGATGCACGACCGACCGGCGACGGGGTCCGCGGCGCCGCGTACTGCCGGCCGGTCCTGAGGCCCACTGGGAGGCCAGCCGCATGTTCGACGACAGCCTGCTCGACGACCCGGCCGCCCTCCAGCGCGCCGACCGCGACCACGCCCTCCTCGCTCTGGCCCAGGCCGGCGCTCGGGTCCGTACCGCGCTGCGACAGGCCGACGCGGCCGGTCTCACCGGCTTGCGGCCGGACGGCCGCCCGCGCACCGTCGTGGTGGCCGGCCACGGCAGCGCCCTGGCGGCGGGCAGAGCACTGGACGCGCTGGCCGTCACCGGCTGCCAGATCCTCCCGCTGGCCCCCTCGGACGCCGCGCCGGCCGAGCGCGGCGAGTTCGGCCCCGCCGCCTTCACCGCCGGCCTGGTCTGGCAACTGCCGGGCTGGACGGGCCACTTCGACCTGGTGGTGCTGGCCTCCGCGCAGGGGAACGAGCAGGGCCTGATCGGCCTCGCCGAGCAGGCGTACGCGCGCGGCTGCGCCATCGTGGTGATCGCCCCCGAGGGCAGCCCGCTGGCCGGGGCCGCCCTCCAGGTGCGCGGCCTGCCGCTGCCCTACGTCCCGCTCAACCTGATCGGGGTGGCGCAGGACGAGGTGCGCCCGGGCGGGAACGAGCCGGACCTCCCCGCCGAGGAGCCGGGCGCGCTCTGGGCACTGCTCGCGCCGCTGCTCGCCCTGACCGAGAAGATCGGGGTCACCCAGCTGCCCCCCGGTTCGCTGGAGGCCACGGCCGACCGGCTGGACGAGACCGCGGTGCGCTGCCGCCCGGACGCCGCCCTCTACCTCAACCCGGCCAAGGAGCTGGCCGCCCAGCTCAGTGACACCGTCCCGCTGGTCTGGGCCGAGGGCCCGGTGGCCGGCGCGGTCGCCGAGCGCTTCGCCGCGATGCTGGCCGAACGGGCCGGCCGGCCGGCGCTCACCGGACTGCTGCCCGGGGCGATCACGGCCCACCGGGGCATGTTCGTCGGCCAGTTGGCCTCCGCCTCCGCCGACCCGGACGACTTCTTCCGCGACCGGGTGGAGGAACCCGACCCGCTCCAACTCCAGGTGCTGCTGCTGCGCCGGACCCCGGAGGAGAACGGCGAGCGGGCCGAGGAGGCACGGCCGGCCGTGCACAGCGTGCAGCGTGCGCACCGGCTCGCCGAGGCGCACGAGGTGCGGCTCACCGAGTACACCAGCGACCGCCCCGATCCGCTGCAGGCACTGGCCGAGCTGGTCGCGCTGACCGACTTCGCCGCCGTCTACCTGGGACTGGCCACCTCGGGCTGAGGCGTTTTCCGGCCGGTTCCTGACGGGCTTCGGGATACTGTGTGCGCTCACCAGACCGAGCGAGGGCCGGGACGCCCGGCCGTGGGGAGACCGGAACCGGGCATGAGCACCGAAGGCGGTACCAAGGCACTGGTCGCGGCGCTGTCCGCCAACCTGGCGATCGCGGCGGGCAAGTTCACCGCCTTCGCCTTCACCGGGTCCTCGTCCATGCTCGCCGAGGGCGTCCACTCGGTGGCCGACTCGGGCAACCAGGTACTGCTGCTGGTCGGCGGCAGACGGGCTGCCCGGGCGGCGGACCAGGAGCACCCCTTCGGCTACGGGCGCGAGCGGTACGTCTACGGCTTCCTGGTCGCGATCGTGCTGTTCAGCGCCGGCGGTCTGTTCGCCTGCTACGAGGGCTACCGGAAGATCAGGGAGCCGCACGAGCTGGAGAGCTGGCCCTGGGCCGTCGGGGTACTGGTGTTCGCCATTCTGATGGAGGGCTGGTCCTTCCGCACCGCCTACCGGGAGGCCGGCACGGCCAAGGGGGCGCAGAGCTGGCCCGAGTACATCCGCCGGGCCAAGGCCCCCGAGCTGCCCGTCGTGCTGCTGGAGGACACCGGCGCGCTGGTCGGCCTGGTGCTCGCCCTGTTCGGCGTCGGCCTCACCGTCCTCACCGGGAACGGGATCTGGGACGGCGTCGGCACCCTGGCCATCGGTGTGCTGCTGGTGGGGATCGCCGCGGTGCTGGCACTGGAGACCAAGTCGCTGCTGATCGGCGAGTCCGCCGACAGCGCGGTGGTCGGGCGGATCCGCGACGCACTGGTCGACCACGACTCGGTGACCAGCGTGATCCACATGCGCACCCTGCACCTGGGGCCGGAGGAACTGCTGGTCGCCGCGAAGATCGGGGTCAACGCCGGGGACAGCGCCGCCCGCGTCGCCGAGGCCATCGACGCCGCCGAGGCCAGGGTCCGCCGGGCCGTGCCGATCGCCCGTGCGATCTACCTGGAACCGGACGTCTTCAGCGCCGAGAAGGCCGCGGCCGGCCCCGATCCGGAGGCCACTCCCGGTGGCCCGGGCCCGCAGCACCGGCCCGAGGAGTGAGCCGGGCGCCCACCGGCCGAAACCGGCCGTACCGGGCCGTGCGCGCTGCCCCTCGGTGTAGATTCGTCACCAGAGCCAAACGTCGCTGCTGATGGCGGTCGATTCGGTGGCGCGGTCGTCGTACCGTGCGTACCGGTCGAGGGAGAGAGGTCCTCCGACGGATTGTGCCGCAGCAGAGCGCCGAGCCGTCGGGCACTCTGCAGCCGAGCACACCCGAAACCAGACCACGCGCAATCCCACGCAGCGAGGAGCTGACGCATGTCGTCGAACATCACCGGTGACTTCAAGGTCGCCGACCTCTCCCTGGCGCCGTTCGGCCGCAAGGAGATCCAGCTGGCCGAGCACGAGATGCCCGGTCTGATGGCCATCCGCGAGGAGTACGCCGCCTCGCAGCCGCTGGCCGGCGCGCGGATCACCGGTTCGCTGCACATGACGGTGCAGACGGCGGTGCTGATCGAGACCCTGACGGCGCTGGGTGCCGAGGTCCGCTGGTGCTCCTGCAACATCTTCTCCACCCAGGACCACGCGGCCGCCGCCGTCGCGGTGGGCCCGGAGGGCACCCCCGAGAACCCGCAGGGTGTGCCGGTCTTCGCCTGGAAGGGCGAGACGCTGGAGGAGTACTGGTGGTGCACTGAGCAGGCGCTGACCTGGCCGGACGGCCAGACCCCGAACATGATCCTGGACGACGGCGGTGACGCCACCCTGCTGATCCACAAGGGCGTCGAGTTCGAGAAGGCGGGCGAGGCTCCGGACCCGTCCACCGCCGACAACGACGAGTTCCGGATCATCCTGGAGCTGCTGAACCGCACCCTGGCCGACTCGCCGTCCAAGTGGACCGAGATCGCCGCGACGATCAAGGGTGTGACCGAGGAGACCACCACCGGTGTCCACCGCCTGTACGAGATGCACCGGGACGGCAAGCTGCTGTTCCCGGCGATCAACGTCAACGACTCGGTCACCAAGTCGAAGTTCGACAACAAGTACGGCTGCCGCCACTCGCTGATCGACGGCATCAACCGGGCCACCGACGTGCTGATCGGCGGCAAGGTCGCGGTCGTCTGCGGCTACGGCGACGTGGGCAAGGGCTGCGCGGAGTCGCTGCGCGGCCAGGGCGCCCGCGTCATCGTCACCGAGATCGACCCGATCTGCGCGCTGCAGGCGGCGATGGACGGTTACCAGGTCACCACCCTGGACGAGGTGGTCGAGACCGCCGACATCTTCATCACCACCACCGGCAACAAGGACATCATCCTGGCCTCCCACATGGAGCGGATGAAGCACCAGGCCATCGTCGGCAACATCGGCCACTTCGACAACGAGATCGACATGGCCGGGCTGGCGAAGCTGCCGGGTGTGGTGAAGACCGAGGTCAAGCCGCAGGTCCACGAGTGGCGCAAGGCCGACGGCAAGACGATCATCGTGCTCTCCGAGGGCCGCCTGCTGAACCTGGGCAACGCGACCGGCCACCCGTCGTTCGTGATGTCCAACTCGTTCGCGAACCAGACCATCGCGCAGATCGAGCTGTTCACCAAGACCTCGCAGTACCCGATCGGCGTGTACGTGCTGCCCAAGCACCTGGACGAGAAGGTCGCCCGGCTGCACCTGGACGCGCTGGGGGTCAAGCTCACCATGCTGACCCAGGAGCAGGCCGACTACATCGGCGTCGCGGTCGAGGGCCCGTACAAGGCCGAGCAGTACCGCTACTGAGCCGACCCGATCCCGACCGTACGGCCGGTGCACCCTCGTGGTGCACCGGCCGTACCGCTTGCCGGAGCGGCGCCCCGCCGACGTAGGCTTCGGACCATGCCCAACGGCCGGTACTCGCTGCACGACACACACGACCACCTCCTGCTGGGCGAGGAGCGCTTCAGCTGCGCCCCCGGCCCGGCCGGATGGCGCTACGTGTCCAAGACGTACGGCCCCGACGGGGCGGTCATCGGCACCACCGACATCACCCTGGACTCCCGCAGCCGTCCGCTCCGCCTCGAACTGAGGGCCGGCGGCTGGCAGGTGCGCGGGGGAGCGGTGAACGGCGTCACCTGGGTGAGGGCGGACGCCGCCGACCCCGCGGGCGAGCAGGCGGTGGAGGGCCACGACCGGGCGCACGCCTTCACCGGCAGCTCCCCGGCGTTCCTGGTCGCCACGGCCCGGCTGCTCCGACTCGACCCGGGCGCGAGCGCGCGGGTACGGCTGGTGGCCTTCACCGAACCCGTGCTCGCCCCGCGCACCCTGGACCAGGGCTGGCTGTTGGAGTCCGTCGAGACCCACCCGACCGACAGCGGGCCACTGCAGGTGGAGCAGTACCAGGTCGCCGACCTGGAGACCGGCGAACAGCAGATCGTGCACCTCGCCGGGGACGTGGTGCTCTCGGCGGCCGGCATCGAGCTGGAGGAACTGGAGTCCCCGCCGAACCCCTGGCCCGCCGCCGGCCACTCGAGCTGAGCCGTCCGGCCCGAGGCGGGCTCCCCACTCGGGAAGGCAGCCCGCTCAGGAGGGTGGTGCGAAGCCGCCGGCCGAGTGCGGGGGCTGGGACTGCTGCGGTGGCCGGGCGGGCTCGGGCGCCGCGGGCCGCGGGGCCTGCTGCGGTTGTACGGGCCCGGCGGGCTGCGCGAACTCCGGCTGGGCCGGCGGCCGCGGGGCCTGGTACGGCGCCTGCGGCGGTGCGCCTGCCCCGTACGCGCCGGTCACCCGGGCCCACTCGCGCCGCTGCCGCTCCGTCAGTACAGCCCCCAGGTACCCCGCCGGGTGAACCCCGGACGGCGCCGGGTGCCCGGTGTAGGAGACCAGGTCCCCGGCCAGCCGCTGGGCCATGCCCAGTGCCACCGCAGGATCGAGTTCGCCCAGCCGTGCGAGGTACTGCCGGATGGCCAGCCACAGCGCGTCCGGCACCGCCGAGAGGTCCAGCGCGACGAGCTCGCCACCCAGCGATTGCATCAGCTCCGGCGGCAGCGCGGGCAGCATCCCGCGCCCCCGGCCCGCGCCGGGAACCCGCTCGCGGACCACCAGGCTGCCCGAGAAGATGTCGCCGAGCCGCCGGCCCTGGGAGTCGACGAGCGAGGTGATCACCGCCGGGACACCGGTGAAGATCACGATCTCGGCGAACCCCACCAGCCCGCGCACCAGCGAGTGCCGGAACCGCACCGGCCCCCCGTCGCTGCGCACCACCCGAAGACCCATGACGAGCTTGCCCAGCGACCGCCCGCGCGACAGCGTCTCGACCAGGACGGGTAGCCCGACCAGGAAGAACACCGTCAACCCGAGCGAGATCGCGGCCCCCGCCGCCACGTCGAGATCAGGCGTCAGGGCGGCCACCGCGATCACGGCGACGACGAGCGCGACCACCTCCACGAGCAGATCCAGCGCGATCGCCAGCGCCCGGCTCGGCAGCTTCGCCGCCCGCAGCCCGAGGACGACCGCCTCGCCCGTCACAAGGTTGCTCACTACACCCCGCCCGTTTCTTCCTCGACGCCTACCCGCTCCGGCCCGCGGGTACCTCCGGGTGCCCCGCGCACCGGGCACCCGAGCGCCGGGTACCCGTACACCGCGCGCACCCCGCCGTCCGGTGCCCCCGCGATCTCCAGCGGCAAACATACGGTGACCCGCTGCGCCCCGGTAGACCGGACCCGTACCCGGCCGGTATCCGATACGTACGGGCGTACGCCCTCTGGCAAGCTAAGCCGGACAGGGCCCGGCCCCGGCGGGCACGCGCCCGTCCCGCTGTCTCCCGCCGCCCGCTGTTTCCCGACACCGCCTCTGCCCCGGAGTGAGCCGCATGGACCTGGACGTCTTCGTCGCTTCCCACCAGGCGGAGTGGCACCGTCTCGAGGTCCTCAGCAAGCAGCGCAGACTCAGCGGTGAGGAGGCCGACGAACTCGTCACCCTCTACCAGCGGGCCACCAGCCACCTCGCCCAGGTTCAGGCCGCCGCACCCGACCCGACCCTGGAGGGCCGGCTCACCACCTTGGTCGCCCGGGGCCGCAACGCGGTGACCGGCAGCCGGTACTCGTCCTGGCGGGACGCCGGCCGCTACTTCGCCGTGAGCTTCCCGGCTGCCCTCTACCGGTCACGCCGCTGGTGGCTCCCGATCGCAGTGATCTCCCTGCTGGCCTCAGCCCTCATCGGCTGGTGGATCGCCGCCCACCCGGAGGTCCGGGACAGTCTCGCCGCCCCCGAGCAGATCCACGACATGACCAGGCCCGGTGGCCAGTACGAGACCTACTACTCCGACCGCCCCGCCAGCTCGTTCGCCCTGCAGGTGTGGACCAACAACGCGTGGATCGCCGCCACCTGCCTGGTGTTCGGAGTCGTCCTGGGCATCCCCGTGCTGTGGGTGCTCTTCCAGAACGTCCTCAACCTCGGCGTGGCCCTCGGACTGATGGCCTCCGCCGGCCGGCTCGACTTCTTCCTCGGCCTGCTGCTCCCGCACGGCCTGCTCGAACTGACCGCCGTCTTCATCGCGGCCGGAATGGGCATGCGCCTCGGCTGGACCGTGATCGACCCCGGTACCCGTCCCAGGTCCACCGCTCTCGCCGAAGAGGGCCGTGCCACCGTCGGCATGGCCCTCGGCCTGGCGGCGGTGTTGTTCACCAGCGGCATCCTGGAAGCCTTCGTCACGCCGTCCGGCCTGCCGACCTGGGCCCGGATCGGCATCGGGGTACTGGCCGAGGTGCTATTCCTGATCTACGCGCTCGTCCTGGGCAAGCGCAGCGCGGTCCGCGGCGAGCTCGGCGACGTCGAGGAGGCGGACCGGGCGGACCTTCACCCGGTGGCCGCCTGAGCGCGATGTGCCGGTCACCCCTCTGACCTGGTAGTCTCATGATCACCCCGGCAAGCCATTGACGTGGTGTTGACGGGCTAGTAGGTTTGAACGGTTGAGACACGGGCTGGACAAGACGAGTCTCAAGCGCTAGTGTCTACGACACAGCCAAGTCGAGGCAGTGCACCGTCCACGTACGGAGTGCCCGGCCAGGCGAAAACACTCGAGACTGAGCAGTCCGAAGCTTTTGATAGGCTTCACTGCGAAGTCAAAGGAACTCCCCCCAGTGGGAATTCAGAGAAGCGAAACTCCGGTAAACGGAGCGGAAAACATCTGATAAACTGGAAACACGAAAGAACGAAGCGCCCGGAGGGCCCGCTGGAAGGCGGTCCGAAGGAAGCGTCCGTTCCTTGAGAACTCAACAGCGTGCCAAAAGTCAACGCCAG